>PMMJ01000190.1 GCA_003162255.1 Acidobacteriaceae bacterium | reverse complement strand
CGCCACATGGACGGCTTCAGCAGCCACACTTTCAGCCTGATCAATGCCAACAACGAACTCTTTTACGTGAAGTATCACTTCAAGACGAAACAGGGAATCAAGAACTTCACGGGCGAAGACGCGGCGGCGATGAGGGGCATAGATCCTGACTACGCGCAACGCGATCTCTTCGACGCCATCGCCAGGGAAGACTTCCCCCAGTGGCGCGTGAGCATTCAGATCATGCCGGAAAAAGAAGCGGAGACTTATTCCATCAATCCTTTCGACCTCACCAAGGTTTGGCCNNCCCGACAAGATGCTGCAGGGACGCCTGATCTCCTATCCTGACGCCCACCGTTACCGCATCGGCGTCAACTACGATGCGCTGCCGGTCAACAAGCCGCAGTGTCCGGTGATGCACTATCACCGCGACGGCCACATGCGCTTCGACGGAAACGGCGGATCGGCGCCTAACTACGAACCGAACAGCTTCCACGGACCCATGGAGAACGCCGAGTATCGCGAACGCCCGCGTCCGCTCACGGGGACACTCGATCGCTTCGATCATCATCTAGGCAATGACGACTACACGCAGGCCGGAAATCTTTTCCGCCTGCTGAAGCCGGATGCTCAGAAACGCCTGATCGCTAATATCGTCGGCAGCATGAAGACGGTGCCCAAAGCGATTCAGGAAAGACAGATTGGGCACTTTCTGAAGGCGGACCCGGCGTATGGCCGCGGCGTCGCTGAGGGGCTCGGCCTGAACGTGGAGCATCTAGTGCCGGGAGAGCCCGTGCTGGTCGGAAAGTAAGATCGCCAAAACCGACCGCAACCCGCCAGCCCCGAAATTACTAGCTTCGGGGCTGGTTTCTTTATGGCAGTGAAAATCGCTTGGTCAGCGGATGCTAGTGATATGGCGAGTTAACAACAATCATGTACGACACTAGTTGCTAGTGATTTTCCACACTTGGACAGTCCATACCACGCCACCGCGAAGTTCTATATACACGGTGTTCGATGCAGTAAAGGGTTCGTTGCGGACCGTCTCTTGGTGTTCGTGATCAAAGATCAGTGTGTTGCGATGTTTAGCGGTAGGCGTACCGAGATTCCCGCGCACTTCCGATTCTGTTGAGCCGATGGCAAGCCGAATAGGCAAATCGATCTCAGCATCTTGTGTCCCGCATCGGCGATCTAAAGTTGCCTCTTTGGCTATTCGTTGCCAAGCAAAACCATCGACGGTGCCCCCACCCATTTCACTGCTCTCGAGCCAGAGTGCCCATCGCCCCTTCGCGTCTGAGCCGTGAAAGCAGAGCCATTGAAGCGCTTCACTCGCGTCACCACGTGATCCAATGGTTCCTCCAAGACTCTTTTGGACATCCTTGAGTGGCGTCTCTTCGAGAATGACCTGCATCTTTGCTACCCGCAGTTTCGTAATCATCTCTTTGGAAATAGTTGGCTGCGGAAGCGCGTCTGGAAGATCTAGAGTGGGCGGTTGCCATATGGTGCGCGCGGACTGAGCAAAGGCAGCCGATGTGGCAGCGAACAATACAGCTATGATGATACGGCTCATGCCTAATTTTAGAACAACCCAGAATGGCCTCTATTGTAATCAGATTACGCCAAGTATCGGACTTTGAACTAAGCTCAAGCGATCTACAAGACTCCCCTCAGTCAAAATTCCTTGTGCGGCGCCGCCTGATCCGCACCGACGCGTCCTACGGTTACTTCGGCTACGAAATAGTTTTCGCCTTTCAACGGGACACCGGCCATCCGCCGCAGCATTGCGAGTTGGCCTATGTGGGTGAGCGCGTCGGCGATTGGTCCTTGAAATAATTGTTCGGCGGAAGCCTGCAGCGGTTTTTCCGACGCCAGGTAGTCGTCGAACTTTTTCAAGGCGGCGAAGAAGCGCTCACATTCTTTTTCCCACGCGAGAGGAGCGGAATCGTGCCATTCCTGGCGGCCGTCGGACATGGCGAGGGCCCAGTCCATCAGATCGCCCATGTGCGCGAGAATTTTCGCCGGCGTGCGCGAACTTTCGGGGGCCCCGTATTCGGCAAAATCCGGTCCAGGGTTGCGGACGGCTTTCGCTCCGCGATAGGCGATGGTAGCGAGGGTGTGGCGCAGGAAGGCGCGGGAGTCGGTCATGGCTGGTCTGCTTTCTTGTCGCTCGAATCAGGGACGGCTGCGAGCTGCGAGCCACGAGCTTCGAGCAAACAACTTCACACTTTCAGGCTCGCTCGCAGCTCGTAGCTCGCAGCGGGTCCACTCCTACAATTTTCTCCGCCACAGCCCTGCGGCTGCGCGGGCTCCGGCTTTTAATTTTTCGCGCAGCGGGCGGGCATACAGCAGGTCGAGGAAGCCTTCCATCTCGCCCGCGAATCCGCCGCCATAGCCGAACCACCAGATTTTCTTCATGCGCGGGAGCCGGTCGCTGTCGACATACTTCACGCGCACCATTTCTTCCAGACCCCAGCGTCCATGCGTGCGGCCCAGGCCGCTCGACTTCACGCCGCCGTGCGGAGCTTCGCTGATGCTGAAACACGACACCACATCGTTCACCATCACCGTGCCGGCGTCGATCTGGCGAGCTAGGCGCTCGCCGCGGACACGATCGCGCGTCCAAACGCTGGCGGCCAATCCGTAATCGGAATCGTTGGCCAAGCGCACGGCCTCGGCATCGTCGGCGAACGGCGCGATCGGCAGCACTGGGCCGAACGTCTCTTCGCGCATTACCCGCATGGTGTGATCCACGCCGGAGAGCACGGTGGGCGCAAAGAAGGTTGGGCCAAGCTCACGCAGCCGCGTGCCGCCGGCCAGCAGGCGAGCGCCGCGGTCGGTCGCGTCCTTCACCTGCGATTCCACCACGCGCACTTGCCGCTCGTGGATCATGGGACCAATTTCGGTAGCCGGATTCAGGCCATTGCCGACGCGCAGCTTGCGCGCCTTCTCGCAGCAGGCATCGACAAACGCTGCATACAAACTGCGATGCACGTAGCAGCGTTCGACCGACAAGCAGGTCTGCCCCGCGTTCACAAAAGCTCCCCAAACGGCGCCGCTCGATGCGGAGTCGATGTCGGCGTCTTCGAGCACTAGCATGGGGTCCTTGCCGCCAAGTTCCAGCACCACCGGAAGCAGCCGCTCGGCGGCGATCTGCGCGATGCGCCGGCCCGTGCCGACGCTTCCCGTGAAGACCAGTTTGTCGATGGCGCTCTTCACCAGCGCCGCGCCGGTTTCACCTTCGCCGGGGAGCACCTGGAAAACGTCGTCGGGGACCCCGGCCTCGCGCAGCAGCGCCTGCAGTTCGAGCGCAATCAGCGGCGTCAACTCGGAAGGCTTGAGCACGACCGCATTTCCCGCCACCAGAGCCGCCAGCGCCTCCGTCGCCGGAATCGAAAAAGGATAATTCCAGGGCGCGATGATTCCGACCGCGCCATAGGGCTCGTGCAGAATGCGTCCTGATTTGGTTTTCAGCGCGAGATTTCCGTGCGGCAGCTTTTCTTCGCGCAGGAGCGCGAAGGCGTTGTCGATCAGGAAGCGCGCTGCATCGAGCACGACCAGCACTTCGGTGACAAGCGCTTCGACCACGGGCTTGCCGGCTTCCAGCGTGATGCGCCGCGCGATGTCGGTCTTGTGGGCGAGGAGAATCTGCTGGAAGCGGCGCAATACTTTGACACGATTGCGGATGCCCCAGGCGTTCCAGTCCGGCTGCGCGGCGTGCGCTCGAGCCACCGCAGCGCGGACTTCGGTTGGACCGGCGCTGTCGAGTTCGCCCAAAACCGCGCCCGTCGCCGGGTTCACGGAGACGATGCGGGAGACGGCGAATTCGGCGTTGGCGGCCATTGCGAAGAAGTGTACGCGGGACGGAACCGGCGCGCCAGAGTCTTATCCCGCCGCGAATTGCCGGACTGTTCGTGTAGAGCGGACACTCCTGTCCGCTGCCTTTGCCTTTGGTTTTGCCTTTGCCTTTGCTCTTGCCCTTGCCGTTGCCTTTGCTCTTGCCCTTGCCGTTGCCTTTGCTCTTGCCCTTGCCTTTGCTCTTGCTCTTGC
>PMMJ01000356.1 GCA_003162255.1 Acidobacteriaceae bacterium | reverse complement strand
ATCAGCCTGAATCCCGCGAACTGTGTCCACTGCAAGACCTGCGACATTCAGGACCCCTACCAGATCATCACCTGGGTTCCGCCCGAGGGCGGCGGCGGCCCGAATTACGACGGGATGTAAATTTTCCATGCCGAACGGGGTTTTGCCCCGTCTCCACCGAAAGACCTAAACGCTGGTTCCCTTCCCATGCCGGGTATATACTTCTCCCGTACTTTTGCAATAACCCGGCTAGGACCGGGCGCGGGGCGCGCATTCATTTCATACAGCCCCGTGAATTTAGAACGCTGGCGCAAGGCTTAATATCATTCGCCTTGGACGACTGGCGGGGGCGGGAATCGCGAGCGGTGCCTTCCCCGAGAGAGGTCTTACTCGTGGACGTCCTACTTATTCGCTTTTTGTTTATCCTCATCGTCGGTATCATCTGCTTTCTCATTCGTCCGTTTGGCCTGCCCTCAAGCTATGCTGCTGTCGTCGGTCTGCTGATCGGCGCCGCCATCATCGTGTTCGAGTGGAGGTTGCGCGCGATGAGCCTGAAGCGCCTGATCGGAGCCGCCATCGGCAGCGTGCTCGGCATCGTTGGCGCGTATCTTTTCGCCCTCGTCATTCGCAACAGCATCCCCGCCAGCCCGACCCAGAGCTTCTTGCAGATCATGGTCATGATGGTCATGGCCTACGTGGGATTGGCGGTCGGCGCCAACAAGGGCGACCTGCTCAATCTGGCGGCGCTCGGCGGGATCTTCGGCGGCGAAAAGACGGGCAAGAAGAGCTTCAAGATCCTGGACACTAGCGTCATTATTGACGGCCGCATCGCCGACATCGCCGAGACCGGTTTCCTCGACGGCCTGATTGTGATCCCGCAGTTCGTGCTCCGCGAATTGCAACTGGTGGCCGATTCCGCCGACTCGCTCAAACGCAATCGCGGCCGCCGCGGCCTCGACATCCTGCAGCGTCTCCAGAAAACTGCTTCCGTCACCATCCAGATCGTGGAAGACGACTTCCCCAGCGTCCGCGAAGTCGATTTGAAGCTTATCGAACTGGCCAAGCTGTATGAGGGCAAGATCATCACCAACGACTTCAATCTCAACAAGGTCGCCCAGTTGCAGGGTGTGGCCGTGCTCAATATCAATGAACTGGCCAACTCGCTCAAGCCCATCGTCCTGCCCGGCGAAGTGATGCGGGTATTCATCCTGAAGGAAGGAAAAGAGTACAACCAGGGTGTCGCCTATCTCGACGACGGCACCATGGTGGTCGTCGACAACGCGCGCAAAATGATCGGCAAGACCATCGACATCTCCGTGACCTCGGTCTTGCAAACCACCGCGGGCAAGATGATTTTTGGCAAGTGGGATGAGCGCATGACGGGCCGCCACGATGCCAAAGCAGTCTCGTCGCCGCTAACCTCGTCGCCGCCCGCAGTGCCCGTGCCTTCGGTCCCAGGAACCAGTGGAACGCCCGCCGACCCGGCAAAAAAATCCCCGTCGGCGGCGATCGACCGGTCAGCCGACTAGGCGTTTCCTGTACTATACTGATCGCCCGTATGAAGGTTTTCGTCATTGTTCCGGCGGCCGGACTGGGTACGCGCATGGCTCCGCCCTCGACCGCGAAGTCTCGAAAGAAAGCGCCGACCAAACAGTTCAAAGAACTGGGCGGCGTTCCCATTCTTGTCCACACCCTGCGTAAGTTCGCCGCCGTCCCTGCTGTCTACGAGATCATCGTCGCTCTTCGCCAGGACGAGATCGCCGGCTTTCGCGCCCAAATCGAAAAACAATATCCGGAAATCCTGGGCAAGCGCCTGCAGATCGTCGAAGGCGGAGAGCATCGGCAGGACTCGGTGGCGAGCGCCCTGGCCAGCACAGCCGCCAATCCGGAAGACATCGTCCTGGTGCATGATGCCGTTCGCCCGTTCGTGTCGCCTGAAATCATTGCTCATGTGATCGAGGCCGCGCACAAACATGGAGCCGCGATCGCGGGCTGGCCTGCCGTCGACACAGTGAAACAAGTGGAACGCACCGCGGATGGTGCGCTCATCAAAACCACCATCCCGCGCGCCAGCATCGTGATGGCGCAAACTCCACAGGGCTTTCGCTACGACATCCTCAAAAAAGCTTTTGATGACGCTATCGCCGACGGTTTCCTCGGCACCGATGAGGCTTCGCTGATCGAGCGCGCCGGCCTGCCGGTCGCGGTTGTGATGGGCTCGCCGCGCAATATGAAAATCACCACGCCAGCCGACATGGAACTGGCCGAGTTCTATCTGAAAACCGGAGCTCAGTAGCGAGCACTTGCGCTTCGTATCTCAAGCTTCGTATTGGGACATGGTATTTGTTTCGCATCGGGGCACGGTTTTTTGCTTCGTATCAGGGCATCGCTTTAGCGATGCCATAAGTTCGAGAACCACACGCCCCTTTAGGGGCCGAGCGGGATCAAATTTTGAAACCTGAAATGCGCATCGGTTACGGTTGGGATTCGCACGAATTCAAGCCTGGCATTCCGCTTAAAATCGGAGGCTTGACTTTGCCGCACGACCAAGGTCTCGGCGGCCACTCCGACGGCGACGTCCTGCTCCACGCGATCACCGACGCGCTGCTCGGCGCGATCGCCGGCCCCGACATCGGATCGCTCTTCCCGCCCTCCGACGCGCAATGGAAAAACGCCGACTCCTCTCTGTTTCTGCAAGAGGCGTTGCAACGCGTCAAGTCCGCGGGCTACGAGCTCTTGAATCTGGATTCCACCCTGATCCTATCCGCTCCAAAAATCGGCCCGCACGCCGGCGCGATTCGCAAACACGTTGCCGAGTTGTGCGGAATTCCCGCCGACTGCGTAGGCATCAAAGCAAAAACCCCGGAAGGCATGGGCACCGAAAACGCCGCCATTGCGAATGTGCTTGTGCTGTTGAAGCGCAGCTAGGAGTTCGTGTGGGGACCCCGTCCAAGCCGAGCGAAGCTCGGCGGCCGCGGCAATTCTGGGGTCGCTTGCGCTACGAGTTGCCGACCGACTTACTCTGCTTGACCAGCTCCGCGTGCTTCGCTCTCGCCGCTTCGATGAACGCGTGGAAAATCGCGTGCGCGGCCGCTGCCACCTCCGGCCCATCGTTCACACTCCGCTCCGGATGCCACTGCACCGCCAGCACAAAATGTCCGGGAGCGGTTCCTTCCAGAGCTTCCACAATTCCGTCTTCGGCGCAGCGCGCCACCACGCGCAACCCATCGCCCACCGCGTCGGCGGACTGATGATGCGAAGAATTCACGGCAATCGTTTTGCTCGCGCCCACAATTTCCGCCAGCCGCGACCCCGGCTCGATCTCTACCGTGTGCGCTTTCGCGACCCCTCGTCCCGGGCTGTGGTTGATCTTCGAATCGGCGTTCTCCGACTCGATGTCTTGCACCAGCGATCCCGAGCGGAACACATTCAACGACTGCAGTCCATAGCAGACTCCCAACACGGGCTTGCGCAGCTTGTAGGCATCCTGCAGCAGCAGTTTGTCCGCGGCGTCTCGCTTCGGGTCGGCGGCAGCGGTCTTCCGGTGCCGCTTCGCGCCATACTTCCGCGGATCGATATCGGCGCGGCTGCCGGGCAGCAGAACGGCGTCGCAGCGCTCGATCTGCCGCATCACTTGCGCCAGGGTCCGACCCAGTGCGACGCGCACCGGTTCTCCACCGGCTCCGCGCACGGCTGCTTCATACTGCGGCAAAGAACGCTGCACGAACGCTCGAAACCCGGAATGCGGCACGGGGATGGCAATGCGCGGCACGATAGTTTTCAGATCGCCCATAATCGACTCATTCACGTTCGCCGATGGAGAGCCGGTTGTCTCCACCCGACTGGACCCTTCGGCTACCCTCAAGGCAGGCTCGCGAGGCGTTCAACTCGCCCGCTCGATTCCTTCCAGCGTTTTGCGCTGGCGGTAGTTCCGAATTTCCATCGCCAGCGACAGCAGCAGCACGATCGCACCCACGGTAACCGCAAAGGGAAACGCGATGTGCCGGTACGCGAACGCCAGGTTGGGCGCGACGTGCTTCATCTGCGAGTAGATCACTGTCCCCATAATGCTCAGCAGCAGTGCGACCGCGAACGACAGCAGGGTTAGCAGAAACGTCATCGCGAATACGCGCGCCGGAATGCCGATCCAGCGCGGGCCGTCCGAACTCGTTTTCGCCATGCTCATAAGCTACACCATCCATCCAGACCCTCGCGACTGGCGAATTCGCGGCCGCCGGCCGCCGCCCGCCGTCCCCGCGGCCGTGCGCTACAATGCTTCCATGTCGCAAGCCGCTTCCGCGATGGTCCGCAGCCCGGCGGAGATCGTGCAAAACAGTCCGGTCTCACAGGCGCCCAATGGCATCTGCTATGCCCGCTCGGGCGAGATTGCCATTGCCGACAACGACCTCGATCGCATGATTGCCACAGTGCCCGTGCCAGTGGCTGCCGCGCTCAGCCGCAAGGCGTACTACTTCGTGCCGCTCACCGTGACCCAGGGCGAGGAGACGGTGATTGCCGACCGCTACGACGTTGCACTCAGCGACAACGCGGTTTGCCATCGTAACCTGAGTATTGGCGACTCGCAGTGCGTCTTCATCTCGACCCGCTTGATGGACGATAAGTTCTCGGTGGCGTTCGAGTTCTACATCAACGTCGGGCACGCGCTGGTCGACCGCGCCGGCGTGTCGCAGAATTTCGCCGACCTGGCTTGGCAGCAAGTGGAGTCCGGTGTGCGCGGCGAAACTTCACTCGACGCATGGGAGGCGCGCAAGTTCGCCACGGCCCATGGTCCGGACGCGGAGAAATTCAAGAACGACTATCTTACGGCCAGCTTCGCGGACGCGATTTCGATCTATCTGCTCTCGCTTTATCTCGACGTCGATTACTACGACCTTCGCGAGCGCGACTATCCGCTGCTGGCGCCCGCTCCCATGGCCGAACGGCTGCGAAAGATTGCCGAAATCTTCCCGCCAAATCCGGGATTTGAATTCAACATTTACTATCGGCGGCGCGCATAACGCCGCCGCTGAACGCTGCACGACAGAAGGAATCTAAGATCATCGATTGAGACTTACCGATTCCCTTTGAAGTGTTCCCACCCTCTGGCCGCAGTCGGCTGCTGCTTCCCATCCGCCCCGATCAACCGCATCCCCGCGGATTGCATGGTGCGCCCGATCCGCGTGACTCGAACCCCCGCCACTTCCGCCGGGACCGCCGCCGCGGACGTAAACAGCAGTTCGTAATCGTCGCCGCCATGCAGCGCGAGCTCGAGCGCGACCCTCTTTTTCCCCAGCCCAACCTGCGCCCGCGGAATCGCCTCCGCTTCGATCTCCGCGCCCACGTGGCTCTCCTGGCAAATATGTTCAAGGTCGGTGGAAAGGCCGTCGCTCACATCGATCATCGCCGAAGCAAGTCCGCGCTGCCGCAGCCACTGGCCCACGGCCACCCGTGCCGTCGGACGAAAATGCCGGGAATACTCCGCTCCCACCGGCTTCGATTCCGCCAGCCGCGCCAGAGCCGCCGCCGACCCGCCCAATTCCCCGGTCACATAAATCTGCTCGCCCGGCTTTGCCCCCGACCGCAGCACCGCCTTTCCCTTTGGCACCGAGCCCACCACCACGATGTCCGCTTGAATCCCACCCGCCGACTGCGCTGTATCTCCACCCGCCAGCGGAACCCTGAATTCTTCCGCCAGATCCAGCAGCCCCTTCAGAAAGCGGTCCACCCACTTCTGTGGAACGTCGCTGGCAACGGCCAGCGACAAAAATGCCGCCAGCAGCTCTCCACCCATCGCCGCGATATCGCTCAGCCCGCGTGTCAGGCAGCGCCTTCCCACCAGCTCTGGACGGTGCCAGTCGCGCCGGAAGTGCACCTTCTCGATGGTGAAATCGGTGGTTACCAGTAACTCGTGTCCATGGGGGACGCTCAGCACCGCGCAGTCATCGCCGATGCCCGTTACCACCGACTCGCCACTGCGGGCAGAGCGCCGAATCTGCTGAATCAGCTTCTTTTCACCAAGCGGCATGACCATCACTATACCCCGGCTGACGATACGCTGGGGACGGCCTGGCGCTGGCGACCTGGTAGGGGCATCCGACTCCCTTACACTGGTACCGTGCCCGATTGGGCACCATCAACTACCTGCCTTGGTAACCGTCCAGAGGGTCGTAGTGAGGTTGACAGGGGGAATCAGGTTTGTTAACTTTAACTCGCCGTTCATAGTAAATTGTGCCGAACCAAGTACCTGCAGCGTGTGTCGGTTGCAGCCCAACTGGATTTCGGCTTGCCTGGTTCCGTGGTTTCGAAGCACGAGCCAGCCTGCTCCTGATGCGGCTGGTGGAATCAGAATTCCGAGCCTGAGCATGACGGTTCTCGCTCTGGCAGGATTTCCGAAGCAAAATTTGCTTTGCGGAAGTTAAATATTGCGTAAACGTTTCTACATATTTTTCGTAGCTCGCGACGAAGCAGGACAGCTTCGCAAGATCTCCATCCCCGTCCAGTATCTCTACGTGCTTCTGGCCGGATTGGCGATTGGCGCCCTCTGCCTCACCGGCATCGCCAGTTCCTATGCCCGGATGCTGAATAAGATCGCCCACTACAACCAGCTCCGCACCGAGCAGGCTCAGCTCAAGGATCGCTATTCGCGTCTGGAGCAGGTCGCTAAGGAACGCGACATTCAGGTAGCTTCCCTGGGCTCGCTGGCCAGCGAGGTTTCCGCGCTTTACGGACTCAAATCGAATCCGGCGATGGTGACCGCCTCGACCGAGCAGATTCAGGAAGAGCAGGTTCACTCCTCGCTCGACCAGCTTTACGCATTGCGCCACACCGCGCTGAGCGGGGCAGCCAGCGTCGGCATCTCACTCGGTTTGACCAAGAACTCGACCACGGCGGACTGGATCCGCGCCAATTCGGCTCCGAACCTGTGGCCGGTCGAAGGCCAGATCACCGGCTCCTTCGGCGAGCGCATCGATCCATTTAACGGAGAAGGCGCGTTCCACTCTGGCGTCGATATTTCCTCGAGCGTGGGCTCGCCGGTGATTGCCCCGGCCGACGGCGTCGTGACCTTCGCCGACTTTCAGGGCGGCTACGGACGCGCCATCGTGGTCGACCACGGACACGGCATCACCACGCGCTACGGCCATCTTTCCAGCTTCGCCGTCACCGCCGGACAATCCATCCAGCGCGGCGACACCATCGGCTACGTCGGCTTGAGCGGACGCTCCACCGGCCCGCATCTTCACTACGAAGTCCGCATCAACGATGTCCCGGTAAACCCCTACAAATATCTGCGACTCACCATGGCGAAGCTTGGCGGGTTCGCGGCCGGCTCGTAATCTCGAAATATTAGAGAGTTGTCATCCTGAGCGTAGCACGGCCTTCACGAAGTGAAGTCCATGCGAAGTCGAAGGACCCCCACACCCTTATCAATACCGAAGACGCGTCAGGGAGTTCTCCCCAGGACCGGGAAGCAAAAACCTGCGAGCACCAGCCCGAGTGCTCCTTCGCCCACAGCCTGGTGCCCCAGATTCGCGCCCGTCCTTTGGGCGCTAACCTGGGCCCCACGGTACTCGGGAGGCGCGGGTATAGGTTTTCCTCATGCCCAGTGGCCTGCGACGTTGGCTTTCCTCTATCGTCAACATCGGGCAGTATGCCGCGTCACAAAACTTTTTTCATCACACCTTTCTCGTACGCTCACAATTTTGGGGTAGGGGGGTACCCCCACCGCTCATCCGCGCCGCACCAACAGATCTCCAGCCACAAATAAAAAGAACACCACCGAAATTACTCCATTCATAGTGAAGAACGCCGCATTCAGCTTGGTCAAATCGTCGTGCCGCACCAGCGTGTGTTCGTAAAGCAAAAGCGCGGCCACAGCGATCACTCCAAAAATCGCGAGCTTCCCCAATCCGAAAGTAATCACCAGCCCGGCCAGCAGTCCAAGCATCACGAGATGAAACACGCGGGCGACGACGAGCGCATTCCGGATTCCGAGATAACGCGGCAGCGAGTGCAAGCCGTGCCTGCTGTCGTATTCATGGTCCTGACAGGCGTAGATGACGTCGAATCCGCCGACCCAGAACGTCACCGCGGCGGTGAGCAGCAGTATCCGCGGATCGAGCGAGCCGCGAACCGCGATCCACGCGGCTGCTGGAGCAATGCCGAGCGCGAATCCAAGAAACAGATGCGACCAGCGCGTGAATCTCTTGCTGTAGGAATAAAGAAGGATCACCGCCAATGCCACCGGCGACAGCATCAGCGTCAAACGGTTCAACTGCGAAGCCGCAAGAACAAAGACTCCGCACGAGACCAGAACGAACGCACTCACAAATGCCGGCGTCAATAGGCCGACGGGCAGCGCGCGAGTCGCCGTGCGCGGATTGGTCGCGTCAATCGAGGCGTCGGCTAGGCGATTGAAGGCCATAGCAGCCGACCGCGCCGAGACCATGGCGACGACGATCCACGCCAGTTGCCGCCATGCCGGCAAACCTCCAGCGGCGAGCATGGCTCCGCAGAGCGCAAACGGGAGCGCGAAAATCGAGTGCTCCCACTTAATCATCTCCAGAGTGATCTTCAGATTTCGGAGAAAACCCACGGCACAATTGTAAAGCAGTGGTAAGTGGAGCGCCGGGCGTCCTCGCCCGGCCAGAAGGATGCCAGAGGGGAGGAAGGAGCGACCCGCACCCAAGAGTCAACACCAGATCAGAGTACTAACGACTGTCCACTGTCCCTTCGACCAGCGGCACAAAACGGCAGCCTTCAAGAATTCTGAAATCGGGCTGTCCGCTAACTTTGCGGATCAACTGTAGCTCCTGGCTGGAGGGCGGCCCAATCGGCGCCATCATGCGTCCACCTTCGCGCAACTGAGCGAACAGTGCTGGCGGCATCTCAAGTGTGGCGGCAGAAACAAGAATCGCATCGAACGGCGCGTACTCCGCCCAACCCTGTCTGCCATCGCCGACTCTGATCTTAACGTTGCGATACTCCAACCGACGCAGCGTGCTTTCGGCCAAGACCGCCAGTGCCGCGTGGCGTTCCACCGAATACACCTCGGACGAGAGCAGCGAAAGCAATGCCGTCACGTAGCCAGAACCGGCGCCGATTTCGAGGACGCGATCCGTAGCCTGAAGCGCGAGGTACTCGAGCATCGCGGCCACGATGTAGGGCTGCGAGATGGTTTGTCCCTCGCCGATAGGCAGCGGGTGATCTTCGTAAGCGTCCTGTCGGAAAGACTCTGGGACAAACTCGTGCCGCGGCACGGCGCGCATCGCATCCAGCACGCGCTCATCGCGAATGCCGCGCTCCGCGATTTGCCTGCGCACCATGGTTTCGCGCTGCGTTCGGACATGGTCGCACTGGGAAGTAGACTCCATGGGGCCTCAATGCCGCCTTTCCCCCGTGTTCCTCTGTGTACCCCGTGGTAAAGCCCTTTTTTGTGGATGCGTGCGCTCAGTACGGCCCGATGATCCCGCCAATATCGCGGCCAGCGGGCGGCCCTGACCGTGCCTTCCTGTCTTGCGCCTCAATCATGTCAAGATACTTATAAGCCGAGCCCGTATTGAAAAGCACAACCGTATCTTCTGCGCGGAAGAGGCCGCTCGCCCGCAGCTTCCGATACGCAGCCAGTGACGCCGCTCCTTCAGGCGCGGCGAACACGCCTTCCACGCTGGCCCAGTGCCGAGTGGCCGCAAGGATTTCCTCGTCGGTCGCCGCGACCGCAGCGCCCTGGCTTTTTCTAAGGATATCGAGAATCAGGGAGTCGCCATAAGCCTTGGGCACGCGCAGGCCGGAAGCAAAAGTCGCCGCGCCCACCCACATTTCAGAAGCGCTCTTCCCTGCCTCCCATGCCTTCACAATCGGCGCGCAGCCAGCGGCCTGCACGGTAATCATTTTAGGACGCTCGGAGCCGATCCAGCCCAACTCTTCCATCTCATCGAAAGCCTTCCACATGCCGATCATGCCCACGCCGCCGCCGGTCGGATAGATGATGCCTTGCGGAAGTTTCCATCCGAGTTGTTCGGCAACCTCGTAGCCCATCGTCTTCTTGCCTTCCACGCGGAACGGCTCTTTGAGCGTCGAGACATCGAACCATCCTTCTTTATCCTTGCGCTCGGCAACCATGCGGCCACAATCGCTGATCAGGCCGTCCACCAGAGTGACGTGCG
The DNA here is from genome assembly GCA_003162255.1 of Acidobacteriaceae bacterium. Classification (GTDB taxonomy): domain Bacteria; phylum Acidobacteriota; class Terriglobia; order Terriglobales; family Acidobacteriaceae; genus Acidiflorens. Next base: position 2,489 of record PMMJ01000356.1, on the reverse strand, counting down.
CGCCGTAGTAGTCGCATTCCATGCGATTCGCCATAGGCACATCTTTCGGCATGAAGATGTGGGCTTCGATGCCCGCCGCTGCCGCATACGCCGCCAGCGCGCCTCCGGCGTTTCCGGCGGAAGGAGCAGCCAGCTTTTTCAGACCATAGTGTCGCGCCATGGTCACCGCGGCCGACATGCCGCGCGCTTTGAATGATCCGGTTGGATTCAGGCCTTCGTCCTTGATGTAAACATTGGCGTGCTCGCGGCTGGTGATCATGGGCGTGAATCCTTCGCCGAGCGTCACGGGTTGAGCATCTGGGAGAATTTCGGCATAACGCCACATGCTGGCAACGCGGCCTGATAAATCTTCGGGGCGCAACTTCCCTTTCAAGCTGGCAAGATCGTAGCGGACGTAAAGCACGCCGCCATCTTTGGGGCAGACATTCTGCGGACGATCGGCGGAGAGATGCTCTCCGCAGCGTGTGCATTCAAGATAGGAAACTCGCATCGGTGGAAGGATAGCACTTTGGCGGTTGGCGCCGACGTGGGTACCAGCCTCAGCGTGTGAGTTGAGCTCATCGCCCGCGTCAACTAAGCTAGAAATGCACCAACTTCATTGGACAGATGAATACCCTAGCAGACAATGCGGAAATCGCCGGTCGCTTCGCCGTAGTCGCGAACCGATTTTGTTCGGTGGTAGATTCCGCATCGAGGATGGAGAGAACCGACCTTCTCCTGCAGATTTACCGGATACTCCCGAAGCTGATCGACGAAGCCATCAGCCTGCCCGATGTGAAACTAAGCGACAGCGACGACCCGATCGGAGGAAGCGGCCAGCCCGCATTCCGGGCAAACGTCGGACGGAGCGTGCAAGAATGGGGTCAACTCTACAACTTGCTGAAAGAGAAACTGGGGGACTGGGATCGCTATTGGCAGGTGTTCGATCCAACTGAGGACGACGAAGCAATCTTCGGAACTCTAGCCGACGATATTGCCGACATCTACCGTGATTTGAAAGAAGGACTCGTCCTCATCGAAGCGCATGAAGCTCCTCCGGAAGACGTCATTTGGAATTGGCGCCTCTTGTTCTACTCGCATTGGGGTAAGCACGCGATGGACGCCTTGTCGGCGCTTCACTTTCGACTACAAAATGCGGCCTCCTAGCGCCGACGCTCCCTCACGCCGGCAATCTTTTGATCATCTCATGCGCCCGTCGGAACCACGGCCGTTCCCGCCGCCGCAAGTAACCGGGCATGGTCGGCTTCTTATCGAGCACCTTCTGCGCCCACTCACGGGCTTCGGCGTTGCGTCCCTCGGAGGCCAGCAGATCCGCGAAATTCAAGTAAGTCTCCGACAGCGTCGAGGTGATCGTGATCTGCCGGAAGAGCGCCTCGGCTTTTTCTTTTTGTCCAGTCTGCGCATAGGCGTGGGCAAGCAATCCGGCGGCGCGTTGGAAATCGTAGTCGGGCTCTTTCCCGACCACCCGCTCCAGGTCGGGCAATGCGGCTGCGGCGTCGCCTAACTGAATGGCGCAAACGCCGCGCCGGTAAAAGGGATCGGGCGTATCGGCGCGGGCGGCGATGGCTTTGTCGAATGCGGCTCGCGCCAACTGGAACTTGCCGTCGTCCATATAGAGGTCGCCGAGTTCTTCATAGTTCCCCGCCGACGGATTGTCGTGAATGGCTGCTTCCAGTTGGCCAATGCGCTTGCGGCGCGGAAAGACTTTGAAAGACTGGCCCACGAGTCCAATGTCGGGAAGCGCCTCGACAAAAAGATAGACAATCGCGCCGAGCGGGCCGAGAAACAGGATGATAAAGATCCAATAGGTATCCGGCCGGCGCCGTATGAAGTGCACGATTGCCAGTCCCTGGAGGATGATGCCCCACGGATATAGAAGATAGCTTAGAAATCCCATGACGGTATTAGTCCTAGCGTGAGCTTACACATTTGTGGAAGATGGAGAAAGTGACTTCCGGGTCGCTGCGCGGCAGCATCGCACGGGCCGAGACGCGACAAGCCGCTTCTCCACAGGAGAGTTATGTCGATTCTGAGCGACGAGCAGCAGATTCTGGCGCTGCACGAGGCTGGAGACCGGGCGCTGATGAGCGCCGATCTCGCCGTGCTGGCGCGGATCTTTGCCGACGACTACGTGCAGTACAACGAGGCAGGCAAGGCCTTCACGAAGCAGGATGTGCTGGATAATTTCCGAACTGGGACGATTCGTTATCCGGCGATTGTTTCGACCGGACGCAAGATTCGCGTGTTCGGCGACACTGCGGTCGTGCACGGCTCGGAATCCGATGAAGTCGAAGCCGGCGGAAAGCGGTCCGCCGTGCGCTACGTTTACCTCGATGTCCTGCAGAAACGCGACGGGGAGTGGAAGCTGGTGGCATCGCAACTAGCGCGGCCCGTGGAGTAGTAACCAGCATGAATAGGCCAAAACTCGCCCTTTAGACCAGTTCTGTTTTGCGGCTTTAGGGATCCAACTAGTGTAGTGTCCAACAAAT
>PMMJ01000397.1 GCA_003162255.1 Acidobacteriaceae bacterium | reverse complement strand
AGCAACGGACCGGCCACCGGATCGAAGATAAGACGCGCCCCTTTGCCAGCGGTTATTTCCTTTACGCGCGCCACCAAGTCTTCTTCTTGAGTAGCAATGACATGGTCAGCCCCTAATTCGCTGATCTCTTTTCTCTTGCTGCCGGTCCGCGTCGTCGCGATCGTNNAGCGCGCCATACGCGGTCAGGTATTGCATCCATATTGCAGCGCCTTCGGTCGGGGACAACCTAGCTGGGTATTCCCCCAACGCAGCCACGGGAGAAATAGCTTCCTCACCTAATACACCATAGGCATTCATCGAAAAGGCAGGAATTGTAGCAACCTGCTTTCCCAGCCAGCTCTTGTCTACACCTGGACCGACGGCCTCTACAACGCCTGCAGCTTCATAGCCGAGGCGCGCTGGCAATTGTGGTTGCTCAAGGTACTGTCCATGGAAAAACATGGATTCTGCGCGGTTCAGCCCAATTGCCTGGACCTTTAACCGCACTTCGCCCTTGCCTGGCGCCTTGGATGGAACATCTTCTATCTTTAAGACTTCCGGTCCACCTATCTCATGAAAACGCACGATCTTCGGCATGTCGTCACCTCGCCTATTCGATCTACAAGTCTTCGGGAAGGATTCATGAGGAATTATCCCTTCCAAAGGAGCGGAAACGGAATAGAGCCTTCCCGAGAACCCGGCCGGAGCGTCGTTTGGGTTCAACTGGATGGCCCGCCGATATTAGTTAACCAGTCCCAATCGTAATTCTCGGCAATGAACGCCAGGGCGGTTTGCAATACTTCTCGCGCTCGCGCTGGACGCAGGGCCAGGTTCTTTCTTGGCCACGAGTGCAGAAGCAAAGTGGTCGGGGGTGAGGCCTCGAGTGGCTTAGCATTCGATCAGCTGATCGATAAAGATGGGATGGAAGGTTGAACGCTTCAAGGAAGGTGTCTCGGCCATGGTTTGCCTCGAGCTATTCGATACCGCAGTAGATCGAAGTTGGTGGCACTCCTATTTCTTCCGCACACTCGAGGCATCTTCCGCGCCGGCCTGCTTGTTCCACCCGTGGAAACGCGAGAAGTCACCCGCATTCCATGCCTCGCGGAGTCCAGGAGTACTCAGATCCCAGTCTGGGCGGATTTCACTCGTGACGGCACGCAGATCGTGCCAAAGATCGGTGACCGATGGACGTCCCCAGAACCAGTAGCCGTTATAGATGCTGAAAATCACGAGGCCCGGCTTGAGCACAAGCGTGTGTGGGATCATCGGATTGTGCTCGGGATCGGTGTACTCCTGGATGTCGAGGTCCTTCTGAATGGTTCGGTCGGGGTCCGAAAGGAAGGTCCACGCGGCTCCGACTGACGCCCGGAATTCCTGCAGAGTATGGTGATCGTCGGTGGCGATCGTGGCGAGCTGAGTGTACGCCACAGAGATCTTCGGGTAGAACGCGGCGAGTTCCAAATGCTGCTGGTGCTCCTTTGGGCAATAGTGACCGCGCGCAAGCGTGAGGATTAGCGGATCATCGCCCTGTAGCTCGCTGAGCTTGCGCACTTTGCCCGTATGATCGGGCAGTTCGTAGTCGGGGAAAATGCCTCCGGGCACGATATCAGAACGCATGATGGACTCCTAACGTTTCTCTCAAAGATCTTCTTTTAAAGATCCAGCGTGACACCCGCGTTTGGCTGGGAACAGCATACGAGCACGTTCCCGGGAGCGGGCCTCTCCAGCGGCTCAGGGTTATAGGTAATCGATCCGCCAATCAAACCAGTCATGCAGGTATGACACACCCCAGTCCGGCACGACCATCTGACCGGAACGTCGCACGCTTCCGCCAGTTCAAGCAAACTTCCGAATTTCGGATCCCAAGCGGCGGTAATCCCGCTACGGGCGAATGAGACTGGGGGGCCAGATCCGTACGGCCCTTGTGGTAGGTGGGGAGTGTGAACAACCTGCGCCATGCCAGGGGTAATAGCCTCGAGAGAGCCGAAGATTTCCGTGTGCACATTCCCGGCGAGCGCACCCCAGTTTCGCAACGCATCGCGCATATTCTGCAAGAATGAAGAGGGGCCACACAGATAGAAGTCACCATTCCGTGGCACGCCAATTCTCTCCAGCAAAGCTGCGTCAATGTGCCCGGGAGCATCGAAGTCTACCCCGACTTGGTCGATGGCAGCGGGCCTGCTGTACACGATGTATCCTCGTCCGCGAGAGAGCTGTTTCAGCAATGAACGCGATTCTTCTGCAAATGGATGGTCGACGCGATTGCGCGCTCCATAGATCCACCAGACCTCTCGTTGCGAGCTTTCTGCGGCGAGTGAGTGCAGCATCGACATCACGGGCGTTGCGCCCACTCCAGCGCTCAGCAGAACGACAGGATTCTCGCCGGGACGCAGAGTAAAGCTTCCGCGCGGCGCACTCACATCCAATACATCGCCTGCGCGCGCACGGTTGCACAGAAATGAACTTCCAATCCCGTTCAATTCGCTCTTGACGCTGATGCGGAAATGATCGGCTGCCGGCAGATCAGACAACGAATAGCTGCGAAGAACGGGCGATTTGCCCGAATCGACGAGCAACCGCAAGACGACAAATTGACCCGCCTCGAAGAGAGGAAGAGGCTGCCCATCGATTGGCGACAGAATGAAGGAAGTAACGCTATCGCTTTCCTTGTTAATATTCGCGACTCGCATCTGTCGAAAGCCGGGCCATGCTGGCGCTTGTTCCTCATAGGCGAGTCCCGGATTCCCCACCGTAGTTTTGGGGCTCAAGTCCTGTTGGAGCATTGCCTGGAACGAACTCTGCCAACCCTTGCTAAGTGCAGGAATCCGTAGCGCTCGTTCCAATTGTTCGGGAGAATGTCCTGGCAAATACAGGAGGGCGTCAACGTCGGCCACACTGATTCGCTCTGGACCGTCAGTTATTCTTACAATGTCATCGCCTGCACCACCTTCTCCCTCCTGCAACACGCGGAAGTAAAATCCTGGTCTGTGATGTGCTACGAGCAGGGCTGCCATGCGAGGTTCATTCATACGGATGCCGACGCGGTAGCACGTCACGCGCGGCTGCGTTACTTCAAACTCAGCACCACCGATGCGGTATCGATCTCCGATGCACACCTCGTTATCAGGAAGTCCCTCGACGGTAAAGTTTTCTCCGAACTGGCCGAAAGTAAAATCGTTGCGGCCCAACAAGCGCTCCCAGTACTGGTAAGAATCCATCTGGTAGACGAATACGGCGCGGTGCTCCCCGCCGTGACCGGCGAGATCGCCTTGCGCATCACCATCGATATCGAGCGTGCGTGCCATTCGCCGTCCATCAACTGGAGATTTCCAGACTGACGTTCGGACCGTCTTGCCGTTCCATGTCACGTCGCGCGGTAGACCGACATTTACTGAGAGCAATCGGGGCATGCGTACCTCGTCGAAGTCCAGCGTCCGGCTAGAATCCTTTTATTTTGAGCGCTCGCCACAAAGGTGGCAGGGTACCAAGGCTGCTGTCGTTATCAACCGCGCGGCTCGCACTATGTCTTTTTCTCGATCTTCAGACTCCTACGCAAACGGCCCTAGTTTGGCGAGGATGGTCGGCAGATATTCCGCGACCGTCGGATGAATGTGCATTGCGCGCTGGATGACCATGTACGGGGCCTTCGCATACATCACGTCCAGCAGAACGTGAATCACTTCATCGCCTCCGACTCCAAGAATCGCGGCTCCCAGAATCTGTTTCGTTTCTGCATCGGCGCAGATTTTGATGAAACCTTGTGTCTCGCCTTTTTCGTAGGCCCGACTCACTTGACTCATCGGATATTTCGCAGCGAGGGCACGTCGTCCGGATTTCCGTATCTCTGCGTCCGTCATCCCGCATCGCCCTAGCGGCGGATCGATATACAGCGCGTAGGCTTGGATCCGGTCGGAAACCCGGCGATGGTCAGCGTTGAAGAGATTGTCCGCAACGATCTCGTAGTCGTTATAGGAAGTATGCGTGAAGGCGCCGCGGCCGTTGCAGTCCCCTAGTGCCCAGATGCCGGGCACGTTGGTTTGGAGCTGATCGTCGACGATGATGTAGCCGCGTTGGTCGGTCGTGACCCCGGCCCCTTCGAGACCCAGGTCGCTTGTGTTGGGGACACGCCCGACCGCTAGAAGGATGTGCGTGCCTGCCACTTCCTTCGGGTCTTCGCCGCATTCCATGCGAACGGCGACACCGCCATCGCGTTTCACCAGCGAGATACATTTGGCATTCAGCTGGATGTGGATGCCCTCAGCCTCCAGGATTTCGCGCACAGCTTGGGAAACGTCTTCGTCCTCCCGTCCAATCAGTCGAGGTCCCATCTCCACAATCGTGACTTCGCTTCCGAGCCGCCGATAGATCTGCGCGAACTCCAGCCCAACATAACTTCCACCGACGATGATCAAATGCTGGGGCAAGAAATCGATGTCCATCATCGATGAGTTGGTGAGAAATGGGACGTCGTGAATCCCCGGCATCTCCGGAACCGAAGCGCGCCCGCCCACGTTGATATAGATCTTGTCGGCTTGCAGAACTTCATCGTTGACCACCACAGTGTTCGACGACTGAAAGCGGGCATGGCCCTGAATGACCGTACAATTTGTCGTTCCTCGGAGCCACTCCTCCACTCCCTTGTTGGACCTCGCGGAGGCTGCATCCTTGCGGGCTTTGACTCGCTTCATATCGACACGCATATCACCAATGGCGAAACCGTATTCCGCCCCTCGGCGGGCAACATGGATCGCATAGGCGCTTGCCACGAGCGTTTTTGTCGGGATGCATCCCGTATTCACGCAGGTGCCGCCAAATTTATGGCGTTCGATAATAGCGACGGCCTTGCCGGCACCCGCAAACCGAGCTGCAAGGGGAGGTCCCGCCTGGCCCGTCCCTATAATGATTGCGTCGAAGTGCTTCATCGTAGTGGTCAACGTGTCCCCTCTATGTGGATCTTGCCGTCTTCGGCTGCCTCTTCGGGCGTCGAGGTGGTTGTCTGGTGGAGGTGGATCGTGGACATGTGTGCTCCTTTCACTTTCCGAGACTCCCGGATTCTGATTCTGGTTTTGATTACTCCCGTCGATGCTGCTCATGCTCCTTCTTTAGCTAGGCGGCGACGAACTGCTGTCCGCCGTCGATGTCATAGGTTGCGCCCGTGAGGGCGGTGTTGGTCATGATGTGTATGGCGAGCGCGGCCACGTCCGCCGGTCCGACCACGCGTCCGATGGGAAGCGTGGTGCGAAGCTGGTTGCGACGTTTTTCGAGCTGATCGCCCAGCAGTTCGGCGGACAAAGGCGTGTCCACGAATCCCGCGGCGATGAGGTTGACTCGCACGGGCGCGATTTCAAGCGCCAGGTTAGCGGTGAGGGCAGGGAGCGCAGCCGTGACTGCGCTAACGATGCTCATGCCGATCGCCGGGCGTCGACCACCGGTGCCGCCCATGAAGATCAGTGTTCCTCCCGGTCGCACTTTGTTGGCGGCGTTGCGCGCGACGTAAAGTGCCAGCAAGATGTGCTCGCCGATAAGACCGCGAATCTTCGCGAAGTCCATATCGGCGAGGCGTCCATAGTAAGGCCGACCGGCTGTCACCATCACGTGGTCGATTGTCGGGAGGTCACGGAAGAACCGATCGAGAGCAACAGAATCCGTGGCGTCAAGGGCGGTAGTGCTCAGAGCATGGACCTCGCTCGCTGCGCGCTGAAGGCGCTCGGGACTGCGACCGGTGAGGATTACCTTCGCTCCCTCTGCGCTTGCTCTTCGGGCAGTCTCTAGTCCGATGCCGGCGCTTCCGCCGATTACGACCACGGTTTGCCCTAGGAGTTCCGGGTCCCGCTCGATGTGAGAGACAGTGATTGCAGCGTTCATAATTGCTCCGAAATCTCCCCAGCCTCATTAGGCCAGAATCGCGATGACGAATCTATTGGACGAAGGTATCGACCAACATCAAAGTATGGATTGGACATGCGGGAACAGGGTGGTGTGTACTTTATCCCACGGGGGCCCACTACAAATGTATCGCCAATACCATTGTCCAATTGATTCGCCAGAGCAACCTGGGGTCTAATCGCTTCACCGGGGCCGATTCGGTGGGAAGAGCGACACTTAAAAAAACGGGCGTGGCCGCACCTCTCGACTGTCAGGAGGAAAACGGTGAGTATTATTGTCGTTCTCAGGCCTCCCTGGAATCTTGGGACTGCTGCAAGCCGATATCGACGTTATCCGAAGCGGCGGACCCGCGGTAATAGAAGATGTTCGCGGCGAACTTATTGTTTTCGACCGTGTACTCGGAACCACAGAGATATTGCTTCTTAACCACACCGGTTGCGGGTTCACAACATTCACAGATGACGAAAGGAGATGAAATATGAAAGCAATCGTTGTCCACCAATATGGCGGTCCTGAAGTACTCAAGTTCGAGGAATACCCCGATCCGGTGGCGGGGCCCGGCGAAGTACTGGTACGGGTCGCTGCCACGAGCGTGAATCCGATCGATTACAAGCGGCGTGCCGGATTAACCAAGGATTTCTATCCCCTCCAGTTCCCGGGCCTCATAGGAGTCGATATCGCGGGGACTGTGGTCAAGATTGGGCCGGGAGTGGAAGGCCTTTCCGTCGGCGACCAGGTGTTCGCTATGGCGGACAATACTTACGCCGAGCTTTGTGTCGTGAAAGCCGCGATTCTGGCGAAAGTTCCCATGGGACTCGATTTGATCCAGGCGGCGGCGCTGCCGCTGGTGACGACGACCGGCAGCCAGCTTCTTTCCGCTACGGGAATCAAAGTGGGCCAGACGGTTCTCGTCGTAGGTGCTGCTGGAAATGTCGGGCGTTCGGCGGTATTCACTGCGAAGGAACGCGGGGCGACCGTGATTGCGGGGATTTTGAAGCGGCAGATGGACGAGGCGAAGACTGTGGGCGCGGATCAGGTGGTCGCAACCGACGACGACACCGCGATTGCGAATCTTCCTCCGCTCGATGCGGTAGCGGATACGGTCGGCGGAAGAACCGCCGAGAAGCTGATCGCCAAGGTCAAGCCGGGAGGAGTGTTTGCTTCGGTTCTCGGGGTACCGCAGAACGCCGCGAAGTACCCATCTGTAAAGGTGGTGCCAGTATTCTCGAAATTCGACAGGCAAACGCTCCAGTTCATGGCCGAAGCGGTGCGAGATGGCAAGCTCGTAATCCCGATTAGCCAGAAACTGCCACTCAGTGAAGCGGCCGAGGCTCAAGCAGAGGCAGAAAAAGGTGGTATCGGGAAGGTCTTGCTGGTGGCTTGACATTGCTTTGCGAAACAAAGTACACGGAAGGAAAATCGGAGATGAAAAAGAGTCTGCGTGGAATCAACCCCGCTGCGCCACGCACTTCTTCACCGTGGACGATCGTCGGAATAGTCATCGGTCTTATTTACAATCGTGCAAATTCGGCTTCTCTGCTAACCGCGGGGGGGCGATCTGAGCGAAAGGGTGGTCAGCCGGCCCCCTACTTTTTTCTGCTTATTTCCTTCTCAGACACGATGCGGTACAGCGAGACTGGTGCCCCGTCCGCAGTCTTCGACTTGATTGGCTTAAACCCAATGTTCGTTGGCCACAGCGTGGCGTCGTAGTCGTTATGAGCGTGGACGTGATCGCAATAATCCGCGTAGTGCGGAGACGGTTTGTGAGTGATTACCTCGACGCAATCCAGTACATACTCCGTGGTTGCCGAGTAGCCTTCCACCGTGATTCTTGTCGCGTCACATTCACTAGTCGTGCACCAATCAGGTGCGTCTCCTGAACGAACTGCGGTGACGTGGAAGGAAATATCCTGCCCACGTTCCTGGCCCAGTGATCGTCCACAGAACGTTATTCCCAGCAGGGCGATAGCAACGATCCGTTTCACGTCCGCATTATACCTACGCGATTCCAGCGGGACGCGGAGACGTCTAAACTCGGTTGTCTGATAATAATTCTATTATATTGACTCACCATGTGTCTGAATGTAGAATTAAACCATGCCGTCGATAGACCGCAAAGCGGTAGCTACCCAGATGGTCTCCGAGTTGGAACAGGAGATGGGCAAACTACGCTTGGAGATTCAGAAACTGACTCAACGGTTGATAACGCTCGAATCGCAATGTGACGCGGCCAAAATCCTGGCCGGGATGAAGCCCGTCAAGATTAGCGACCTGCCAACCGTGCAGGTGATCCGCGCAAAGAATCTCTCCGAAGTGGTGTTCCAATTTCTGCGAGATCGCTGTCCAACTGGAGCCACCGCTCTGGAGTTACAACTCAAGTTGGCTGGAGCGGGTCTGCCACCTGGAACGAGAACGTACATTTATAAAATTCTCGCCGATTTGGAAACGGCGGGACGAGTTCATAAAGGTGAGGATAAGTAATGGCGAGTGCTGGTTCCTGATTCGAAGAGCAAGTGAGAATTTTGTGGAGTGCAGGGCATGACTGAGATAGTTAGTCTAATCGCAAAATTCGGGTGGCCCGTCGTGGTAGTGGCCGCGCTGCTGCTGATCCTTCTTCGCGGGGAAATCCATTTTCGTTATCCTCGCAAGTAGGCAAGGTGAAGATCAATCTCCAAACGCCATTACTTTTTTCTACTCGACCACATGGTAGTGGGTCTCAAGCCTGACTTTCGCGAGAGTGTGACCGAAACGACTCTGGAGTGTGGGCTCAAACCTCATGCTGATGATGTGGAAGTCATCGACCTTGCGCTTCGGCGACACGCGATTTTGGTAACTGTCGATGTCAAGATTATTCAGAAGTGCAAGGATTATCAGGATCGTTCTTCCAGGGAATGTCTGTACGGACTGTTGATGCTTCCCGACGGCATTTTGATCCAGAGAAGAATCTTGGAGGAGTTGAGAACGGGTGCGAAACAAATGCGCCACGCGCGATACGACCGTCCGCTAACATGGGCAGACGTCCACGATGACAATCTTCTGGTCAAAGCCCACAAAAGTGGTGACCCGGACGTGGAGGAGCTTTGTAATTGCGCGTGGGACGATTGATGCCGGTTATGGCTGCGGGAATCCGAACATCAACCACGACTGATTGGCTACCCAATGCAGGGACAGCTCCGTCATCTGATCGAACAGCTCCTGGTCGGACGTCGGCGGGTCGCCCACACTAGCCTGATTTTCAGGCGGCATCAGCGAAAAACCGCCGAACGTAGTTTTCATCGATATTTACGCCCTCCAAGTGTCGTCCCTTTGCCAATTAGCTCTTTCTGGGCGTCTCCGATTCTCATGCCGCTGAAACCACCTTCTTCTTCTCACTGAGTGCCGGTAGAAGAAGTTTCAGAAGCGCTTCATCAGAGAACGGGTTCTGACCTGAGATCAGCTCGCGATCTTGAACGACATAGCTCGTCCATGGAGCGAGCACACTTACGTCACCGCCCGCCGTACTCAAGGCGAAGTCCGGGTAGAAGAGAACCTTACCACCAATTTCAAGCGGTTCCCGCTGCTGCTCTTCCGCTGTCGAAAAGATAGTCATCTTATATCCTGAATAGATCCAACCTTGAGCCTTTGCCCGCGCGCCAGCGGCATCGCCCGCGCTCAGCGCGGCGACCACCTCCGTCGAATTCGGAAGAGCCGAGAGAAGTGAAATCGGGCCATGGCAGAGCACTGCCGTGGGCTTGGATGTCTTATGAAAGTGTCTCAGTACGGTGCCAGCGTCGGGATCATCGAGAAGATCCATCATCGGGCCATGGCCGCCGGGGACGAAAACAGCGTCATATTGATCCAGGCCCGATGCGATGACATCCGAGATACGAGTTGGATTTTTGAGCCCAGTCAGGGTGTCGCGGAATTTTAGATAGTCCTGAAGCTTAGCCTCGTCCCCACCGAAGAACTGGGCTATCGCTGAATTGACATCCAATTGCGGCGTGTTGCCTTTGGGGTTGGCGAAAGTCTATTGGACGAAGGTATCGATCAATGCCGAAGTATTGGAGCGAATTCAGTCACTGGGGATCAGCCGCACAGCTTTAGAATTGTGCCCGGAGGTGAAGGCGGAATCACGTTTGGTATTGATTTGAACTCGGGTATGCTGAGTCTCAAATGCAACCTCCAGTGGCCAATCCGGTCGTTGAATTCCGTAATGTTGCCTACCGCGTGGGCGATACCCAGGTTCTTTCCGGAGTCGATTTGCAGGTCCAACTCGGGGAGACTCTTGTCCTGCTGGGACGCAGCGGCTCAGGCAAGACCACAACGCTGAAGCTGGTAAATCGCCTGTTATCGCCCACTGCCGGGGAAGTGCGCGTCAGAGGCGTGCCAAATGCATCCGGCGATGTCATTCGCCTGCGGCGCAGTATCGGCTACGTGATCCAGGACGTTGGTCTCTTTCCGCATTTCACTGTAGAACGAAACATCAGTCTCGTTCCGAGGATCGTGGGGTGGCCCGAAGAACGAATTCGCGCTCGAGTACGGGAGTTGTTGCAACTGACGGGGCTCGCGCCAGATATGGCGTCGCGTTATCCGCACCAACTGTCGGGCGGGCAACAGCAACGGGTCGGCGTGGCGCGTGCGTTGGCCGCAGATCCCGAGATACTCCTCATGGACGAGCCTTTCGGTGCGCTGGATCCTCTTACGCGAGACGATCTGCAGCGCGAGTTTCTTTCTTTACAGCAGAGACTTCGGAAGACTGTCGTCTTTGTCACCCACGACCTGCGCGAGGCGTTGCGGCTCGGATCGCGCATCGCCCTGATGGAAGCGGGGCGGCTGGTCACCGTCGTGACGCCGCGGGAATTCTTGCGATCGACCGATCCGTGGGCGTCCGCCTACGTGAGGGCGTTCGGAGATGGGCTGGAGTCAGCGGTAAATCGAGGCACATCATGAGCGTTTTCCGATTCATCTGGCAGAACCAGAGACAGGTGCTCCAACTCACGCTGGAACATCTCTGGTTGGTCGGGCTATCTACGTTGTTGGCGGCGCTGATCGGCATACCGCTGGGGATTGTGATCTCCCATCGGCCCCGCCTCGACAAGGCGGTGCTGGCGAGCGCCAATATTATCCAGACGATCCCTAGTCTTGCGCTCTTCGGGTTTCTGCTGCCGGTGCCATGGCTGGGTGAGCGAGCGGATCGACTGGCGATTCTGGCGCTGACGCTTTACGCTTTACTGCCGATTATTCGGAACACCTACACGGGAATCCGCGGAGTCGATCCCGCCGTAGTGGAGGCCGGGCGAGGCATGGGGCTCACGGAATCGCAGCTTTTGTTTCAAGTGGAACTGCCTCTGGCGGTGAGCGTGATCCTTTCAGGCGTGCGGGTTGCGGTTGTCATTTCGGTTGGGCTGGCTACGATCGCGGCGGCGATTGGCGCTGGAGGGCTGGGAGAATTCATTTTTCGCGGCTTGGCCATGGTCGACGACAGAGTGATACTGGCTGGTGCAATTCCAGCCNNCTCCGCGATGCTGGCGCTGGGAGCGGACCTCGCCTTGGGATGGCTGGAGAGGCGTTTGCGTGCGCGCTGAAGGCCCTCTATCGAGCGTATGTGCGCTGCTCTTGTTGGCGGCGGCTTTGCTGTTGCCGTCTTGTTCGCCGTCGGGTTCCGATCGCATCGTCATCGGGTCCAAGAATTTCACCGAGTCCTTCCTGTTGGGCGAAATCATGGCGCAGCAGATCGAGGCCCACACCAATCTGAAGGTGGAGCGGCGGTTCTATCTGGCGGGAACCTATATTTGTCAGCAGGCGATCCTGGCCCGGCGGATCGACATCTATCCCGAATACACCGGCACTGCGCTGACCGCCATTCTCAAGCAAGAAGCGGTTGGTGGTAAGGCGGAAGTTTATCGTCGCGTCAAAGAAGAATACGAACATCGTTTCGGGCTGACGCTAAGCTCGCCTTTCGGCTTCGAGGACACTTTTGCGATGGAAATCCGGGGCGAGGACGCTCGCCGCTTGAACATCAGGACGTTGTCCCAGGCGACTGGGTTTGCTCCGCAATGGCGGGCCGGGTTCGGCTACGAGTTTATGGAGAGGCCCGACGGATATCGTGGTCTGGCTGCAACCTACGGTTTGCACTTCGTTGAACCCCCGCGCGTGATGGACTTGGGCCTGCTGGCGCGGGCGCTAAGAGATCGTCAGATAGACTTGGCCGCGGGCAACACCACCGACGGGCTGATTCCCGNNGCTGATTCCCGCTCTGGATTTGTTCGTTCTGGAGGATGACCGGCACTACTTCCCGCCCTATGAGGCGGTTCCGGTTATTCGCGAGCAGACTTTACAGCAACATCCGGAGGTTTCCCGAGCCCTCGCGGGACTCGCCGGAAAAATCTCCGACGAAGAGATGCAGCGACTGAATTACGCCGTCGACGGCCAGCATCGCGACGCGAAGGAAGTGGCGCGCGAGTTTCTGAGGAAGCAGGGACTCATCCAATAAGCTGGCCGCTTGGCTGGTTTCAGAGTAGTAGCGGCCCCCTCAGTGTCAGAAGGGTACCGCCTTTGAGGACGACACGTTCTCCTTCCATTTCACACCAGAGTTCTCCGCCGCGATCCGATACTTGGCTCAGTGAATCGCTGAGCGATGGCCCTTTGCCGAGAACCTGCTCATTGCGGAGTGAATTCGCGGTTAAGGCGAGCGGTGAGTGGAATCGACGTCTGTCCGGACTCGCTCAAGATACTCCCGACTTGCGCCACGCGCGCAGGTTGATCGCGCTCATCACGATGCAGAACACGTTAGCGGGAATGAAGCCCAGTTGAGCCGTTCTGAATCCGATAATGCAGATAAGCACACCATTGACGCCAGCCACGGCCCAGCCTTCCCAACACCGCCGTCCAACCAGAATCGTGGACGTTACGGTCAGTATGCAAGATAGATAATCAAGCCGGAACACAAATGAAGACCTCCACAAACATTGTGAGTGAAAGACGCGGGCTTTGACCGTGATTGTGCCTTAAGTTACATGACCGAAGTGACTTGACCTAAGATCTTGGGTTTCACCTTGGAGGAAGCGATGCCAAAAGAATAGGACCTGGCAGGAGTCGCACCGGATGGGAGTTTCAACGCCCCATCATTAGTTCCGCGCATTGACCGCGATGAGCCCTCTTCAATACCAAAAGCAGTTGAGGCTACAGAGGGCAAGGGAGCGGATGCCTATGGATGGGGTGGGCGCCTACAGGCGACATCGAAGACCAGACGTTTGGCACAGGGCAAATTGGTCGACGCTACTTTGCCGACAGGTATTTTGCCGAAGACAAACCTAATCCAAGGAGTGCTGTCTGGGAATGTGCTCGGGTGGGACCATTCTCGTCCGGCACTTATCGTCCCCTAACATCCCCTGACTTGCCGGACGCTAGGCNNACTCGCGACCTCTGCCGTGACAGTGAGACGGCATTAGGATTATCAAGGACTTACAAACTTATGAAGACCGCCCAAGTCCTTGAAAACCACGCCGAATTCTGACAGTTGTGGATCGGGTGTGGATCGGAATTTCCGCTTCAACCTGCCAAACGCCGTAGGGGAACGGGGTCTCCACGATCAGACGGGACCAACGCGTTCCTTCGACCCAACTGGCGGCTTCGACCGTCAGACTTGGCACTCTTTGCGTTATGCTTTCCTAAACTGACATGACAACTAGGACGAATTTCCATTTCGTGTCCCTCGACACGATGGGCATTCCACCTTTCGACATGTCGAAGCTGCCCTTCGACGTATTGCCCCAAATCGAGATTGCCGACGTGTCTGCTCTACTGCCCCCGTCTCTCTTTGCTCACATGAAGGATGAAGTGGGGCGACACCGTATGTACTATCTCGAAAGCACACGCAAATTTGCTTTGAAGCATCAGTACGAAGTTGAGACGCCCTTCGGAGTGACTTCCATCACGCCCGAGCCTGCTGAGACATTGGCCGATTCATTGATGAACCTCGTGTACGCGTGTTTGAAGCTGATCAGACCCACACGGGAGCAAGGCGGTGTGCGGGCAGAGGTTGGGCAAGATGGGAAAATTGGAGTCCGGTCTGTCTCCTTCGCAGATGGACGATTGGACTTGCCCGTGGGAGAAAGGCTATACGCTCTCAGGAACAAAGACCTCGACCTATTACGGGCTGTCATCCAGCCCTTTCTAAAAACCATGCAAGGGGAGTATTGGCCGTTCAGGATGGCGGTCGAGTATTACGACCGAGGCTACGCCGTGAACGATGGAAAAGCACGGTATCTCTACTGGGGTTCGTCTGCGGTTCACGCCTTGTACTCTTCCCAGAACGAGAAGATCACACGCCGTGTGAAGGCCTTTCTGGGTGCTGACACCCTGATCTACGACCCTGCGGACCGACCAGACTTTGAGTTCCTTCAGCCGAGCAGTCTCACTATCGGCGATGTCATAGAGGACATCAACGAGGTTCGCAACTGTGTTGCTCATGGCCGTCGGATTCCCAATAAGTTTTTCAACACAAAACGCAAATGCTTGAACGGGGATGTGACCCTCATACAAGTTCTAGAGGATGCTCTCGGCTTCATTATCCGGGAGACACTGTTGCGTATCATCAAAAACAACCTGATAGAGCACTTCAAAACTGAGCATGATGTCAGCGTGTATTGGAAAAGCAGCGGCTCCTGAACGGGCACTCTGGGAAAGCTTTGATACAGGGCTGCCCTGCGATTCCCGACTGAGCGGGCTGCTGTCCAATTGAAACGCATCCGATCTGCCATAATCTCCCAATGTGCGGGTGCTACCTACTGTCGCGCAGAGGGGAAATGGGCGCGAAGATTGTGATAGGAAGTACAATTCCGAGCCGGAGGGAACGATGAGCAGCAAAGACAAAGTTGCGAGCGTACGGGTGAAGGATGTGAACGTCTTCGAATTGACGCACGGACTGGCGGATGCGCTCACGGCATCTCTCGACCCCTCATATCTGGAATACATTGCTGCCGATTGTTCAGGGACGAGCACAGAGGAAGCTGAGCGACGGATTGCAGCCATACCGGAGGACAGGCGTTATCTCACAAGGGTACTTGACTCGTTGGATAGCGCATTTGCGGACTTCGATACTGAGACCGCGATGCTGGACTTGCCTCACATGCAGAACCGCAAACCTGAAGCCATCAAACGTTACCTTGAGTTCCGCCTACGGCAATTCAAAATGCTGCTTGATGCGGTTGAGGATTACGTTGAAGAGAAGTATCCGGCTAACAGGAGGACATTCTTAGCCCCTGCTATCTCGTGACCGCCCGGATCAACCGCACCGCCGAGAAACTGCACGCAAAAGTTGTCCCGCTCGGATTGTGGCAGAACAGTCCAGCTAGGCACTTGCTGGCTTGGCAACGGGATGAGCTTTCTTGCTGACCTTCTTGAGCCAAGGTTGGTGCAGCCTCATTCGACCGTGATCATCCCACTTTACAAGTGCATCGTCTTCGTTGGTTTGCTCAACTGTTCCGAATTCTCCAGTCGGCCTTCCAAAATCAGCCAAGCCCTCGACGCGATCACCGGGATTCAGTTCCGAGTCGGGAACAGAGGGTTGGACAAGCGGTGGCCTCTTGGCTCGGTCTGCCTCAGCAGGTGCTCCGACGTGTGACAAAGGCGGTTGTGGAGCTTTGCGCAGTTTGGGTGTCGGTTTATTGATACGTCCCATTTTCCATAGCCCCAGAGGCTTTGCTTCGCCTGTTTCATTTGCTTGTTAAGGAGAGCATAGGCTTGAAAAGCATGGCTCCGCTGATCCAAACCGCTCAGTCCTGACGATTCGCTTGGGGCAACTTCATAGATCGCAGAGCGCATGTCTATCGAAGAATTTGCCGACCCTTGTGAGGAAATCACCCGACAGGCCGGTTCAGTAATGTGCGTTACCGTATAGGGGGTCGTATTGTACTCGGCGTGGCGCAGAGCCTCCAAGTACTTGATTCCCTCCCCAGAGTCCGGCTCTGCGCCGCGTTTCTCGCTTTAGCCGGGAATCGTGGAGCGTGGACAGGATGACTCTTCAAGCCAGTTGCAGAACGGGGCACTATGTCGCGGTGGTCATGCCCGTGATCGACACGCCCAACCGATCAGAGTACCAAGTGCGTTTGCTTGTAGACCTCGTGTCCCTGCCGAAATACAAGCCAGTTAGTCCAGTGTTTTGTCTATCCCGTGTTGAAGCAAATTTCGGGGAGTCTAGAACTTGCGATTTCAAATATACGCACTCCCTGAGCGGGAACTTCGAACGCTTGTCACGTTGATTCGCGACGAGAGGTCTTCGTATGATGCCAGCCAGATCAAATACAGAAGCAGGCGGCGCGAACTTAAGCGGGGACAAACTGAACCCTGACAAAGCGCCCAAGACAGAAGTGTCGAAGAAGAAACCGTATACAAAACCTGCTTTCCGATTCGAGCGGGTATTCGAAACACAGGCGCTTTCGTGCGGCAAGATTTTCGCCTCACAGGGCAGTTGCAAATTTAACCAATAAACGTCCTAGTTTGGTCCTTTCGAAAATACTGCGCACGAGAACGAGAATGCATTCGTCGGCATGGCTCCTGATATGCTCGACCTCTCCTCGCGTAAGAATGAGTGTCTTTCCCTCGGTGAAGAGACTGTCCAATAAAGCGTAATCGTTTGATTCAATGCACTTCAAGGTTTAGGTTGTGGCGCACTGAAGGGGCTTCAGACTCCAGAGTCTAGTTCGAATTCTATTCGGTTTCGTCCATTGTGCTTTGCTGCGTACAGAGCGGTATCGGCGCGGGCCACGAGTGCGTTCAAGTCGGGAGGCTTGGTCCCGCAAAATCCTGCAACTCCGAAACTGGCGGTCAATGTAACGGTGTTGTTCCCAAACGTAAACTTCTTGCTTTCAAACTGTTTACGTATCCTCTCAACGGCAGTCTGCGCACCCTTTTTGTCGGCATGGGGGAACATTACGAGAAATTCCTCTCCTCCCAAACGAGCACAGATGTTGGACTGACGTGTAATCACCTTGAGAATCTCGGCGAAGCTCTTGAGCACGGTGTCACCTGCATCGTGGCCATAAGTATCGTTGACCTTCTTGAACAAATCCAAGTCAGCCATTACCACCCAGATAGCAAAATCATGCCTAGCCGCTGCACTCAGTTGCCGGGGTGCCCAAACATCAAGCGCACGACGATTTGGTAAGCCTGTTAACGCGTCCGTCAACGCCATCTCTCCTCCAATAAACGATTCTTTGCTTGGATTTGGCGATGAAGATCAACGATCCGGCGGCCCACCTCGACACGTGCCACAAGCTCACCCGCATGAAAGGGCTTCGTCAGGTAGTCATCGGCCCCGGCAGCAAGCCCTTCTACTATCTGTTCTTTGTGGGCGTTGCTAGAGAGCAGGATGAGATGAGAGTGGAAACCTTGGAAGTCGCGACGTATGAGCCTGCATAGTTCCAGACCTCCGATGTCCGGCATGTCCCAATCCGTGATAACCACAACAGGCTCGTGTTCCCCGAACAGACCAAGGGCTTCGCGGCCATCCTTCGCAAACAATACCGTGTACCGCTCGCCCGAGAGGGAATGCTCGATCAGTTTGCGAGAAACGGCCGAATCATCAACTGCTAGAATCTTGAATGGTTGTGAAGCAACGTCCATGGCGTCCCCCGACACGTGCATGCGTTGGGTTATGAATCGTCCCTTAGGAAACGCTTCATTCTAATATGGAGCTGTGAAGCGCGTTTCGTCATGCTACGCTGCTCCTGTGACAGCCTTATCCAGCGGGCGATGTTCAGGATTGTTCAACAGCAAGGTCGCGGCATGTGCGACGAAGAACTTCGCGCTCGGAGTCTGAGCCAACGAACTCGAAGCCGTAGCGAAACGCATTTCTTTGGCGAACCATCGCAAGAATCATCACAGGTCCGGACGGAAGAGCAAATCTCAACTCCACGACTTCGCCCAAGGGAAGCTCAAGTCTCAGCATGGCTGAGATTCCGGATTCACTGAGGTCTACGGTATAGCCACTCAGCATACCGCACGTCCGGGAATGGATACTGATATCGACTCCAAGTTTGAATCGGGGGTGGCAACGGGCGTCGATGGCTGCGCGGCTGCCACAACGAGATAAAGGCCTTATAACGTCTCCGGTCACAACTGTCCCCCGCTTGCTTGGGCTCGGGCCTTCGGTTCGGCTCGCAGCTTGTCCGCTTGTCCGCAACTTTGTCCACCGCTAACGGCTTGCTGATGGTTCGGCGAGTAGCGCAGGCTTTAAGGGCATGCGACTACGGTGGACTATGTGCATCCCGAGGACCAACTCCTCAGGTTCGCCGCAAGTGATTGATTCGCATCGTTCTTCCCGACAGGGGTCGCGGGGGAAGGCGACCCGATTGTCCTTGGCGTGAACACCATTTCCGTTTTATGGACGGTCTGCTTGCACTGTTGGGAACGGGAAGGTCAATAAGCGGAAGGTGCTGAAATGCACCACCGGGCACCTTGCTCAAACAGCTAAAGTGCGAACTCATGCAAGTGTATCTTAGTCGCGCTTAGCAAGTCTCTGCCTGATTTAATCATTTCCGGTTTGAATATGCCTCGGATCAGGATTTGAATTTCTGGCGGTAGTACGAGAGCGATTTCCCCACACTGCAACAATCGCTGTGAGCGGAGAGTACATCAAAAGAGGAAATCCATCCGAGATTGTGGCAGACACTTTCGTGCAAAAGGGCCAAATACACTCTCAAGGAGCTTTGCGGCGAAGTCGCGAAGCTTCTGGCTGCTTCGCTGCTTCTCCGATCCGCTCAGAAAGAAAGAAGAGTGAGATTGCACCACTCTTCGTGCCGAGAGAGAACGCGAGATATCTGGTAATCACGTGCCCCAAATGCCTGCGTCCCAACAGACTGGAAGCAATGAATCTGAACGGTGGGTTACACGAAACACCTTGCCAGTCCTGTGGCACGCCCGCGAGATTTGAAATCAATCACGACGCGGACTCTCTGCTTTACTCAGATCGGATTGGGACCTTTAGTCGCAACCAGCACCTCCAACAGAGTGGCTGTGTCACGAATGCTGAGCGCGATTGATGTGAGTGGTTCTGACACAAGCGGATGTCGATCCGCCAGTGCCTCAAGACGCGTGCTGACGTTCTGGAGTTGACCGACTTCGCGCAAGATCGCTTGAAAAGGCATGGGTACACCACCCTTCCTCTGAAAAACCTAAGGTGGGAGAACTTCAGATGAACTGGCTTAGGTCAGAAGACCTGAAAGAGGAGAAGGTGATAACCACCCCACGGCACTATAACACGCCTGAACGTGGTGTGCTTGCTCCGAATCGACCCCGTGGTCGGTTCACACCCGTCACATCATGGGGACTATGGGCAAAAGGGTAAAAGGAAAACCAAGAAACGGTTCTAGTCGTGGAGAACGATATTTAGAAGTGAACTACGAACTTGCAGCCCGCTCTCGCCATAGTCAACGAAGCCCAATTTCCTAAACCTGTTCATGAAAAAGCTAACCCGCGACCGCGTTGTGCCTATCATCTCTGCGAGGGTTTCCTGAGTCATCTTGGGGATTACAGTCTCGGGCGCGCCTTCCTTGCCGAAACGAGCCAGCAATAGCAATATCCGCGCCAGTCTTTTTTCACTCGAATTGAAAAGCTGGTCAACCAAATCCTCTTCGTACCGGATGTTCCGTGTCAGCAAATGTGCCACGAACATATCGGAAAAGGCGTGTTCCCGGTGAAGCACTTCCATCATCGCCTTCTTGTCGATGCGCATCACGGAGCAATCGGTCATTGCGGTTGCGGAGAACAAGCGGAAAGGCTGCCCCGCAAGGCAACCTTCTCCGAAGAAATCACCCTCGTTCAGGATGCCGATGGTGGCTTCCTTCCCGGTCTTCGACACAACCGTGAGTCTTACTTTTCCTTTTTGTATATAAAAAACAGCATCGGATGAGTCGCCCTGAAGAAAGATCGTCTGCTTTTTGGGAAAAGCTTCGATCTTCCTACCGCCGTTGATGGTCGAAAGGAAAGTCTTGGGATCGAATTTGCTGAGTTTCTTCGCTGCTACGACGGGTGTGATAATCTCCCCCCCTAGTTCCGAATGTGCAGAAGGCAACTTCCTATGATGAAGGATGAATAAATGCGGAAGAAGGGCGCAAACCTTTGACGGCAAAACAGCGATCCGCTCGATGAAAATAATGATTTCACCCTCGGTGTCGGAAGTCAATCCGTCCTGTCTTGCTGATTTTGCGGCCCTTCACGACTGTCCTTGTGTGGGGAAGCCGCTCCTGTAGCTCGATTGAAGGCATCTTCTTCGGTTCGCAATTGCATTTCGAATCGCTGGGCATCGCTGCAAGAGCGGGGCGGCTGCTTCCGAAAAAGTGTCCAGCGAAGTTGATATATTGAGTTCGTGTTGAACATCTTCGTCCAAAATGCCACACCGCGTAGTGGACGCGGTGTTACGTCGACGTTCCGCCACTTGGGAGCATTTGGCTCTTCTTCCTCGCCATTCTCGATAGCTCCGCTGCCAACATTTGGAGGCCCCGATATCCTGACGGCAATTCTCGCCGCCAGCCACCGCAATCCATGGTATGAGTATGCGGCGGTTGCAACGGCAGGATCAGTGATCGGCGCATACCTCACGTTCAGAGTCGCACGAAAAGCCGGATCGGCTTACCTGCACAGCAAGTTCGGGCATCGGAAACTGGATGCCGTTCTCAACTTTTTTCGGAAATGGGGCACAGGCGCTATTGCCGTCTCTACGGCAGTACCGTTTCCATGGCCCACAAGCGTACTTTTCGCGGCGGCAGGTGCTTCGAACTACGGCGTCGGAAGATTTCTGACGGTGGTGACTATTTGCCGGGGTGCGCGTTACGCATTCATCGCAATCATCGCGGATCACTATGGCCGCCATTTCATCCGTGCTCTGCGCCATCCGGCCCAGCATTGGGGCTGGTTGCTGCTGTTCGCGGCGGTCATCTTCAGCTTGATCATGGCTGGAATTGTGCTCAATCGACGACTGGCGGCTACAACTAGTGCGTGAAGCTCGCTGCTGTCCAAATGTGAAATGCTCGTCCGATCTGCGCCATAATCCCCTCATGTGCGGACGCTACCGACTGCTCGCGAAACTTAGGAGGTTTCCAGCTTTCCACGTCGTCCGGTTACGACTTCGAACGCTCGGCTCAGTTTTGTTTTCGATGCTTTCACCGTGGCCTTCGACAGTTTCACGGTTCCCTCCCGAACAATAGAGCCAAGCAGCTTCGCAGCCTTCACTGTGGCGGCTCTACGGAGCCCCGTCTTCTCAATCCGCACCGTACAGCGACAGTATTCCTTAGTGATCATTCCGACGCGGAGCGTCAGGAAGGCATTCGCTGAACCAGACAGCACAGAACTTGCAAGCAGGTGCATTCCCGGAATTGCAGCAACAGTCGAGCCGAAAATCGTCCCAACCAGCACATCGACATCGATATCCTCGATGCCAGCAGCGATCAAAGCTGTCGAAGCCACGTTTGCATATAGCTGCACAAAGTCCCGAATTGACGGTCTTTGGTAGTACACGTGGGCAATCTGCCAAATGAGTCGTGTTTGAGCGGCGAACACCACCAGAACATCCAATCGACCACTTTGCAGAACCGCTGTGCTGAGGAATACTGCTGACGCAGTAGACGTGACCACGTCGTCAGCGTGCTTATCGAGTTTCTGAAGAGCTGTTTCGATGTCTGCCGTGGAATTCAGAGGGTGGCCACGGAGGCGAGGATGGCGTGACAGTCGTTTCTTGAAATCGGTAAGAAATCGGTCATAAGCAGCACCCTCGGTCGCTTCTGGCGGCAGCATCCGTTTAGGCACTCGGAACCAAAGCACCAGCGGAGTCGTTAGCAGTATGCAGTAGGTGAAGATGAGACCCCACATCACTCCGTTGCCGAACACGACATTCACCGCTCGCGCCGACTGGACGATCTGCATCGTCTGGTTGAACAGGAAAATAGTGAATACAACCACTATGAAGGCGGAGACGACTAGGACGATTTTCCTTGCAGTTTTGGGCATCACAGCACCCCGCCTATTAGTATCCACGATCTCAGTCCCGTGTAGTGCTAATTGAACAATTGAACTTGCTAAAATTCAGGCTCGACTGTTCTCGTACGCGGCATCGCAGGGAGGGCCGAGCCTTGCGAGTGGTCTCTTCGGCTGGGATTATTGAATTGAACTGGCTGCGGAGGAAAACACATTGTTCGCATTCGTGCCGACTAGCCGAATCGTCCCAATCACCAATACTGGAACTTCAGCCCGCACTGACCTGCATGGGACATGACGAACCGAGCCGAGCTATACTTTGCCCCCATGAGCACTGACGAACGCCGCAGCAGAGCGTGAAAGAAACGAAAAATGGGTAGACTTGTGCCGGGCGGAAGGATGGGTTTGCAAGTTTTGTGGAGCGATCCCCGAACGCGGCCAACAATTCACTGAAAACCTCTGTGATGACTGCCGCAAAATAGCACGGAACGAATAGCCTAACCCGCCTGCTCTGCCCGCCTGCCGAAATATCGGCGCGAGCTTCGGTTCGATACCCGTCTGGCTCCAGAAACGCTTGTCTCTGGTAGTGGTGCAGTGTAGAACCTCGCTTTGGCATCAGGTTTGTGTCAAGCTGTGGGTATGGCAAAGAAACGTACCAAAGCCGACAGATTGCAGCGGCAGACTGAACAACTGGGAAAAAGGGTAGAACGCCATCCAGACGAGATCAAAAAAGAGCCATCAACACTCGCCCCGCAGTTGGACGAGCCGACCGT
>PMMJ01000521.1 GCA_003162255.1 Acidobacteriaceae bacterium | reverse complement strand
TGGCCCTGGTTATGGCGATTGCAGGAATCTACACCGGGGTTCACATTGGCCAAGGTTGGGTTCCGGCGGACGACGGGACTCTAGCCCAGAGTGCGCTGCGGGTGCTGCACGGGCAACTTCCGCATCGCGATTTTGGAGAGATCTACACCGGCGGTCTGAGCTTCATTCATGCCCTGGCGTTTCGAGCGTTCGGCTTGAATCTGATGGCGCTGCGCATTTGTGTGTTTCTGTTTTTCCTGGCGTGGCTTCCGGCGGTTTACTATGTTGCGCTGCGCTTCGCTCCGGCGATTGGGGCAGGAGCGATCACGCTGCTGGCCGTAGCGTGGAGTTATCCGAATTATCCGGCGGCCATGCCTTCCTGGTACAACCTGTTCTTCGCCACCTTTGGGGCGGCGGCACTGCTGCGCTACCTGGAAGTGCGGTCGCGGCGATGGCTGTTTGTGGCGGGCGTATGCGGCGGAGTGTCGATACTGATCAAGGTGATCGGAGCGTACTACATCGCCGGGGCGCTGCTGTTTCTCGCCTTCCTGGAACAGAGCGAGAGTTCGGAACAGAGTGCAAAGGAACTTGCGGAGGGGCAGACTTCGAAGAACAGTTGGCTCTATCGCCTGTTCAGTGTCGGTGCGCTGCTGCTGTTCCTGGCGACACTGGTCGATATGTTGCGCGCCCGACTAGCGCCGCCCGAGTTATACCACTTCGTGCTGCCCTCCGCCGCGGTGGTGGCCCTGATCCTGCTCGGAGAACCGAACGTGCAGGCGAGAACCAGGCAGCGATTCAGAACGATGTTTCGCGTGCTGATTCCGTTTCTCTGCGGATTGGCGGCGCCGGTGATGGTTTTTCTGTTGCCATATGCGCGCTCGGGATCGATTTGGAAGTGCCTGTTTGGTGTGACTTCGAGCGTGACTTCACGGGTGGTTGACCTAGGCATGATTCGTCCGATTGGAATCGAGAAAATCATGTTTGTACTGCCCCTGGTGGGAGTTCTGGCGGCGGCCATGTATTGGGACAAGTTCCAAGGGAAGGCGGTTGGGGCAGCCCTCGGCCTGGGAGCGGTAGCGATTGCAGTAAGGGCTACGCAGTCGTTTCAGATTCTTTGGGGGATGTGGTGTTCCGCGGCGATGCTGACCCCGATTGTGGTGCTGCTAGGGGCAGTGGTGGTGTGGGCCCGAAGGAAACCGGGCTCGCGGACGAAAGTCGAGCGGCAGCAGGTGGTGCTCCTGATCTCGCTGGCGGCGACATGCACTCTGGTGCAATTTCCGTTTGCCGCTCCCATCTACTTGAATTATGCGTTGCCGCTAACGCTGCTGGCGCTGGTGGCGATCGTGTCCACGGGCAAGACGCAGCGCGGAACGTACGCGCTGGCATCGGTGCTGGGGCTTTATCTGGCGTTTGGCGTGGTCAGCCTGGTTCCGGCCTACATTTACNNCAACTCGATCACGTCGTCGGCCCCATGGACGCGATGCAGGGGCCGCGGGCAGGCGGTTTGAAGATCGAAGGGGGAGCATTTTTTGATGACTTGTCCCGCTTCTTGCAAGAGCACAGTCCGAACGGATTGATGTTTGCGGGGAATAATTGTCCAGAGTTGTACTTTCTTTCCGGGTTGAGGGGTGTTACCTATGACGACGGGGGCGCGCCGGCAGAGGAAATTCTAAAGGCGGTGGATTCCGGCAATCTCAACCTGGTGGTGATCAACGACGCGCCGTTTTTCCCGGGAGCGGTGATGAAGCCGGAGGTGAAGGCCGAGGTGCTGAAGAGATTTTCCCATGGCGCGCGCTTCGGAAGCTNNTTCGAGGTATTTTGGAAGCAGTAAGATCATCGGCGCGCGGTCGCGATCCTGGCGATCGCCAGAGACCGCGCAGCACCTGCATTCATAGAACATCTCCGGCCCCGCGGAATTGAAAAACTCTTCATAACTGGTTCGAAAATCGTCGAGCACCACCACGCGCGCATGGTCGAGCGTTGACCTTCATGACGCCGCATTGGGTCGGGCCTGGTCGTCCCGCAACGGTTCCCCCGGTTCATATTCGAAATTGATTCTCTCCTGCTCGACCACCAGCGGCCGCTTCTGTACAAGGGTATGGATAGTGCCAATGTATTCTCCAATGATGCCCATAAACAGCATTTGGATCGACAGGAAGAAAAATACTCCGATGACCAATGGGGCGATGCCAACGGAGAAGCGGCTCCAAAAGATCAGTTTGTAGGTGAGGTATGCCAGCGACACCAGAACCGAAACCAGCGCGCCCACAAAACCGGAAAAGGTCACCAGCCGCAGTGGTACCTTGGACAGGTTCGTGATCCCGAGCATCGCCACGTCGTAGAGGGAATAAAAATTGTTCTTGGTGATTCCGCGTTTGCGCTTTGGCTGATGGTACGGAATATCGAAATGCCGAAACCCCGCTTCCGCAATCATGCCTCGGAAATATGGGTACGGATCATCGAAGCTCTTTATGACTTCCACTACCTTGCGGTCATACAACCCAAACCCGGTGTAGTTTTCGTAGGTTTCTACTCCGGAAAGACGGCTCACCAGCTTATAGTATTGCTTGCGGATCAAGAACATCAGACCACTTTCCCCGCTCGTCACCTTGACGCAGATCACAACCGGGTAACCCTCCTCCCACTTACGGATCATGTCAACAATCATCTCGGGAGGATCCTGCAAGTCGGCCACGATTCCTATGACAGCGTCTCCGCTGGCCTGATATAACGCGTGCATGGGCGAGCGGATATGGCCGAAGTTGCGGGTATTCCTGATTACCTTTACGTTCCTATCCTTAGCAGCAATCGCCTTCAGTTCCTTCAGGGTGTTGTCGGTTGACGCATTGTCGATAAAGATGTGTTCGTACCGGTAGTTGCCGGCCGCAGCAACGGCAGCGCGCACCTGAAGGTACACGTCGCGCACGTTGGCCTCTTCGTTATAACAGGGCGTGAGGATGCTCAGGATCTTAGGCAAGGTTTGCAGCTTTCTCGTCGAACCTTAGCGATTCGACGTCGATCACTTCGTTCCGCTCATACCATGAATAAAGGTCCCTGATCGAGTCCTGTAAATCCCAAAACCGATACCCCCCCATTTCCGTCAGCATATGCGAGTTGTCGGCCGAGTACTCTGGCCCCATGCCTTCAGCCATGACCGATACAGCAGGATTTTGCCCCGAGATCTGGGCCGAAACCCTGGCAATCACTCTGGCTAATTCGGTTAGCGCCACCGGCCGTCCGGTGCAGACGTTGTACGCCTTGTGGCGAGCGTCATTCTCGATGAACCACATCGTCAGCTTGACCAGGTCTTTAATGTAGAGATAGTCAAACACGATATCCTGCCGGAACACAATCGGCAATCCTTTGAGCGCCCGGCAGCAGGCGTTGGAAATGAAACGCACGGTGTAGTCCTCGTAAGCGCCGAAGACTCCGAACAAGCGCAGATTGACCATTCGGTCGGAGCGTTCGATGTACTTCGCGCAAATGTACTTGGAAAATCCGTAAGCGTCCCTGGGTACGCGCGTATCGAAATAGTCTTCCCGAACTCGCGTCGGCAGTTGAATGCGGTCGTACTCCGCGCCGGAGCCGAAGTGAATCATTTTTCCAAATCGTCTTTGGTTGCGCACAAGATTGAAAAACATGCGGCAATTACGGTCGAGCAGGTCCGGAGGGGCAGCTCGGCGCCGATTCGATCGCGTGGTTGCGGCATGGACGATCACATCGAAACTGTGCGCGACGAGATATTCGCGCACCTCTTGCTCTTTCAGCAGATCCAGTTCGGCCGAGGAGGGCGCCAACACCTCATACGTGGAAGCAAACTGCTCCGCCAGATTCTTCCCGATGAACCCCGATCCGCCGGTGATGAGTATGCGCATTATGCGGGTGTCCGGAAGGAAAACTTTTTGTGTCCCACAAAGCTGTACATAACCATAAATGCCGTCAGAAGAGCGCCGGCAATGTAGGGAGCTTGGGTGAAAAACCGCGTATTACGGCGAATGAGCGTGACCAGCACGGGTAAAGCCAGCACTCCGAAGAGAATGCCGCCGCTGTACACCCCGACGCAACGGATCCATTCGCGCACGTAGTTGCCCTTGGTTTTGAACACGAACCACTTGTACCCCAGGAAAGCCACGGTGATGCTCACGATGTTGGCAAGCAGGCTGGCCACCATGTAGCTGTAGGGGATAAGCGGGGTGAGAACCGCCGTCAGCGCGGCATACAACGCATAGCCGAAGAGGGTGTTCCAGGCTCCCACGACCAGATAGCGGACGAACTGGCCAGGGGGGAAATGGGCGGTGAGGGCGGGAAGAGCGGGCCGCCCTCACGCGGGCCGGGCATGCCCGGCCCCTACAGTGGTAAACTATTGGGAGATATGGCAATCCCGAATGT
>PMMJ01000372.1:6185-17374 GCA_003162255.1 Acidobacteriaceae bacterium | reverse complement strand
GGGAGCGGCGTGGACCAGGATACCAATTCGGGTTTCGCCGCGCCCGTCGTCTGGACGCCATCGAAGGAATGGAGGAACGGAAAGTTCGTCACGAAGTGGAAAATTCACGCGCTCGACACCGCAGCGTACCCTGACTTTTCGTGGGTAGTTTGGGGGGTAAACGACTATGGCCAGATCGTTGGCGCAGGTGGGGACAACAACAACCCTCAGACGACTGTCATTGGTACGCTGTGGAACCCGCGCGCTGACGGAGCAGGCTGGAGGAAACTCATCTCCCTCCCACCGTCCACAGCCTATCCATTCACTGAGCCCTATGGCATCAACGAAAGCGGAGAAATCGCAGGCATGGTCGCTTCAGATGACTGGAGCATTTGGCTTCCTACGTTGTGGAAGCCGCTCGACAGGACAAGAACCACTTACTCTCGGGTGATAATGCTTCCGCTGCCCCAAGGCGTATTCACAAACGCCGAAGCCGTGGGCATCAACGATCTAGGCGATATAGTCGGCGATAGCTGGAACGACGACGGCTCGGTCGACTTGGCTGTGCGCTGGACTACGAAGGACCTGACCTTTTCTGAGCTTCTCAACTTCCCGGCCGACTGGAGTTTTTCCTGGGGAGTGAATAACAACCGAATTGCCACAGTCACCTATACTGGCGGCCAGAAATGCCCAGCAAGCGTACCGTGGGTCTACACATGCGGAGGTGCTATCCAGCTCCACTGAAGGCTACACATTGGCTGACCAGGGATCCCGAGAACCCGCAGGTCCTCGGCTTCACCGGTGACTGGAGCACGGCAATTGGAGTGAATAACCTTGATGCCCGCAGACTTGTTTGGAACCGATTCTGGATTGGATCTTCTCCCGCCGGAGAGGTGAACGATTTGTTTTGACTTATCGCGAATCTCCAGCAGCAGTTGTTGGAGGCTACATATGCAAGGACGCGATGCCCGAACACTCGACACTCTAGGGCTTGAACTCAACCCATGCTGCAACAAAAATCCAGAGTCCATGCTGGACGACCTCGGCCCCAACCACGTCCTTTTTGGACTGCCGTGCGCTCGCTGTAGAGCATACTAAGACGCCAACGTGGACGCGTGTCCCATTTGCGGATGCAAAGAGAGGGTGTCCTCAACGCAGGGAAGTCCAGCGATCCGTCCAGGCGCAGTGCGGTACTGCCCCTTGGTAAGGACTTCCACAGTAACGGAAGTGAATCAAAATGGAGACAATGATGGAGGACCGTCTCCTTCTGTGTTTGGCGCTGATGTCTCGGGCCTTGTTGAGAAATGAGAGAACCTGGTTGTTCGTTTCCGATACTACTAAATAATGAGGAGCAAGCTATGATCCGAAAACTAGTATCTCTGTTCGTAGTTTTGGTGCTGCTCAGTGCTGGAGTGCAGAGTGTAAGCGCCTGTGCACCTCGGCAACTGGATGTAATGACCCGCAATATGGACGCCGGCTCAGACTTCTGGTACGTGCTGACGGCTGACCCCAACAATCCTTCCGCAATTCTGGTCGCGATCACGCAAACCTATCAGGAGATGCTCAACAGCAACATTGCTCAGCGCGCCGACGGCATCGCCGCCGAAATTCAAAGGCATCATCCCGACATGGTTGCTCTACAGGAAGTCACAACCTTGAGTTCGGGAACGTATGGATCGACCGAATTGACGGTCGTAGTGAGCGGACTGGACTCGCTGATGGCCGCGCTCCAAGCGCGCGGGCTGCATTACAAAGCGCTAATGGTCCAGAAGAATGCCGATATCTCCCTGCCGGCGTTGGATGCCAATTACCAGAATATGATCCAGGTTGGGCTTACGGACTACGATGCAGTTCTGGTGCGCACCGATCTTTCGGCAGCGGATCTTAAAGTGGTCAAAAAGCAAGCGGATCACTTCAGCGCTGCCGCGACGCTGAATTTTACCGTTGCCGGCCAGTCGATCCCATTCCTGCGCGGATGGATCGCCGTGGATGTGAAGATACGCGGCAAGAATTATCGGTTTGTCACGACGCACCTGGAAACCTTCAGCCCCGATTATCAGGGGGCGCAGACCAACGAACTATTGAGCGGCCCGCTCGCCACGGATTTGCCGCTCATTCTGGCAGGCGATCTCAATTCTGACGCTCATGCACCCAGTTGGGAGAGCGGCCCGGCCTACGGGATCCTAACCAGCGCTGGGTTCATGGACATTTGGAGCGATATCCATCCGAACAATGCAGGATTCACCTGGCCACTCTTTGTGGAGGATTCAGGAATAGGCCCGTCGGCGCCACAGAGGATTGACTTGGTTCTGACTCACGGTAGTGACATCACTCCGATGCGAGTTGTGCGGACAGGTCTTAGTCCGCGGAATGGACTGTGGTCGTCCGATCATGCCGGAGTCGCTGCCGATTTTAGGCTGCGGCCATGAAGCTGCGTGGATCACTTTGTCTCATGGGCGCGACTGCGTTCACTGCGGTCTGAATCATGGCGGACTGCCGTCTGATTCAAAAGGCCGTCGTGCTTATTTCCTATCCTCACCTTGGAGGACGCCTAGAGATTAATAGATAGAAGTGCGGCTCTGATCGAGTTGTCGCTCCATCACACTCTGCGGGCGACCTTCGAAAGGAGATCATCTCCCATGAACGCTCATGTTGGATTGCAATTGCATGAACCATTGCGAATGGCATCGGGATGATTTGGCGCCGGCTTGTGGCTGCAGGCGCGATCTTGATCCTGGCAGGGATCGGAATTGTGACTGCATGGGGGGGGTCACATCCCTTCGGGCTGGAGCGATTCCTGCAACTTCGCCTGCTTGGCTGGGCTTGCTTCAGGATGGGGATGTCGGGGTTGATCGACCGGTTCCCGAGCTGGAATAGGTCGTCACTGAGGCAAGCCGACCTGCCGCAGCAAATCCTGGAAGCGTGGGTCGGTTCTCAGGAAGTCCCAATCCCAGGCCACGCTGAGATGAAGCAAGGGGGATTCCCGATCCTTGTAGGCTTTACTGAGCCATCGCAGGACTTCATCCTTGTCTCGGGCGTGCGCGTACAACCGTGCAACACGAACGCCAGGAACGTGGGAGCGCTTGGAGCGCAATGCCAATACCTCTGCTCCTAGATGCATGGCTCGGGTGNNCCCTCGGTGCGGCCGCGCGTTAGCGCGTCCGCCACTTCACCATCGTGCAAAACTACAAAGAACTTGATGGCTTCTGCCAGAGCCTCGTCGTACATTCCCTTCTTGTAGTAGGCGCCCCAAAGGCCCATGTGCGCCGAGGAGAAATTAGGTTCGGTGGCGAGAACCTTGCTTAGTTGTGCGATGGCCTCGTCGTATCGTTGCACGTATATCAGTTGCCAGCCGTAGAAGCACTGAAAAAATGGGTTGAAGGGGTCCAGATCCAGCGTTCTGTGAATCTCTCTGCTCCATTCGTCCGTGCGCTTCATGGAGATCAGAAAGTCGGCATACATGAAATGGCCATCGGCGCTGTTCGGGTTGAGTTCGATGCCACGGCGAAACTCACGTTCGGCGGCGGACCAGTTGTGATCGTAGAGACTCTCAATGTTGCCGAGAGTGATGTGAGCTTCGGCAAGCGAGTCGTCGAGTTCCAAAGCTCTTGAGACGGACGCTTTCGCTTTCGGGAACGCTTCGCCGGGTGGCATCCCACCGGAATCTCCGCGCATCATCCAGACGTTGGCGACGCCGACATAGGCAAGGGCGTAGTTGGGATCCTTTGTCAGAGCAAGCTGAAAGTACTCAAGAGCGGTGTCCAGATGCTCGCGCGAAAGCCAGTACCAATGTGACCGGCCCTTGAGGTAGGCCTCGTAAGCCTCAGGATTAACTGGACGAGAGCCGGACAGGTGAGTGGATTCTTCCGGTGTTAGCGCTAGGTTGATCTCCCGCGCAACTGATCGGGCTACCTCGCCCTGCAAAGTGAGCACATCGCGCGAGTCGCGTTCATAGCTTTCCGCCCACAAATGCGTGTCGGTCGCCGCCCGGATGAGCTGCGTCGTGATGCGCACTCGCCCTCCGGAGCGCTGCACAGACCCTTCGAGGATGCCGTCCACTCCTAACGCTTGCGCGATCTCCCGCAGCGGCTTGTTGGTCCCCTTGTATCGCATGACCGAAGTGCGGGAGATCACTTTCAGCGTCCGAATCTTGGCCAGGTCCGTAATCAAAGCGTCGGTCATTCCGTCGACGAAGTAGTCCTGCTGCGAATCGCCAGTCAGATTGGACAGCGGGAGCACGGCCAGAGACCGAATCGGCGGGTCGGCTGTGCGACCCAATAGTCGCCGCCGCAAGCCGCCGACGTCGTAGGAGACCAGCGCTGCCATGAGTGCCAACAATGCAAACGCGGAAACGAGGATTGGAACGGCATAGCGACGCTTCGGTTTCGGGGCACTTTCCGGAATGCTGCCCCCGTTCGTGGGGGCGACGAAACGATACCCGTGGCGGGGCAAAGTTTCAATGAACTGGGGATTCTCGGCCGAGTCGCCCAGTGCCTTCCGGAGTTTCTTCACGGCGTGGTTCAGACTGTCGTCGAACTCGACGAATGTGTCTGCGGCCCACAAGCGGGTACGCAGATCCTCCCGCGTGACCACTTCTCCGGGATGTTCGACCAGGCAGCGGAGAACCTCGAAGGCTTTGGGCGGGAGAGGAACCTTCTGACCGTCTTTGCGGAGCTCCCCGGAGATCAGGTCCAACTCAAACTTGCGAAAACAAACTCGCTGCGGAGATTGGACCGGAACAGGCACGGTGCCGTCCTTCGTTAGGGCAGAGTCTAGCACAAACCTATTGAAAAGACTGTGATTGCGCGCCACGCGGGTATTGTGGCGTTTTCTCCGCAGCAGGCACATTCAGGGAGATTTCATGCAATGGTCAGACGCTGTTCATTGCGGCCAGGCGAGGGAAATGAGATAGAGGGCAGGTAAGGCCGGATCAGGTGCTTAACGGTTCGTCCGGCAAGCGCTTTCGCGCAAATTGGAACGTCATTTTTCAGGAGTGAGTCATGAAAACACTTGTGCGTTGGAGCAGCGTGGCTGTGTGCGTATTCGTGCTGGCGCTTTGTGCGTCAGCCCAGAGCAGTAGAGTTCTACCGGGTCTCGATAAGGCCCTTTCCAAGGTTTCGATCCGCCATATGGATCGGACCGTGTTGGGCGACGATGTTGTCCACTACCGCCTTGACGTAGTTGTGGGTCCAGGCAAATTCGATGTGATTCGCCTGCACAGGGTCGTCCGGGAAAAAAGTCCTTATCAACCGATTCATACTGTCGGTGGAGTGCTGCTGCTCCCCGGAAGCCCCAACTTCTTCGAAGCGATTTTCATGGCGCCGCTGATCTCCCAAGCAACGGCGTGGGATCACTCGATCGCCATATTCCTGGCGGAGAACAAGGTTGACGTTTGGGGCATGGATTATTCGTGGGCTCTGGTGCCAGCCGAGCAAACGAACTTCAAGTTCATGAAGGACTGGGGTGTCGCAAGGGATTCTCAGCACACGGAGATCGCCCTTTCGCTGGCTCGTGCGATTCGCGCCGCGACCGGTCAGGGTTTCGGCCAAATTGAATTGCTTGGGTTCAGCTACGGCGGAATTGTGACCTACACAGTCGCAGGCCAAGAGACTCAGCAACCCCGAGTTCTACGCAATGTCAAAGGGATGATCATCCTTGACGTTGCCATGAAGCTCCAGGAGGAAGACTACCGCTCCTACTACTGCGGTCTCGCCGCCACCGACCAGGCGAATCTTAACGCCGGCGTCTATAGCGATGACTCCGGCCTCTTCCTCAAATCCCTGAGCGATCTGGCACTATCCGCGCCCAATGATCCCTCGGAAAACATTCCGGGTACCACGAACTATCAGGCTGCCCTGATGTTCGGCACCAGCACCGAGCTCATCAGCGGGCAGTTCTGGCACTTCGTCGGCGGATATGTGGACGAAAACGGGATTCCGAGCGACCTGCGCTACACCGACGCTCGACTCTGGTTGGATCTGCTCGGAAACATTCCGCCCCACCTGCCCATGAAAAGCGATTTCGATACCGATGCGCTGTTCTGCGGCAACATCCGAGTGCCATTCGACGACCATCTTAGCGAGATCACCGTTCCCATCCTTTTCGCTGGCGCAGCGGGAGGATTCGGAAAGACCGGGTACTACTCGACGACGCTGACGTCGAGTACCGACATCACGAAATTCATAACGCAACTCCAGCCCGATGACCAGCGTGCGATTGACTTCGGACATGCCGACAATGTCCTCGCCAGAGATGCCGAGACGCTGGTGTGGCAGCCGATTCTGGACTGGATCGTAGCGCACGAGTGAGGTGAACGGCACCGNNCGGCACCATCGTTGCGAGTACGGAGCACGTCAAATAGAAAACCGCGGCGGATGGTTCAACCAGGAGCCCCTTCGGTCCTCCTCCGGCCGCTTCGCAAGATGTTTCTGTGGAGGGAACTCATGAAACGCATCAACATTCTGGCTTTGGTTCTTTGTGCGGGTTTCCTGCCGTTGGTGTGGGCGCAACAGCAAGCAAGCAGGCCGCACATGGATCGACATGCGATTCATCATCGGGCGTTGAACTCGTTCTCGAAGTCTAACGTACCAAGCAGCCCGATCATCGCCGCTCAATCGGCGGCGCGCCCGGGCAATGTCTGGGAACTCGGGACTTTCCCGGGCGGAACCTGGGCTTCCATGGGAGACGTTAATGATTTTGGAGTTGCGGTGGCCCAGGGCGATTTGCCCGACGGCTCTACCCACAACCTGGCCGTCTCCCTGTTTGGCAGGTATGCGGGAGAGTGGATTGACCTCGGCACGCTGGGCGGGACAGAAAGCGGTTGGGACGAGGGTCTGGTTACGATCTCGGACACGGGCTTGATCGTCGGCCATTCCGCCAGTACAGACCAAAACCGTCCGCACGCTATCGCTTGGACCTAAAAGTCTGGCATGGTCGACCTGGGCACTCTCGCCGATGTCGGCTACCCAACGTACAACTCCAGTTATGCGGCAGGAGTAAACAAACTAGGAACGCTGATCGTCGGCTGGAGCGGAGTCGAGGAAAGCTGCCTCAACTGTGCTCCCACACTTCCCGTGGTTTGGACACCAACCGTCGTGTGGAAGAACGGACAATTGGTCACGAAATGGAAAATACACAAACTCGACACGACCGGGTTTGGTGTGATGACGAAGTGGTATCCGTGGGCGGTGAATGACTTTGGTCAGATTGTTGGAGAGGGAGATGGCGACAACGGTGAATTTGCCGGCGTGCTGTGGACCCCGCTCCAGAACGGAAAATGGAAGCTCACGCAGCTTCCCACTATCGCAGATTACCCTGACTCGGAGCCCTTCAACATCAATGACCGCGGGGAGATCTCGGGCGACATCGAACCGGCGGATGGTAGCGTTTGGCTTCCAGCCTTTTGGAAGCCGCTCAATGCTTCCCGGAAGATCTATACCAATCCGATTGTGCTGCCCATGCCAGAGGGTGGGTTCGCGAACTGCTACACCGATGGCATCAACGAACTGGGCGACCTGACAGGCGAATGTTGGGCTAACGATTACAGCGTGGACCAGGCGGTGCGTTGGACCACGAAGGACACAACTTTCTCGCAAGTCCTCGGCTTCCCGGGAGATTGGAGCTGGTCTTTCAGGGTAAACAACAGCAGAGTTGCAGTAGTCACATACGGCGGCGGCGATAAATGCTCAGCGGATGACTACATCTCATGCGGAGGCGCAATACAGCTCCACTGAGCTTCGAGCAAACTCTCTCCAGCTGAACAGCTAGGGGACCGTCTGTCTCGCGAACAATGTAACCGAGAGCGGAATGGTAACGGGACTATGCGTCATCGGTGACGCTGAACATGCATACGCAGTCCAGTTGCCCTGAGTCTTGAGGCGTTCAACGGCGGTTAGGGAACAAAATAACAGCAGCAACACATTGGCGAGGCAGCTCCCGGGATCCTCCTCCGCCCCCCACCGCAAGACTCTGCTTGTGGAGGGAGATCATGAAACGCAACGTGATTCTGGTTTGGGTTCTCTATTCGTGTTTTGCAGCGCTGGTCTGGGCGCAACAACAAAAAGCAAGTAAACCACTAGCTGGGTACACCGCGGTTCTGGTCGAACCATTCACGGTCGAAAACAACCAACTCACAAAAGATTTTCCCATGGGAGAAGAAGCTAATCTGCAGCTCAGTACGCTCGCGCGTCTGCGAGCAAGCGGGATTTTTGAAACCGTAATCGATGGGAGCCAGAAGTCCTCGGAACAGCCACCCTTTTCCGAACCTTCCGCAAGAGAGGGGCGACGCACGCTGATTCTCTCCGTCACAATCGTCGGTTTCAACAAAGGGAACTGTTGGCTTGGCGAGGCGAGACCCCCTATGCCGAGAACAGTGACTACATCTTCGCTAGTCCGAAAATGAAGGGCAAACAACCGTACTGGATGAGTCGCATCATGCAGCACCACATCAAACCTGCAGCAAGCGAGGCAGGAATCGAAATCAAGGGATGGCACACGCTACGTCATTCCTATACCACACTGCTGCGGCAGAATAACGGCGATCCAAAGGTCGTCCAAGGGCTGCTGCGCCACAACTCCATTAAAGTGACGATGGACATCTACGATGAAGCGATGTCGGACGAGAAGCAGATGGCACACAGAAAAGT
Organism: Acidobacteriaceae bacterium; assembly: GCA_003162255.1. GTDB lineage: Bacteria > Acidobacteriota > Terriglobia > Terriglobales > Acidobacteriaceae > Acidiflorens. The sequence goes on along the minus strand of PMMJ01000372.1, from coordinate 8,750 downwards.
GCTTCGCTTGGTCACTCGCAAACAAGACCGTACCGTAATGCGTACCGCGTCGGGAACTGGGGCTCCTGCAAGTAGTTGATTTTGTTGGCGTCCCTATTAACGACGTTTTTGAACAGCTAACGGCAACAATCTCGGAAGCGACACCCCTATACGAACTGTGCGCAAGCGTTCTGGCGTAGTTTCCTTACCCCAGGAGGCCGCCCCAGATGTGATTCCTACAATAATATTTCGCATTGTTAGTGTAATCGAGATATTACGACAGTTGATGCTTAACGGCCTTGCAGACCCAGGCCCCGCACTTGCAATTCCCGGCTGTACTCGCCGTCCGTCCTGTCGTATGCCAGCACTTTCCACAATCCGTACCCGAGGTCTCGGTCCATTGTCCACGGCGGCTGCTGTACCACCCACGCTCCGTTGGCGTGCTGGGAGACTAGTGCGTCGAGAATCTGCCGGACACTCGCGTGCTTCACGTCGAGGCCGCTAATCCGATATTCAATGCCGCCATACGGACAATCTCCCACAATTCCGCTGCTTTTTGGATTCAGAGCGAAATAGAACGCGATCTTCAGGCTACAGTCGGCTTGCTCAAGGGGCATTTCGGAAACTTTGAACTTCGCTATTCGCCTGTTCAGCAGATTACGGCTACCGACCATTGTTCCGGGATGGGTGATTCTGACCACTCCACCATTGGTAGACCAGCGATAACCGAAACGGTGCGTGATGGCATCCAGAACATCGGAAACAGTTGCGGCGCGAAGCTGAATGGTGACTCGCTGTTGGAATGCAGCTGCATCAATGTAGTCGATTCCAATGCCAATGTGTTCTTGCTGGCCAAACAGCAGCAGAGCGTCGATCATGTTGCGGTCGTGAACTTCAAAAACAGCAACCTGACGCGAGGGGTTGGCAGGAGGGGCAAAATGGCTCTGGCACAGCATTATGCCGGATGCGCACAAAAACGCGACGGCAACAGAAAACCTCCGCACAAAGTGATTAGACACCCATGCGCAGCAGGCGGTTCCCGACGTTGTAGATCGTAACTGACGTAAGCAGGCGTTAGCGCTCAGAACCCGTTGGTGAGTGAAATGGGGATGTTACGCCAATCAAATCATCAAGTGATCTGCCTCACGGTCCAATGACTTCAAGAAATAGTAAGATACGTGCGCGGGAGTCAGGGTTCATTAGGAGGGGAAATGCTTGAAGGACTCTTTAGTCCGTTGCACTTGCTGATACTGCTTTTCTCGGCCCTGATCGTTTTCGGCATACCGCTTCTGCTCGTTTTTCTTTTGGGTCGATGGTTGGACAAACGCCTGCAACGTCATCCGGGCGTGAGAGTGTCGATTGTCGCTGTAGTGATCGGCGGAATCACCGATGTTGTCGCGTCAAGTCTTCTCGCTATACCTTTGGTCATTTACGTGATTGTTAAGTATGACCTTTTGCATGCACCTAAAGGTTCCGCTGCAATCGTCTCCTCAATTCATTCAAGCGCGGGGCTGTATGGGCTCCAATTGTCAATTGGCCTCGGCTGTTCTGTGCTAGGGGGATACGTTGCCGCTTGGATCGCCAAGCACGACGAACTGCTCAACGGGCTACTCTCGTCGTTTCTGTGCACCGCCATCGGGGTCTATTCCGTTTTGTCAGGCAAAGACTCCCAATCGCTGCTCGCACAGATACTCCTTTTAATAGCCGCTCCCGCTTTTGCTCTCCTTGGCGGTTATCTTAGGCAGACCCAGAGACCGATCGGTCGTGCACCGGGCATGGTGGACCCTTCGCCAGAAGTCCATTGACGAAAACAGGCGATTTCACTCAGAACCCCCACAGGGGTCGGGTTGTGAGTATAAACGCGATGTTACGCCAGTTGAAAATGTTGGGAGCAAATCAGTTTGCCAGCCACTTCACAAGGTTCTGCCGCACAGTGACCCACAGCGGAGTATGATCGGGGCGTATGGCGATGCCGGTTGCTCTTCCCACTGCGAAGCGCAAACGCGGAAACCCCAATTGGGGGCGTCCCATTGCGCCGTCGCTTGCTCTGCCTACTGAATTTGAAATGCGGGTCAGACAACTGCAACTCACCACAGAGACGTATACCTACTCGCGTGACCTCCGCGCCTGGTGTGAGCAAAACAGGAATCGACTCTATGTCCCAGAATGGTTACTTGAAGAGTGGGGCATCACCGTAGATCTAAACTTCGGCGCCGTTGCGCGACCCAACCACGCAAACAATTCGTGACCCGGTCCACGATTGAACCTGACCGACCCGAGGTCTAGAATTAATCCAAAGACTATTCCGTGGGAGGTGGTCTATGCCCGACTACCAGTACTTCTGCCATGCCTGCCAGAAGACATTCTCAAAAGTGATGACGCTTGCGGAACACGAGGAAGGTGAAGTCCTCTGTCCGCACTGCGGCAGCGATAACGTAGAACAGAGTTGGTCCGTGTTCTATCCCATCACTCCCAAGAAGAGCGCCTGAGAACCAAGCTCGCAGCACCGCACCAAAAGTGGTCATTGACAGCCCCGTCCGGGTCAATGAGCGTAATCGGGATGTTTCGCCAACTAGCCGCTATTTA
>PMMJ01000372.1:0-6089 GCA_003162255.1 Acidobacteriaceae bacterium | reverse complement strand
GAGGAACACGAATTGGACCATAGTCTTCCTTCGTCACCGGATGCATGAAGACCTTGCCACGGACTGTGCTCAGTATGTTATCCACGAGAGTCCTAACCGGGTCGACATTCTCGCCTCAACCTTAGCTTGAGTTGTCAGTTGACGCAAACAGGCGTTTATGCTCATTGACCCCAGTCCCGCCCAGCGCGCGCCCCCCAGCCCCGAAACCGGCCAATTGTTACTACTTAGTAACGAGACCGGTTTCAAAACGCTCTACCTCCTATCCCGCCCTGCGTTTGACGGGGTAGTGTATGGCGACGGCAAAAGTGCTACACGTTACTACTTGGTAACATCGCGGGGAGGAACGAGGGAGGTGGAGGCACCGGGGTGTGAGAGCGGGGGCCGGGGCGGAGCGGGCGAGGCGGGGCGCAGACGATCAGACTCCCAGTACCGCGCGTTCGTCAAAGTTAGGAGAAAGATATCCAGCAAAACTAAGGATCAACAAGCATGCCATCGTTGCGTCGCGGATTGCGAGAGCTCGCCGAGCACTGGCAGGATGACCGGGATGACGAATGCCTGGGTAGTCAGAACAAAAGTGGTAAAGATTTACGGGGTCAGGTCCGCCGAGGCTCGTTCAATCTTTTGCGATCAGTCGGCGGTCTAGGTGCGGATTATTGCGAGGTTGGCCGTTGTTAAGTTCACACTTCTCCCCCGGAGCGGCTGCGCAAGTCGGACAGCGGACGGCGAGTATCTGTTTTGGGCTGAGTTCCTTTTTCATAGCAAGTCTCCATGTACCATGGTCAACTAGACCAGTTGCTGGAACCCCACCTATACGGTTTTATGCCCTTCTGACAACGGACATGGGCCGATTTTGCAGAAAGGCGTTAATAAGTGCGCTATTTATTTGCAAACCGCCGTTGTAGGAGACGAAGCCCTTCTTCTTGAACGCATTCATAAATTTACTTACCCTTGCGCGGGTGGTACCGACCATCTCCGCGAGGGTTCCTTGGCTCACCTTCAGGGGGGTCTCCGGCTTTGATTCCTTGGTTATTTGCCCGAACAACAACAAAACCCGTGCCAGTCGCTTTTCGCTAAAATTGAAAAATTGATCTGCCAGGTCTTCCTCGACTCGAATAACTCTGGAAAGTAGATACTCATTAAGCAATGCAGCAAACTGCGGGTCGCGCTTGAGCGTGCGAAGCGACCTCTCCTTCTGCAAGCGAGTGATATTGGAGGACCCAATTGATCTCGCCGTGTACATCCGCAGCGATTGCCCTCCAAGACAGCCTTCGCCAAAAAAGCTACCCCGGAGCAGGACGGCGATTATCGCTTTTTTGCGGTGCGTAGCGGCCATCGTGAGCTTCACCGTGCCGCTCTGGATGTAGAACACAGCATCGGCTCTGTCCCCTTGCGCAAAAATGATCTCATTGTCTCGGTAGGCCCGCACAGTCATTCCATCCCGGAACTTTTTGCGGAAATCTGTGGAACTGAAACCGAGAGTTTGTTTCGCCATCTATATCCCTGGCACGATTCAATTTACGTGAGTGCCGTTCTCCCAATAAAGAAAGAGGTTAAATCATATGGCTCGGGAATCTGGCTTGGCTGGTCAATATAGGTCATACACAATTGCACACAGTACCTAAATGGTTAATCTCGGGCGAAACTGCTCTAACGGTGAGACCCCACACCCAGAAGTTAAATTTTGCCAGGGTCAACTGTACCCGTTGTGTCGTTTGCTGAGCTTCATTTCTACGGCATCGGCTGCGGAAAGCTTCCTGTCCCGGTGTGGCTCGGTGCGCGCGGCACCAGAGTTGAGTGCACAAACTTCTCCGGGCGCTGCTCCACAGGTGAGGCAACGCACAGATAATATCTGTTTTGGCGTGAGTTCCTTGGTCTTCATGACCGCATGATGCGACGTTTCACGGTCCAAGAATGCGCATTTTTGCTCAGTTTCCACGCACATCACAGGCATCGGTGACCGCGGTCACCAAATGCGGCGTTGCCCACCTGTTGCATCCCGATTATGCTCAAAACCCCACAATGAGTGTAACCGCCTGTTTGCGTCAACTGACAACTCAAGCTAAAGTTGAGGCGAGAATGCCGACCCGGTTAGGACTCTCGTGGATAACATACTGAGCACAGTCCGTGGCAAGGTCTTCACGCATCCGGTAACGAAGGAAGGCTATGGTCCAATTCGTGTTCCTCCCGCTTCGACCAATTTCTCGACCTTGGACGGCACATCGTTCGCTGCCCTCGCAGAAGACTCCGGTGGCAACTATTTCACGACCAGAGAAGATGGAGCGGTGTGGTTTTGGGATCATGAGACGGATGATCTAGTCTCTCTTGCAAGTTCAGTGTCGGAGTTCGTTACGCATTGCACAGATCCCGCGCCAGTGGAGTTGAATCCGCGTCAAGTGAAGTCTGTGTGGATAAATCCCGAGTTTGCCAAATCTCGTGGCATGAAAGTGCCCGAAGATGGCTGGGTCAAGAAGCCGTCCAAACCTAAATAGCGGCTAGTTGGCGAAATATCCGGATTTCACTCACAACCCGGCTTCTGTGGGGGTTCTGAGTGTAATCGCTGGTTTCGACAATGGTGCAGCCGCAGTAACTCCGAGCATTTGACCATGTAGTGCACTTCGGAAGAAACTCACCCACACTCCTTTTTCTTTTGAATAACCAACCCTCGGTTTTGGCCCCGCCCGACGGGTGGGGCCAAGAACCGTGGCCTCCGAGGACTTGCGAACGGGGCTACTGGACCATGTTGAATGTATTAGTAAGGGTAACGTTAGCTCCGTTGATCGTAACGGTCTGGCTTGGTGGAGAATATGTGTGGCCTGGATCGTACGGCGAAACGGTATAAGTTCCGTTCGGCACCCCTGTGAACGTGAAAGGACCATCATGGGACGCTTGTACTTGTTGAACAATTGTATTGCCATTGGTCAAGTTTACCAGTGGCGATAAACAAGAGAAGCAAACAGTAACGAACCCGGAGATGCTGTATCCCGTGGCGACACACTTGAGGGTCGCATTCTGATTTGAATCGTAAGAGAGTGCGATCTGGCCTGCTTGTCCCCCAATCGTGCAGGGCAATCCGGCAATGGCGTCGAAGGACGCCAATAGTCCGGCGGGGCCCTGCGGACCGTTAACACCGATCGGTCCCTGCAGACCTTGCGGTCCGGCTGGACCTGTTGCTCCTGTCGCACCCGCTGGTCCTGCTGGTCCCGCCATGCCCTGACCGGCAAGCTGCTGCCACTGAGTGTTGCCACTTGCTGGTTCCGAGTTGTTGTTCGCAGCTAGTGCCAGCCAGAACGACCCGCCGTCGCTGACCGCATCATTCAGGTTGTAGTTCGTAGTCGAGGCCCACGGCCCACGGTTGTTGATTCCTGCCGCCAGCACTTGCCAGTTTGTATTCACCGGCGAGGGCTCCGAGTTTGTGTTCTGCGCGGTGGCGATCCAGTAGGAGCCAGAGTCATACACTGCATCGGCTGGGCTGTATGTGTTGCCGCTGCTCCAGGCATTCCGGTTGTTGATTCCGGCAGGTCCCTGCGGTCCTTGAGCACCAGTGAGGCCCATGAACCCTTGCAAGCCCTGCGGCCCCACCGGCCCGATTGGACCTTGTGAGCCCTGCGCCCCTGTGGGCCCAGTCGATCCTGGTGTTCCCGGATTTCCTTGTGGTCCCTGCGGACCCGTCGCTCCTGTGGGGCCAGCAATTCCCGGGATGCCTTGCGGTCCTGCGGGTCCGTTCAACACAATCTCCAACTGCGGACCGTTGCCCGTCAGCAAGCTCTCCTTGGCATCGAACGAGAAGATTCCGTTGTTGGTCGTGAGCGCCAGCGCAACGCCGTTGTTGGCGATCGTTCCATTTACCCAGCCCTGCACCAGCGGGGTGATGTCAATGAGAAGGAACTTGTTGAGGCTGGAACTGGCGACCGCGATGGGCTTGTTTCCGGTTGCTGAACTACCCAGCGGCGGAGGCGGCGTATTGTAGGTCAGCGTGTTCTCCGCCCATGCTCCGTTCACCGGGAACACGTCGAAGCTGCCGCTCATGAGCACCCCATCCACGTACAGGCGCAGCGTGGCCTTGTTGACGCTGGCTCCGGCGGGCAGAGCAGAGAGATTGAACTGGATAAACGTAGTTGTACCACTTTGCACGACAAGAACGGGGCTAGCTCCGTAGTTGGTTTTGGGAGTTGCACTGCTGACAAACGTGTCAGCGCTAGGCGGAGCTTGCGCCTGCGTGGTGGCTGAGAACATCGTTGCCGCAAGGACGGCTATTGCTGCAAAGTACAAGTATCTGGGCATAAGACTCACCTTTATGGCGCGAATTTGTTTTGGGGGAAGGTGTTAAGTCGTAAGACGGCCGAGGTTTCGCCGAGTACGGAAAATCGAATCCCATCGGGGAATCCGAATCTGTACATACGGCCGTTGGACCTGGGTCAGGAATGAGGTACGCGCTGCTGTTGCGCATTGGCAACTTTCAAACGCCGGACGGCGGCCTTGAGCTTGGGGGCCGAGAGTTCGGCCGAATAAAGAGGCCAAGAGAGCAAGAGCAAAATTGCTCGGGCGTTACTGTACACAACAATCCATTGAAAAATCAGTGACGGATCTCACATCCTGATGTGACAGAACGGGCGAGCAGCGCGGGGTTTGCCTCGCCACCGTAAGCGGAAGCATCAGCCCGGACATTTCGACCGAACAGAACTGACGCGCCTCAGTTGGTGTTAAATCGCGTCTCTAACAATGTCGGCAGTGTCAAGCACTTTGAAGCATACTAGTCCGTGCACTTCGAAAAGCGCGCCATTTCGCTCTCGTTGAAGGTTCTGCCATGCCAACCAAGGCTCGCTCGTAATCGGTTTCAGGTCAGGAACTCAGTCCGACCCATGCATCTCTTCGGTCACACGTTCGATCATGATTACTATTTCGAACTCCCCAGTGAGGGGGAGCGGGATACCCAATCAATAGCTCGATGTTCTACTGCACACCATCGCGATTTCCGGGCTCTCCCGCGTGCGAACCGAACTTTTTCGTCTGCTCGTAATTCCATCCCTTGCGCCACATCCAATAGAGGCGAACCGCCAGCCTCCGCGCCATGGCCACCTTGGCGATCTTCCGTCCACGCCGCAGCGCCAAGTGGAAGTACTTGTTGCGCCATTCCTGATCGTTGCGCACTGTAACTTGCGCCGCTTCCACCAGCAAGAAGCGCAACAGCGAGTTACCTTGTTTCGTGATGTGTCCCAACCGTCGCCGATTCCCACTCGACTCTTCTAACGGCACCAGCCCCAGATAGCTCGCGATCTGCTTGCCACACTGAAACCGCTCCGCTCTCCCGATGATCAGCACGAAGGCCAACGCCGTCAGTGCACCCACTCCGGGATGCGTCTGCAATCGCCGCGCCTCAGGACACTTCTCCACTTCCCCCTCGATGGCTTCGGTCAGTTCGGCAATCGTGGGCTCAGTCGGTCCAGCAGCTCCAGCAGATCGCGCCGTCGCCGGCTTGCCCATGGCGCTAATGCAAACGACTCCAGTTGCTTCCGTCCGGCATCTCGCCAGAGCCGTTTCTTGCAGCGCAGTCCTTCGTTGAGCGCCACCGCCTGCAACTGGTTCATGATCCGCGTGCGCGCCTGCACCATCCGGTGCCGGTGCCACAGCAGTTGCCGCAGATCGCGATTCTCCCAACTCGGCACCCAGATCCGCGGAAAACGATCTTCGATCAGTAGTTGCAGAATCAGCCGTGCATCCTGGCGATCCGTCTTCTGCTTGCGTACTCGCTTGCTTCGGATCTCGGCGGCATCGCCGATGTTGAGTTCAAACCGCAGTTCTGACAGCAGTCTTTCAAACCAGCGTGCGTGCCCGCTGGCTTCCATTCTGACCCGTACCTTCTTGCCGATCAGAGCACGGTAGAACTTCTCCGCCTCTTCGCGATGCGTTAGCCGCTTTTCCTGAAACTCTCCAGTGTCCGTATCCACCGAAGCCATTTGTTGAAACTCGGGGTGGAAATCTACTCCTATAATGATCATTGTTCGGCTCCTTTCTCCCGAGCCTGTTGGTTGGCTTTAGCACCACCAACTTTACTCGAGCCTGGGAGCCGACATTGTTATGGAATCAATTAC
>PMMJ01000277.1 GCA_003162255.1 Acidobacteriaceae bacterium | reverse complement strand
GACCACGGCGCCCGCGCCGACAATGGCGTTCTCTCCAATGCAGGTATTGGCGAGGATGGTCGCGCCGGAGCCGATAGAAGCTCCCTTCTTCACTATCGTCCGCTCCACATGCCAGTCGGCTTCGGTCTGCAGGCCGCCCGTGGCAGTCGTCGCGCGCGGATACAGGTCGTTAATGAACATTACGCCGTGGCCGATGAACACATTGTCCTCAATCGTGACTCCCTCGCAAATAAAGGTGTGGCTCGAGATCTTGCAGCGCTTGCCGATCGAAGCGTTCTTCTGAATCTCGACGAACGCGCCGATTTTTGTTTCATCGCCAATCTCACAGCCATAGAGATTGATGAACTTAGAAAGCCGGACTCCTTCCCCGAGCTTCACATCCGGGGAGATACTGAGAAATTGATCCATGGTTGGCAGACTCCTATTCATCCGTTCGACAGGTGTGGACTTATGCCCGGCGTGATTTACCCCGGGCGTGGACTTGCCAGGCGAGACACTCGCTACGCAGAGTGCGGGACGCGGTCGGCTGTAGACCGAGCGAACGGTTCCGGCGCCGTCGAGTCAGGGGCGCTGGTGTCAGCCACGGCATTTACAGGCACGGACTTTGCATGACCGTTGCCATTGCCGTCAGCTTTTCCGTTTGCCTTGTGAGCCGGGGTGGAATGTGCCGAGGCGGGATGCCCGGCGGTCGAACTCTCATAGGTGAACTGCTCGGCTTCCGTGGATCCCCGCAAGGCAAGCGTCGAAGCCATGCCACCGACGATTGCCTGCTGTACCGCGTCGAAGTATCCGGTGCCCGCGAAGCGCTGATGTTTGACCGCTTCGTAGCCGAAATCTCGCTCGCGGCCGAATTCCTTTTCCTGCAGTCGGGAGTAAGCGGCCATGCCGTGCTGCTTGTAGCCTCGCGCCAGATCGAACATGGAGAGATTCAAGGCGTGGAAACCGGCCAGGGTCACAAACTGGAACTTGTATCCCATCGCACCCAGTTCGTTCTGGAACTTGGCGACCGCGTTCTCACTCAGGTGCTTTCTCCAATTAAAGGAGGGCGAACAGTTGTAGGCCAGTATCTTGTTGGGATAGTGAGCGAGGACGGCTTCGGCGAACTTGCGCGCGTCTTCAAGGTCCGGGGTCGACGTCTCGCACCACACCAGATCGGCATAAGGAGCGTAGGCCAGGGCGCGCGCGATGGCCGTTTCCAGGCCCTTGCGGATCACAAACAGTCCTTCTTCGGTGCGTTCTCCGGTCATGAATTCGTGATCGTAAGAATCGGCATCGCTGGTCAGCAGATCCGCACTCTCGGCATCGGTGCGCGCCATAATCAGGGTCGGAACTCCCATGACATCCGCCGCCAGCCGGGCCGAGACAAGTCTCTGCACAGCTTCCTTGGTGGGAACCAGAACCTTTCCGCCCAAGTGACCGCATTTCTTTGCCGACGACGACTGATCCTCAAAATGGACACAGGCGACGCCCGCCTCAATCATTGCTTTCATGAGTTCGAACGAATTCAGGTTTCCGCCGAATCCGGTGTCGCCATCGGCGACCAGTGGGGCAAACCAGTGGATCTGTTTCTTTCCCTGCTCATGGTCGATCTGATCGGCGCGAACCAGCGCCTGGTTGAGCCGCGCCGCCAGTTTCGGAACCGAATCCGACGGGTACAGATTCAGGTCGGGATACATCTGGCCCGCTTCGTTCGCATCCGCCGCCGCTTGCCAGCCGCTCACGTAAATGGCTTGCAATCCCGCTTTCACCTGCTGCACTGCCTGGTTGCCGGTCAGCGCCCCGAGCGCCGGCACATAGGACTCGGAGTGAAGCAGATTCCAGAACCGTTCCGCTCCGAGGCGTGCCAGCGTGTGTTCGATCTGGATGGAACCCCGCAGACGAACCACATCTTGCGCGAGGTAGGGGCGAACCACGTCGCTCCAGCGCGAATCCGATTGCCATTCCTGTTTCATTCCAGAAGGGTCATTTGTCATCATAGCCATATCGCCATTCTCCTGTTCACCGGTCTCGTAAATCAGTCACTGTGGCAGTGCTGGTATGGATTGCTGTTAGAGTCGGGGGCCCCGTTCTTGCTATAAATGTCTTCCTATACGTAAACGATCTCGCCGCGCTTGCCGAGCGATTCACTGGCGGCTTCAAGCATGCGGACGACTTTCAGTCCCGCGCAGCCGTCGTTGAATGGTCTCTCACCCTTCTTGATGCATTCGACGAAGTATCCCAGCTCCAGCCGAAGCGCCTCGACTTGCTCGACCTGCGGCGCCCACATGTCGCCCGACCGGTAACTGATCAGCAGGTTGTAGACGCCTTCCTGGCTCTTCACGTCCACACCCTTGTCGTAAATCTTCAGCTTCTCGTCCGCCTCAAGATCGTTCCAGACCAGCATTTTCTTTTCGCCGCCAATCAGCGTGGTTCGAATTTTGACCGGCGAAATCCAGTTGACGTTGACATGCGCAATCATCTTGTCCGGAAAATACGCGGTAATGAAGGCGATGTCCTCGTGTCCGTTGAGGTGCGCCTGCCCGGTGGCCGAGACCGCCTCCGCGTCTTTGTGCAGCAGGTGGTTCATGATCGAA
>PMMJ01000388.1:1287-8465 GCA_003162255.1 Acidobacteriaceae bacterium | reverse complement strand
TCGTTGGTCGAGGTGTCGCCGTCGATAGATATGCAATTTAAAGAATCGTCGCACGCCTGGCGCAGAAGAGGCTGCAACTCTCGCGGACTGGCGCCGACATCGGTACACAAGTATACCAGCAGCGTCGCAAGCTGCGGATGGATCATGCCCGCGCCCTTCGCGATTCCCATGACGGTGACTTCTTTCGAGCCCTCTATCGACGGAGCGCGGAAGCGCGCGGAAGCCAGCTTCGGCCGAGTGTCGGTCGTCATGATGGCCTGGGCGAAGGCGAGGACACCGCGCTGGCTGGTCGATCTCGCTGCGATGAGCTCAGGCAGCTTGGCGCGGATCTTTTCGGCCGGCAGTCGAACTCCGATGATGCCAGTCGACGAAGGAAAGATTTCGGCGGCAGGCACGCCGAACAGGTCTCCAGCTTCGCGGCAAACTTGTTCGCAAGCTTGAATGCCGGCGCGTCCGGTGGCGCAGTTGGCGTTTCCGGAATTGACGACGACGGCGCGAACGCGGCCGCCCGTCGAAAGCAACGACGCCCGCCCAAATTCGACCGGAGCGGCGACGACCCGGTTCGTGGTGAACAACGCCGCAGCGCTCGCGCCATTCGCGGCTTCCACCAGCGCGAGGTCCGGCCGGCCACTAACTTTAATTCCGGCGGCGACCGCGGAGAAAGAAAAGCCACGAGGCAAACGAATCTTCTCGGGAGAACGGCGCAATGAGGTCATGCCTGAATCTTCAACCAGTTCTTGGGCGGTGGCAAGATTGCGAACGTGGGCAGATTTCCACGGATCATCGCCACCTCGTCGCAGCGATACAGTCTGGGGCACTTGTAACAGTCTTTGTGGATTTTGTCCGGAAGGTCCTGGTGATTCGCGACAGTGAATCCCATGTGTGAGAAGAATTCTGGAATGCGCGTGAACAGACACACGCAGGTGACTTTGTGTTTTTCCGCTTGCGCCAGCAGCGCCTTGACCAGGCGCCGGCCGCCTCCGCCGCTTTGGCTCGCGGGATCCACGGTAATCGAACGAATCTCGGCCAGGTGCAAGCCATAGAGGTGGAGCGCGCCGCATCCGATAATGCGTCCGTCATTCTCCAGCACGACAAAGTCGCGGACATTCTCGCAGATCTCCGCCAGCGTGCGCGGCAGGAGAGTGCCATCGCCGGAGTAGGCCGAGACGAGAGCGTGAATCTGCTCGGCGTCGGGCAGGACCGCTTCACGCGTGCGCATTAACTTCCCGGCGCCGCGATGGAGCGGCTTTTTCTTTTTTGTACGTGGTTTCCGCATTCTTGCGCAACGCCGCATCCAGGGCCTTGACCACCTGATCCACGTGCTTCTTCTGAATCACGTATGGCGGCAGAAAGCGCAGTACGGTTTCGTGCGTTCGATTAATAATAATTCCTTCTTGCAGCAGTTGCTTGGTCACAGCCTTCGCCAGTTCAGGCGAGTCCAATTCCACGGCCAGCATCAGGCCCGCTCCACGGACGTCCTGAATCGATTTGTGCTTCTTGTCCAGCACTTCGAGCGCGGCGTGAAAATATTCGCCCAGCGTGCGCACGTGCTTCAGCAACTTCTTCTCCTCCCGCAAGAACTCGATGGCCACGGCGCAGGTCAGCGGGCCTCCGCCAAAAGTTGTCCCGTGCATACCGGGATGCATGCAACTCGCAACCCGTTCCGTGGTAAGGATGGCGCCGAGCGGCAAGCCACATGCCAGCGGCTTGGCGACGGTGACCACGTCTGGCAGCACTTCATAATGCTGATAAGCAAAGTGGCGTCCCGTACGGCCGAGACCGCACTGAATCTCATCGAGCAAGAGCAGGGCGCCACTGCGTTTCGTCAAACGCGAGGCGAGTTCGAGAAACTCTCGATTGACGGGACAAATACCGCCCTCTCCCTGAATGGTCTCGATGCATACGGCACAGACGCTGGAATCAAATTTTCGTTGCAGGTCGTCCAGGTCGTTGAACTTCACGAAAGTCACACCCGGCACGAGCGGAACGAACGGGGCGCGATACTCCGGCTGACCGGTGGTGGCGAGCGCGCCGAAGGTGCGTCCATGAAAAGAATTTTCCATGGCCAGAATGCGCGTCTTTGGAATTGGATTTGACTTTGGCTCGCCGCTGTTTTTGTTGCCACCGTTCTTATTGCGGCCGTTCTTATCATTGGCTCGCGCAAAGGCGCGGGCGAGTTTCAGCGCTCCTTCCCAGGCCTCGGTGCCGCTATTGCAAAAGAAAGCGCGATCCACTCCGGAGATCTCGGTCAGCAGTCGCGCGAGTTCCGCTTGATGCTCGTGAAAGAAGAGATTCGAAACATGAATCAGCCGTCCAGCCTGGCGCTTGATCGCCGCCTGGATGGCCGGATGCTTGTGGCCGAGCGCGTTGACTCCGATTCCACTCAGGAAATCCAAGTACCGCTTGCCCTCAGAATCCCAGAGATACACGCCGCGCCCGCGCTCAAAAAGGATGGGCTGACGCTCGTAAGTAGAAAGCAGGAGCTTCGCTTCCATGCGGCTGACCGAGGCGAGGCTCATGCTCTCAACACCTCGGTGCCGCATTCCAGCTTGGTGAAATAAAACAGGGGTAGCATTTCGACCTGCGCGGCGGGCAGGATGCGCACGCGCCCCACGCCGGACTTGAGAGCCTGAGTGCAGGCTTCGAGTTTGGGCATCATCCCGCCGCTGACTACAGATTCCTGAATGAGTCCCGCGACTTGTTTGGTGTCCAACCTCGGCATCACCGCACCATCGGCTTGTTTTACACCGGCCACGTCGGTGAGAAAAATCAGCGCGTCGGCCTCGCACGCGATGGCGCAAGCGGCCGCCATCTGGTCCGCATTCACGTTGTAATATTGGCCGTCACCTCCGAGCGCAAGCGAGGAGAGCACCGGAATGCCACCTTCGGCCCAGATGGCTCTGAGCCAGCGCGGTTCCGAGAAACAGATTTCGCCGACATATCCCAAATCGTGTTCCGCGTCTTGTTTCTTGCGAGCACGAAAAACACCGCCATCTCCGCCACAAAGACCGATGGCAGGTTGCCCGGCAGCAGCGATCGCCGCCACTAAGCTCTTGTTCACGATGCCGGCTAGGACCATCAGGGCAACGTCGCGCGTCTCGGCGTCGGTAACGCGCAGTCCGTGGACGAAGTCGCTTTTCTTCCCGAGGAGTTCCAGGGTGCGAGTCAACGCGCCGCCACCGCCGTGCACGACCGCGACCTGATGTCCGTCATGGGCGAGTTGCACCACCGCCTTTGCGCATTTCTGGAGAGTCGGTTTATCCTCCAGCGCCGCGCCGCCGATCTTGACGACAATCTTCACTGCAAGCCCTCCGCTTCATCCCAGCNNCCGAGCATCAGGTTCATGTTCTGCACGGCTTGACCGGCTGCGCCTTTGAGCAGGTTGTCGAGACAGGAAACGACGACCAACCGGTGGCCATCGCGCGCAAGGCAGAAGCCGAGATCACAGTAGTTCGTGTGCACTGAGAATTGGATTTCCGGCAAACTCGATGCCGGGAAAATGCGCACCCACCGCTTGCCTTTGTAGTAATCCTGAAAGCAGTTCTGAATCTCGTCCGCCGTCATTTCGCGTTTCAGGTACACATAAATCGTCGATAGAATCCCGCGCGGGATCGGCAAAAGATGGGGAGTGAAAATCAACTGGCTCGAATTGAGCGCCAGTTGCTCGAGAATCTCGCCCGTGTGACGATGTCCGAACACCGAGTAGGCGGAAAAATTGTCGGCCACGGACACAAAGTGGGTGCGCGCCGTGGGTTCCTTGCCGGCGCCGGAAACGCCGGACTTCGAATCGGAGATGATGCCGCGATCGCAATCCACCAGGCCAGCCGACAATAAGGGCGCCAGCGCAAGAATGATAGAAGTCGCGTAGCAGCCTGGATTCGCCACCAGAGCGGCCGAAGGAATCTGGTCGGCGTTCGGCTTCAGTTCTGGCAGACCGTACACGGCGCGCTCGGTGAGTTCGGCCGCAGTTTGTGCGTTGGCATCCTCGAAGCCATAGACGGCGCGATTTTGTTCCTGTTTCAGCCGCCACGCGCCGCTAAGATCGACCACCCGCAGCCCGCGCGCAATCGCCTCGGGAACAAGTTCGCGAGAAACGACATGGGGTGTGGCCAGAAACAGCAACTGCACGCCACGCTGCTCCAATGCCGACCACGAAAACGGCTGCACTGGCGAATGGCCGTTGCCATTGCCGGAAACATTGGGCAAGCCAGCAGCGGGCCTGTCGGGCGATTCGTCGGTCTCCGCGCTGCGCCGCAAAAGCAAGGGCGCGCCGGTCCGCGGATGGCGGCCGAGCAGACGGGCGAGTTCGACGCCAGAATAGCCGGTTGCGCCGAGAACCGCGGTTTTGAGTTTGGCCGCCATCAGATGTTCTTTAAGTCTCCCACACCTCGTCGTTTCTAGATTCCCATTGAGGCATAATTATCCACGAATATGCATAAATATTCATCTATATTAAATGGTCTGGCAGGACTGTCAAGTCGAAAACCCGATCGAGTCATTGAATCAATGACTCAATGATTCAATGATTCAATGATTCAATGATTTTGATGACTGCAAGAAGAAATTTCTATTGGACTCAGCGGATCGGTGGCGTTTAGTGTGGGGGGCAATTGCAGCACGCGAATTGGAGACCTGCGAAGACATTTCATGCCGTATTTCATGCCGCCCCGCCCCACGCCGCGACTTTTGGTAATAATTGTCTACCCCACAGAAACAGGAGCTATCGCATGACGAAGCATCTGGAGAGGCGCCTACCGCGCCGGTCATCATCAGCCGTATCTGCATCGATTCTGGCCATCTTTCTCGCGGCGGGAATACTGGCTGCGCTGGCCACGCCCTGCTCTGCCGACGATGGGCCCAAGCCGGATCCTTCGGGCACTGCCACCGGCGACAAAACCACCGCGGTCGACGCTGCCGGCAATCCGTTTGTAGTCCCCGAGCCCACCGACAAAGCGGCTCCGGACTATGCCACGAACAAGAAGGCGTTCGACGACTACCAGGCCCAGGCGGCGAAAGAACCGCTCGCCGTGAAGCTGGCGGACGACGTGGGGCACGTGCGAGTGGCCACCAATTTCGCCTGGACGCTGAATACCGGCTACCTCGTCCTGTTCATGCAGGCCGGTTTTGCCCTGCTCACCTGCGGGCTGGTGCGCAAGAAGAACGCCGGCCATCTCATGATGCTTAACTTCGCTGCCTATGTCTTCGCCTTCTTGGCTTACTACGCGTGCGGCTATGCCTTCCAGTACGGCGCGGCTGCGCTGAATGCGGCGCCGACGAATCTTGGAGGGACTCCAACACTGAACAAGTTCCTGTTCGGAAGCGGCATGTGGGGTTTCTTAGGCGGTAAGGGCTTTTTTCTGAGCGGTCCGGGCTACGATTCCGGAAGCCTTTGCCTCACGCTCTTCGAAGTAGTATTCATGGAGACAGCCGGGTATATCATCGTGGGGGCTATCTGTGAGCGGATCACTTTCTGGGCATTTATCGTCGCTGAGCTCTTCATGGGTGCCCTCCTGTATCCCATGTCCGGTTGTTGGGTTTGGGGGGGTGGATGGCTCTCTCAGTTGGGCATGAGCATGGGCTTAGGTCATGGCTACGTTGATTTCGCGGGGTCGACCGTTGTCCATGCCGTGGGCGGCTTCTGCGCCATGGCGCTCGCCGTCATTCTCGGCCCTCGCCTCGGCAAGTATGGTAAGGACGGCAAGCCGCGAGCCTTTCCAGCACACAACCTCGCCTTTGTGGTAATCGGCACCTTCATTCTCTTGTTCGGCTGGATGGGGTTTAACCCCGGCTCCACCCTTGGTGCATCGGACCTGCGCATCTCTGTGATTGCCGTGAACACGAATCTTGCCGCTGTTGCCGGATCGGCGACGGCATTGATCTTCTGGTACTTTATGTTTGGCAAACCGGACATAACCATGGCCTGTAACGGCATGCTCGCTGGTCTGGTGGCCATCACCGCGCCTTGCGCGTTTGTTAGCCCAAACTCCGCTGTTATCATCGGCATTCTTGCCGGCATTCTGGTTTGTGTGGGGGTTCTTTTCAATGAGCGGGTACTCAAGGTCGACGACCCCTGCGGGGCCATCTCCGTGCACGGCTACTGCGGCTGGCTGGGGGCAGTGAGCGTCGGTATCTTCGCCGATGGTACCTATGGGGCGGGCTGGAACAGTGTCGGCGCAACGACATACCTCGGCAAGGCCGGACAGGGTGTGACCGGCCTGCTTCACGGGGACGTAACCCAGTTCTTTACGCAGCTCGGGGGAGCCACGCTAATATGCGTATATGCATTCGCGCTTACCTTTGTGGTCTTCAAAATCGTGAACGCTATTTGTCCGATGCGTGTTTCCGAACAAGTGGAGCGCGAAGGTCTAGACGTTCCAGAATTCGGTCTGCCTGCATACGCTGATGGCGAATCTGTGCAATAGTAGTAGGTATTCTGGAATGGCGCATTCGGGTATCACTTTGGAAAAATATGTATCTCCCCTAATGTTGATATATATTCACGATCACGGAGATCGGGAACAGGGCAGGCAACAGGTACGGGGCAAAACGTGTAAAGTGGACCTGCTGCCCAGAGCCAGAGTGGAAGTGATTGTGAAGGATGGTGTATGCGACGGGATCATCAAGACTATTACCGCCGCCGCTTATACCGGCAAAATCGGAGACGGGAAAATATTCATCCATCCCGTGGACGATGCTGTGCGTATACGCACGGCCGAACGGGGCGATGTGGCCATCGGGTGAGGTTGTCTTATGAATAACGATAAATTAAATACCGGAGAAAATGTATTGGAGCGGTGTGTTTTCGATTGCGAGAAAGCAGTCATCAGTCATGCTTTGGTACGAGCTAAACGCAACCTATCGGCCGCCGCAAGGCTTTTAGGAACTACAAAACGCATCTTGGCATACAAAGTTCATAAATACGGGATTGATTATGAACAATTCAAATATGAGGGATAGTACCTATCTTTATGGCGGAGTTCTTTAAGTTA
This sequence comes from Acidobacteriaceae bacterium, assembly GCA_003162255.1. Lineage (GTDB taxonomy): Bacteria > Acidobacteriota > Terriglobia > Terriglobales > Acidobacteriaceae > Acidiflorens. Next base: position 1,476 of record PMMJ01000388.1, on the reverse strand, counting down.
CACGTTTCTTAATTGATAAGCTTTTTAACTGGTATTCGCTGACACAATATATTTTACACATGGTGCAGGAAAAACAGTTTACGTGAAGTGCAGGATATTGATGAAGTTGGAGTCGCTTTTTTGAAAATGTCAGTTTTTTAAAGGCGGAAATTATTTACTCGTTTGTTATTAAGGAGGAAAAAATGAAGA
>PMMJ01000388.1:614-1224 GCA_003162255.1 Acidobacteriaceae bacterium | reverse complement strand
AAAGAATATGGGGCGGTGCGAGATCTGCTCCCGGTACTGATAACGCAAGCGGCACATCCGCAGGAACCAGGGCGGAAAATGAAAACATCGCCTTCGACCTGGCCTATGTTGACTATACTTCACCCATCGGTGAGTTCAAAGTTGGTTATCAGACCGATTTTGTCTTTGGAACAATTTTCGCCGATAGAAGCAGTGGGCCTCCCGCCGGCCAGATTCAGTATTTGAAAACCTTCGGCCCGGCCACTCTTGTTGCCATTTACGCCAAAGAAGTGGACAACAGTATGAGTGCCGTCAGTGCCGGCACTATCAATGCAACGAGAACCGACAGAGATGCGGATTCTTACAGACTTGGCGGTATTTATAATTTCAAGGACGGCGAAGCCGGAGCTCTTTTTATCTTCAACCGTGACGCAACTTGTAGAGGCAGAGCATGCGATTCATATCTGTCGGACGTTTACGTGATCGATCCTTATGTCAAGGCCAAAATTGGTCCCGTCGCTTTGCAGGCGGAAGCACAGTATTATTTTGGTGACGCGGCAAAATATGAAGGTTACGTTCTAAATGCGACTAACGTTTCTGTTAGTGCTTTGAGCGTTTTCCTTGATGCTAC
>PMMJ01000388.1:285-497 GCA_003162255.1 Acidobacteriaceae bacterium | reverse complement strand
AAAAATTACGGGATAACCTATCCTAACGGCGGCTATGGTACGGAAATTGATCTTACCGGCACTTACAAAATCACCGATAACCTGTCTTATATGCTGGGTATAGGTTATTTATTCACCGGTGATTTCTTTAAAGGTTACGATAAGACCGGTCAACAATATCAAACTGTTGACGACTACTTGCTCGTAAACAAACTGGTTCTTACCTTCTAAGA
>PMMJ01000388.1:0-225 GCA_003162255.1 Acidobacteriaceae bacterium | reverse complement strand
GCTATCCATCGAGTGCAGTTTAAGAGGTGATATCCCGCTCAAGTTGTGGATAGCGAGACACAGGGCTCATTTGGTGACGGTTCTATTTGCATTGTTATCCTCCTTCTCCCAGGTGATTAGAACCGTCACCTGTTTTCACCCGGCTTTGAGAAATACTGATCGCAGGAAAATTAGCATTCGCCCTTCAAGGTATCGAAAATGAATTATTTGTGAAACTCCAATTTA
>PMMJ01000147.1 GCA_003162255.1 Acidobacteriaceae bacterium | reverse complement strand
TTGGCCCAGCGCGCCTGCTGCGTCTTGAATGCGGTCATCTCCACCGGCAACTCGGCGGGACATTCGACGTCCTGCAGATAGAGAAATTTCCATCCTTTGAGCTGGGCGCGATAGGAGAGGTCGGTGTCTTCGGTGAGCGTGTCATGCTCCCAGCCGCCGGCTTCGTCAATGGCGCTGCGCCGCCACATGCCCGCCGTGCCGTTGAAGTTAAAGAAAACGCCGCTGCGCGATCGTGCCGAGTGTTCGAGCACGAAGTGGCCATCGAGCAGAATGGCTTCGACCTGCGTGAGCAACGAGTAGTTGCGGTTGATGTGCGTCCAGCGCGTCTGCACCATGCCGACCTTGGGGTCGGTGAAGTGATGTATGCACTTCAGCAGAAAGTCGGGGGGCGGAACAAAATCGGCGTCGAAGATGGCAACGAATTCGCCCTTGGCAGTTTTTAATCCTTCCGCCAAGGCGCCCGCCTTAAACCCTTCACGATTGTCGCGGTGCAGGTATGTCACCGGATGTCCCAACGCGGCGTAGCGATCCACTAAAACCCGAGCGACCTCCACGGTTTCGTCCGTGGAATCGTCGAGCAGTTGGATGTCGAGCTTGTCTTTCGGATAGTCGAGCCGGCAGACAGCGTCGAGCAGCCGGTCCACCACGTATTGTTCGTTAAAGATTGGCAACTGCACGGTGACGCGCGGCAGGTCGTCGAAATGGGCCGCGGGCTCCGTCGTCTTGCTCTTTTTGTGCTTGTAATAAAGGTAGACCATCCAGTAGCGGTGCGCGCCGTAAGCCGCCAGGATGGTCAGGACGATGAAATAGGGAATCAGCAGCGCCAGATCAAACGCATTGACCTGGTAAAGGCCGGTGAAAGTCTTGTCCAGAAAATGGTGGCGAAAGTAGGGTACCAAGCCTTTGGAGGTCAGAAAAACGGCCAGGGCCAGCGAGCCCAGCGGGGAAAAAGTGAGAGTCAAATCCATGAACTCAACAGCACCATGAAGCTAGAAAAGCGGACCAATCATTGTACCCGATCAGGCAGAGACCATTGAGTCATTGAGTCATTGAATCATTGAATCATTGAGGCATTGAATCATTTTTCCTTCCTCTGACCTGATGATTCAAAGACTCAATGATTTGCAATAGAATGTCGGGAAACGGGGGCTTTCTTCGTTTGGAGTGGTGAGTGGCGCAGGGTGAAAACTCATAAGTTTACCTCGTGGAACCAACGCTTTTGGGTCGACGTATAATCCGCTGGGGGATACTCGCGTGCAAACCCTTCTACAAGACATCCGCTACGCTCTCCGGCAGCTGCGCCATGCTCCTGCGTTTACGTTGACCGCATTACTTACCCTGGCCATCGGCATCGGTGCGACCACTGCGATCTTCACCCTGACGCAGGCCATCATGCTGAAGTCGTTGCCGGTCGCCGATCCCGCCCAGCTGTATCGCATTGGCGATACCTCGGAGTGCTGTGTCGAGGGTTGGGAGGACGATGACTGGAGCCTGTTCTCTTATCCCCTCTACCAGCGTCTCGCGGCGGCGGCACCCGAGTTCGAGGAGACCACCGCTTTTCAGGCCGCGCCTGGGATCTACAGCATTCGGCAGGAAGCTAAAGACCGCGAGGCACGTCCCTTGCGGGCCGAATACGTGAGCGGGAGTTACTTCCATGTTTTTGGGCTCGGGGCCTTTGCTGGACGGGTGATCAACAACTCGGACGATCAACAGTCGGCCCCACCGGTGGCGATGATCAGCTATCGCACCTGGCAGCAGGCTTACGGCTCAGATCCGGGGATTGTCGGTTCCACATTCTTCGTGCAAGGACAGCCGGTAACCTTAATTGGCATTACGCCTCCGGGATTTTTTGGCGACACACTGCGCAGCGATCCGCCGGACTTTTGGCTGCCCCTGCAACAGGAGATTTTGTTCGACGGCCAGAATGCGTACATGAGAACGAATCAGCGTCAGTGGCTGTATGCCATTGGCAGGTTGAAGCCAGCTGCGAGCGTGCAAGCACTTCCCGCCCGGCTAACGCCGGTTCTTCAACGGTGGCTCCGTGACGAAGATGAGATGCCCGCCGAATTCAAACCGCAGATTGAACCTACGATTCCTCAGAAATTTATCCGCCTGGCTCCGGCCGGAGGAGGTGTCACCACCTTAAGGGAGAACTATGGCGACAGCCTGCGTATTCTCCTGATGGTTTGTGGAACATTACTTCTCATCGCGTGCTCCAACCTCGCCAATCTTCTGCTCGCGCGCGGAGCCGTCCGCCGCGCCCAGACTGCGGTACGCCTGGCTCTGGGAGCTGCGCGAGCAAGACTGATTCGCCAACAGTTGACGGAGGCGCTGCTGCTGTCGGTGCTAGGCGGCATCGCGGGATTAGGGATTGCATACGTGGGAGCGCGTCTGATGCTGGCCCTGGCGTTTCACAGCGCCACCTTTACACCCATCAGTGCGACACCTTCGCTGCCGGTTCTGGGATTTGCGTTTGCGCTCTCACTCCTGACCGGTGTGCTGTTTGGCGTGGTGCCAGCGTGGCTGGCTTCGCGTTCCGATCCGGCAGAGGCTCTGCACGGAGCAGGTCGCGGCACTCGCGCCGGGGCATCGTTCCCGCAAAAGACACTGGTGGTCAGCCAGGCGGCGCTTTCTCTGGTTTTGTTGGCCTGCGCCGGATTGCTAACCGTGAGCTTGCGGAATTTAGAAAATCAGGACTTTGGTTTTGAGGTCCAAAATCGCATAAGTATTCAGATCAATCCGCCTCTGGACAATTACACACCCGATCACCTCGACGCGCTTTATCGCGCAATCGAAGATGGACTGGTGCGGTTGCCGAATGTGCAGAGCGCAAGCCTGGCGGGCTACGGTCCGCTCAGCGGCAATAACTGGGGTGAATTCATTGCCATCGAAGGGAGGGGCAATCCAAAGGCTACGGAGGCGGAGACTGTGTCCTGGGACCGGGTGAGCCTTCATTATTTTTCGACAGTCGGCCAGCGCATCTTGCGTGGACGTAATTTCGCGGAGAGCGATTCCAGCGCCTCACGCCCAGTAGCGATTGTGAATGAATCACTCGTCAGGAAATACTTCCCTAACGAAGATCCCATCGGCAAGCACTTTGGCATGGACAACTCCCGATATGCGGGCACGTTTGAGATCGTCGGCGTAGCGCGTGACGCCAAGTACAACGATCCAGACCAGCCCGCAGCGCCCATGTTTTTCGTACCGCTGGAGCAGAGAGTCCATTACGCCGACATCGACATACAGCGTAACGAAGCACAAACGCATTTCGTACGCAGTATCCAGTTGCTGGTACGCGGCGATACGCGCAATCTCGAACCGCGGCTTCGTAAGGCTCTCGCCGATATCGATTCCAACCTTTCGATCATCACTATGAAAAGCATGAACGAGCAGGTAGCCTCAAATTTTGACCAGCAGCGCATGGTCGCGCGGTTGGCTGGCACATTCGGGGTCATCGCCATGCTGCTGGCGGCGATCGGCCTCTATGGGCTGACGGCTTACACCGTTGCCTGCCGAACTAGCGAGATCGGAGTGCGCATGGCTCTCGGAGCCGACCGGCAGAACATTGTTCGATTGGTCCTGCGGGGAGCATTTCTGCTAGTGGCCATCGGGTTATTGATTGGAATCCCTCTGGCCATCGGCGCGGGACGCCTCATGGCCGCGCAGCTATTCGAGATACGCAGCTGGGATCCGCGTGTGTTCGGGTTTTCAATTCTTGCGCTCGGGGCTTGCGCCGCTCCCGCCAGTATTCTCCCGGCACTTCGAGCCGCTTCGACGGATCCAATGAAGGCGCTGCGCACGGACTGAGGTTATCTGGGTTGATTGTCGCGAACCAGCCGGTGCACCGTCGTCGTGGTAGCTTGTCTGAATGCGGTCCGGTTCGATGGTGGCGACATTCCGATCACGCTCAAAACCCCTTCCCAAGGGCCTGCCTGACGGTAGCGATCCCATCCGAGGCCATGGTATGCAAGATCAAGTCTTGGCCATCCAAATGATTCAATGACTCAGTGATTTAATGCCTCAATGCTTCCACTCCTCGCCCGCTAAACTCAGCCTCAGCTCGACCTGCTGATGAGCGCCTTCCTCCACTTTCATCGCCGTGCCGTTCGCTTCCTGAGACTTCAGAAAGCCGGCGTCCCGCCACAGACCCTCTTCCAAGTCCTGCCACGCATATAGCGTGTAGCTGCCCGGAGCCAGGCCGCGAATCGTAAAGTGTCCATGCTGATCGGTCGATCCGATGCCGAAGCGATCGGGAAGCTTGCGGTATTTTTCCTCGGGCACGGCCACCACCGCGGCATTGGGCACCGGATGATCGTTGTCCACATCTTTTTCCTTTTCAACCACCGCTCCCTCGATCATGGCTCCCTTCGAACTCACCACCACATCAAGAGTCGCCGGACCGCTTGCTGTGAATCCAGTTTCGACATCTCGCCCGCCGAGCGTCACCGATTTCAGGAAGCAGTTACTCTGCCCATTGCCCCCATAAAGTTGCACAACGTAGACGCCGAGGTTCACGTTTTTCCATTCAAAGTTGCCGAGTCGGTCCACCGGCGCGTTCATCCCGAAGAATTCCTGGGACATGAAGAAGCCGGCATCGTCCGGCAACTCGGCCCGGCGCAGGTTCACCGAATATTGCGTGAGTTCTTCCGGCGCGTTGCCCTCGATGCGGAGATGGCCGGAGAGCGTGAAAGAGAGCTGCGGAACCAGCTTCACGCCTTCCACGTCGTCGGCGACGACGTTGATATCCTGGCGCGCGGTGAGCGACTGCGATTCGGCGTCGGTCGATGCCTTCACTACATACGATCCTGGGCCGACCCCGCGCACTTCAAACTGGCCGTCCGGCGCTACTTCGCTGGTCCGAATCGAATCGCCCGCCTTAGCGGCCAGCTCCACGGTGAGTTTCTGAGCGGCGGGGACGCCAGTAACGATTCCGCGAACTCGATAGGTCCTCGCCGGCGCCAGCGTGAAGTTGACCGGCATTTCGTCGCCCGCCTTGAGCGTCACCGGCGAGGCCTGCGCGCCGTCGTAGGTGCCCGGATAATAGGTGGTGAGGTAACGAGTATCGGAATGGGCGTCGCCCCTGCTATCGCCCTGCGATTTCTCGTGCTGCGGTTCGTAATCGCGAAAATCCGGAGGGGGCATGGCCACAATCCAATACTGGCCTGGGAACAAACCGGGGAGACGGTATTCACCAAGATCGTTCGTGGCCTCGCTCCCCGTGGCCTCGCGCCTTGCCTTGCCTGGTATTCTTCTTGATGCGACCACTCTGACCCCGGACATCGGATCGCCATCTTCGTCCGTGACGCGGCCGCTGATCACCGCGGTGGGCAACATTCGAAAGAGAAGATCTTCTACCGACTGTCCAGCCTGAATGGAAAGAACGTTCGTGTCGGATTTGACTCCGCGCCCGTTCACTCCGACAAACCCGGTTCTCTCGATGAAAATCCGATAACGCCCCGGCACGACGCTCTCGATGTGGAAGCGGCCGTCGGCGTCGGTCGAGGCGGTGTAGTTTCCGCCCTGTTTCTGGTCCTCCGCGACCACCTGCACCAGCACTTTCTTTAGCGGCTGGCTGCCCGGCTCCTGCACCACAGCGCCGGCAATCGAAGATGCGTTTGCTGCAAGCGCAGACTGCTGCGCACTCGAAAGTAAGCAGGCGCTAAGAAGAAAGGAGGCGACCGCGAGGGAGCACGTCACTAAGGACGAGAACGCAAGTCCACGGCCCAAACCAAGATTGTCATCCTGAGCGCGAAGGACCTGTGTATTGTCTGCGGGATGCATAGGTCTTTCGCTTCGCTCAAGATGACAGTTCAAAGTTGGGCTCAGTTCAGAAAATACTGCCGGTACAACGTATCCCGCTGCGCCGGACAGAAGCCTGCATCGCGTATGATGCGCCGCAATTCTTCTTCGGTTGTGCAGTTGGCGACGCCCGCGGCGCGGACGACGTTTTCCTCCAGCATCACGGAGCCTACGTCGTTGCCGCCGAAGCGCAAGCCCATCTGGCAAACTTTCAATCCCTGCGTCACCCAACTGGACTGCACATTCACAAAATTCGAAAGATAAAGTCGCGAAATCGCCAGCACCTTCAGATACTCGACTGCCGTGGCCTCATCCCAGCGGCGTCCGCCGAGCGCGGTGTGGGCGGGCTGAAAGCTCCACGGGATGAACGCGGTGAACCCACCCGTTTCCTGCTGCAAGTCGTAAAGACACTGAAAGTGGTTGACCCGATGTTCGATGGACTCGCCGACGCCAAACATCATGGTCGCCGTGGTCCTCATGCCCAGTTGATGCGCGGTGCGGTGGACCTCCAGCCAATCCGCGGTCAGGCATTTCAGCCGCGCGATTTTGTAGCGGACTTCGTCGTCCAGAATCTCAGCGCCGCCGCCCGGGATGGAATCGAGGCCCGCGTCGCGCAGCCGCGCAATCGTGTCGCGCAGGCTGAGATTGCTGTATTCGGCGATCGCCAGAATTTCCGAAGCGGAGTAGCAGTGCAGGTGAACTTGCGGGAAGCGTTGCTTGATGCCACTCAACATGCGTTCGTGCCAGTCGATCTTGAGATCGGGATGCAGTCCGCCCTGCATCAGCACGCCGGTGCCGCCGAGTTCCACTGTCTCGCGAATCTTTTCGTAGATAGTGTCGAAATCGAGGATGTACCCTTCCTTGGACGCCGGTCCCTTTAACGGACGATAGAACGCGCAAAACGTGCAATATTCCGTGCAGAAGTTCGTGTAATTAATGTTGCGGTCGATGATGTAAGTCACGGTGCCTTCAGGATGCAGTTTGCGGCGAACCGCGTCCGCCTCCATGCCGATCCCGATCAGATCGTCGGACCGAAACATCTCCAATGCCTGTTGTTTGGTCAGGGACATCCTATACACCCCACGGTAATAGCTATTTTAGCTGAGTTCGGTGGCGGAGAGCCGGGCGTCCCCGCCCGGCTGAACGGACGCGACCCCCGTCTCTCCACCGCCGGATTCCGCAGGCGGTTACGGACTAAGCCGTCCGGCGTCGAGCTTGCGATGGGCGCGGAGTTTCGGAGGCGCTGCTTTTCTGTCGACGTTTGTACTCGAACAGGCCGTACAGTCCACCCGCTACGGAGAAAGCGATCAGGGCGATTAACACGGGCCAGTAGTATTGCGAAAAAAACTTCACGATGTGCCGCCCGTAGTGGAACCCGAGATAGGCCAGGATCGTGAATCGAATGCCGCGCCCCACGGCCAGAGCGGTCAGGAACTTCCTGGTGGGGTATTGCATGGCGCCGGCGGCCAAAAGCATGGGCACGATGGGAAACGGTGGCGGAAGCAGGGCGGGGATCGCGACTGCCGCGAACCCCCAGCGTTCAAAAATCGCGTAGACCTTGTTGACCTTCTTCTTCGAAAACCTTTTCTCCAGAGTCTCTTTGCCGCCTTTGCGGGCCATGCGGTAAGTAAGATAGCCGCCAAGCAGGGCTCCCACCGTCGCCATGATCGCGTAGTAGAACCACGGTTCGCGATGGTGGGCCGCCAGCAGTATGGTGACGACGTCCGTGCTGCCCGGCAGAGGTATGACCGAGTTGTCGACGAGGCCCAGCAAAATCAGGCCGGGGCCCCCGAGATGGATCAGCCATCGCAGAGCGCTCTTCTTCGACACCAGCAGGACAATGGCAAGCAAGTGCATCTTCCTTATTGGAGCACGATCCTATTGGAGCACGGTTGCAAGGTGCCCCAGGTCTCGATTTTGAGACCTGGGAGACCACAACGCTTCAAGTGCAAATTCACGCGGTCAGAGTCCTAGCCCCACAATCAAGCTGCTCGGCCCCGGCAGGTTGATCCGGCTCACCTCAGTGAACCCCGCAGCTTTCATCCAGTGGTTGTATTCAACCTCGCTGTAACTGGCGCCGGCGTCGGTGCCGACGAGCATGTTCAGCGAGAACAGCGCTGCGTGTTGCGGCCCGGTTTTGTCGGGATTGAGGATGAAGTCCTGCGCCACGAGGCGGCCGTGCGGCGCCAGCGCCTGATGGGCGCGGCGGAAGATGTCCTGGTTCTGCTCCTCGGAAAACATGTGGCAGATCGCGTTCAGCATGATGAGGTCGTAACCGGAGCCAAAGTCGTCCCGCAACATGTCTCCCGGGCGAAGGCCGACTCGTGCCGAGACGCCGGCCTGGCTGACATATTCGGCGGTGAGCGGCACGACCTCCGGGATGTCAAGAATCTCGCACCGCACCTCGGGAATAGCTTTTGCGAAGGCGATGGAGTATGCGCCGGAGCCGCCGCCAAGATCGAGAATGCGGTGAATTCCGGCTGTACCCAGGGCCTTCACCACCAGTGGGGCGCGATCTTTGGCGTGGCGTTGCATGGCGGTAATAAAGTTGCGCGTCCAATTGGCGTCGTCGTGGTCATCCTTGCGATCATCGCCGCGATCAATCGGGACGCTGGTACCACTGCGCACAGCGCCGGTCAGCGTGCTCCAGCGGTGCCAGATGTTGGCGGTGTGCAGCAGGCCGTCGCGGTGATTATCTTTGGAACCCTGAACAAAGAAGCGTGCTGACTCGGGCGTGTTCTTGTAGTCGTCGCCGCTCTTCGAGAGCAATCCGAGGGCGACGAGCGCGTTGAGCAGCATACATGCGGCGCGGGCATTGGCGTGGATCCTCGTCCCGATTTGTTCGGCATTGGCTCCGTCCCCGACGGCGGTAAAGACGTCGAGTTCAAGCGCCGTCAGAATGCAACGACTCGGCATGAAGCCGCGGATCATCTGATCAAGGTGATCGGGCAGCATCCCAGCTTTATCGCGGGCGGCCATCGCGCCGCGGAACTTCTCCCGATGCTCGACCGACAAAGCCTTCATCACCGCAGCATCGTTCCATACCAGACGATCGACTGGCTTGCCGTCGCGCAGATGCGCGCCGACGATTTCGGCGACATCAGCCGGTTGCACGCGCCGGTACCACACCCCTGCCGGATAGACGACCATCACCGGACCTTCATCGCACAATCCCATGCAGCCGCAGGTCGTGAGTTGCACCTCGTTGTCGAGGCCGCGCGCTTGTATTTCGCGATCGAGCGCATCGAGCACAGCGAACGACCCGCTGGCCGCGCAGGAGGGGATGCCTTCTGGCTTATGCTGCGTGCAGACGAAGAGATGAAAGCGGAACGGTTCCATCGCGGTCTCCCAATCGTAAGGTTAATGTTATCCCTTTATTCTCGGCCGCGCCCCGCTGGTTCTGCGAGTTCTACAGAAAATGAAGTTCCGGCGCTGGCGGAAGGACTCCAATTTCCGCACCCAGGCGGTAGTAAAGCTTAAGCCCCTCCAGGCACGGAGGGTCGAGATAATAGTGGATGTTGTGCGTCAGGTAGACACGAACGGCCTCGAGCGTGAGGCCCAGGCGCGGAGCCCACTCCTGGGCGATGGCTTCGAGATTTTTCGGAGACAGGCCGTGATCCCGCGACTTCTTGAAGACCTCTGCAATCGCTCGCTCATTTCGTCCGGCAAGCGCCTGTCTGCGGATCGCCCAGAAAGCGAAGACGAATGACTTTCCCGTGCGCGCCACCCACTCCTCCGCCAGGTCGAGCGTGAAGTAGCGCGTGCGGTCGACCTGCAGCGCCGGGTCTCCGATGAGCAAAGCCGCATCGCAAGCGCCGAGCATCGCCTCGAGATCGGGAGCCATCGGCTTATAGTCACGCGCTCCGCCCGGCCACTTTGCGAATAGAATCTTGGCCAGCGCGACCGACGTCATCGAAGAAGTATCCAGCGCAACCGTGCGCACCTGCGTTGTCCACTGATCGACCGGCGCTTTGCTCACCAGCAGGATTGACCGCACCGCCCGTCGTGCCGCAATCGCCACATCCGGGATAATGACGAGATCCGGAACCGTCGTATAAGCCGCAGCCGGAATGATGCCAATATCGGCGCTTCCCGCGCGCAAAGCCTCGGCGCAGGCCGAGGGTATGGTGTAGGAAATATCAAAATCAAAATCGACTTTCGCGCCTGCCTCGGCATGCTCGAAATCCCACATGAGAGGCGCCGTATTCAGGTAGGAAATGGCCGAGATCTTTAACCGGCTCATCACGTTACGAATATACCAAAAGTGATGTGCGCGCCATCCTTGACAGCGTTTTGAATAGCGGCTAATGCTGAATTGCCCAGCAGAAGCTGCGAGCCGCGAGCTACGAGCTAGGAACTGAAGGGCAACCTGTTCGCTCGAAGCTCGCAGCCCAGGGTCTTCCGCCGCACGAGGGTCACGCAATATGTCGAATGTCGCCGTTGCCGCATCCAATCCAGCTTCTTACCAGGCTACCTACTGGCTCGCGCTCGCGCTGACGACAGGACTCGGTCCTACACGCATCAAGAAACTGATCGAGCACTATGGCACGGCCGAACGCGTTTTCCAAGCCAGCCTGACCGAACTCGAAGCCACTGGAATGCGGGCCGTTTCCGCGCAATCGATCGCCACGGGAAAGTCGCTCGAACTGGCGCAGCAGGAATGCGCGAACGCGGCCGAGACGGGCGCCAGAATTATTTCGCTCAGCGATCCCGAATACCCTTTGCGGCTGAAGGAAATTTACGACCCGCCGATTGTCCTGTTCGTGAAAGGAAGCGTTGAGGTGCTGGCGCAGCCCGGCATCGCCATGGTGGGGACGCGTCATCCCACGCCCTACGGCAGCGGCATGGCCGAGCGCCTGTCCACCGACCTTGCGGCTCGCGGTCTGGTGATTATCAGTGGATTAGCGCGCGGCATCGATACCTCGTCGCATCGCGGCGCCGTCGCCGCCAAAGGCAAGACCGTGGCCGTCCTCGGCACCGGAATCGACGTCATGTATCCGAAAGAAAACTCGCGGCTCGCCGAACAGATTGTGGTCCTCGGCGGCGCACTGATCTCCGAGTTCCCGGTCGGCACCCACCCGGCCCCGCAGAATTTTCCCATCCGCAACCGCATCATCAGCGGCATGTCGGCCGGCGTACTGGTCGTCGAAGCCGCGGAGTACAGCGGCACGCGCATCACGTCCCGCCTTGCCCTCGAACAAAACCGCGATGTTTACGCCGTTCCCGGCAATGTGACCAACAAAAATTCCTGGGGCCCAAACACGCTGATCAAACAGGGCGCGAAGCTCGTTGCCACCTGGGAAGACGTGTGGGAGGAACTTCCAGCGGACGTGCAGGCGGCGCTCAGTGCCATGCAGCCGAATGAATCCGCCGAGCCGGAAACCGCATCTCTATTCCCGGACGAGGTGACCTCGCCCCACGAAAAAAAGATCCTCAAGTTGCTCAAGGCCGATGAATCCACACACATCGATCAATTGGTCGAATTGCTGGAAAACGAAATTTCAGCCTCGGAAATATTCGCAGCCCTCTTCGAGTTGGAACTGAATGGCAAGATACGGCAGTTGCCGGGGAAGAATTTTGTGAAGAGCTTCTAGCTGCTGGCTTCTGGCTACTAGCGAGCAAAACCATTATGTCGGGCAGGAATGAGGCAGTGTGAAAGACTTTAAAGAACTGAGAGTATGGTCGAAAGCTCATGAACTGACGGTGCTCGTCTACAAGCTCACGCGGGCGTTCCCTAAGGATGAAGTCTATGGGTTGACCTCGCAGGTACGTCGATCAGCGGCGTCGGTCGGGGCGAACATCGCGGAGGGATGCGGCAGGCATTCGGACGGCGAAATGACGCGCTTCCTGCAAATCGCCCGCGGTTCAGCCAGCGAAACCGAATATCATTTGCTGCTCGCGAAGGACTTGGGATTTCTACAAGAAACCGATTTCCAAGTTGCAGAACAGGCTGTGGTTGTGGTGCAGAGAATGCTGACTGCGCTGGTCCAGAAAGTTCAGCCGCAGGGCCGCGTGCCTAAGACTGAGCGCTTGCGAGAGGGTCCTTGATTGCCAGTAGCTAGAAGCTAGCAGCCAGTAGCCAGCACATCGCACAGTTGTTGCAATCCGCCAATTCGTGCTAGCTTCAATTCCATTACCGCGAAACTGAGGAGCCATTGTCCAAAGGTCTAGTCATTGTCGAATCGCCGGCTAAGGCGAAAACTATCCAGAAGTACCTGGGCAAGGGATTCACGGTCGATGCTTCTTTCGGCCACGTGAAGGATCTGCCCAAAAGCAGCCTGGGTGTCGACGTCGAAAATCACTTCGATACCGAATACGTCGTCATCCCCGGAAAAGAGAAGATCCTGGCCAAGCTTAAGAAGCTCGCGCTCTCGGCCGACCGCATCTACCTTGCGCCTGATCCGGATCGCGAAGGCGAAGCCATCGCTGCCCATCTTGCCGATGAACTCGGCGAAGAATCAGGCAAGAAGAAAAAGAGCAAGGGAAAAGCGAAAACCACTAAGACCGGCGCCAAGGCAAAAACAAAGACGGACGACATCGGCGACGACGCCCGCATCCGCCGCGTAACCTTCAACGAAATCACGCAGCGTGCCGTCAAGGCCGCCTTCGAGCATCCCCGCGACATCGACCGCCATCTGGTCGACGCGCAGCAGACCAGACGCGTGTTGGATCGCCTCGTGGGCTACCAGGTCTCTCCTCTTCTATGGGACAAAGTCCGCCGCGGCCTTTCCGCCGGACGGGTGCAGACCGTCGCGCTCCGCTTGATCGTCGATCGCGAACGCGAAATCAAAGCCTTCGAGAAAAAAGAATACTGGACGATCGACGCCAATCTCGCCGCCACTAAGCCGCCGGCATTTGCCGCCCGCTTCCTCGGCAAGGGCGAAGAGAAAATCGAAATCACTAACGGCGAGGACGCGGAGAAGATCCGCCAGGCGCTCGAAAAGGCCGATTGGGTTGTTCGTTCCGCGGAAAAGAAGGAGCGCCGGCGCAACGCCACTCCGCCGTTTACCACCAGCAAGTTGCAGCAGGATTCCTCGCGCAAGCTGCGCTTCAGCGTCAAGCGCACCATGATGATCGCGCAGCGCCTCTATGAAGGTGTCGAACTCGGCGACGAGGGACTGGTCGGCCTGATCACCTACATGCGAACCGATTCAACCCGCGTGTCAGCCGACGCGATCACAGAGGTCCGCGAGTACATCGGCAGCGAATATGGCACCAATTATTTGCCCGATTCGCCCAATACATATAAGGAAAAGAAAGAAGCGCAAGCCGCGCACGAAGCCATTCGCCCGACTTCGGCGGCGCGCCATCCCGATCAGGTCAAGAAATATCTGCATGAAGACGAATTCAAGGTTTACAAACTGATCTGGCAGCGCTTCGTCGCCTCGCAGATGAATCCCGCCGTGTTCGACCAGACCTCGGTAGACATCGATGCCAAGCCACCCCAGCAAGCCAAAAGCGGGCTTGCCGGGGCCCCGGCCAGGAGGCCGGCGCTACACGTTCTCGCAGGGATTGGCAATGGCTATCGACAACAGGA
>PMMJ01000078.1 GCA_003162255.1 Acidobacteriaceae bacterium | reverse complement strand
CCTAAGTACGAACGAGAACACATTTATTGCACAAACAAAGACTCCAAATGTCCGGCGGCGAGACGGGTCTGGATAGTTTACGTAACCAGGCGTTTACACAAGCTTGCGCCGTCTGTTCGCTGAGAATCCCGGTCATTGAGTAAATGGCGATGTTTCGCCAACAACCCGCTCAAAGTATTAGCCAACTCCTTTTCCTCACGTTGACTTGCAATGCCCCCAAAATCTAAGATTTCAGCACTGTCATATCGCATCGCAGGGAGGGGCACGATGAATCGAGAACGGGCACTGAAGGTTTTGTTGGTATTGGTGGGGTTGATCTTTTTACTTGGTGTCTACCCGCTGATGATGTTTTTATGGCCGAGCGGGTGGCGATGGCAGCCCAATCAGCCGGAATACGAGCAGATGATCCTCGGAGTGTATGCCACGCTTGGGATTTTCCTACTGCTCGCGTCTCGTAATCCGTCTGAGAATCGGAGCCTCATCGCCTTCACCGCATGGTCGAGCCTCGTTCATGCCGCGATTATGGCAGTACAGGCATTCCAGAATGCAAGCGAACGCGGACATCTGCTCGGCGACGTACCTGCGCTTGTTATTGTCGGCGTTGCGCTGATCGCGCTCGCGCCAGCAAAGCAATCGGCGTAGCGGGTATCGGTAGTCGTTGTGTAGGCGTTAGGCCCACAAAATTAGGGAGGGTATCTTGGTCGCAAAGATTCTCATGGTTCTTAGTGCAAGCATTGTCCTTTCGCTCGGAGTCGCCCACCTCGTCTATACATTCTGGGGGCCAAACCTCACGCCACGTGATCCTGCACTGCAAATCAGCATGAGCCAGATTTCACCTGTCATTACGAACGAAACAACCATGTGGAGGGCTTGGGTGGGTTTCAATGCCAGCCATAGCATGGGACTTATTTTGTTCGGCTTGGTTTTCGGTTATCTCGCATTGGCTCACGGCCAACTCCTGGTTCAATCACCGTTCCTGCTCCTCGTCGGGTTCGCAATGCTTGGTGGTTTTGTGGTGCTCTGCAGGGTTTATTTTTTCAGTGCACCTCTCAGAGGCATCAGCATTTCTTTGGCCTGCTATGTAGCCAGCATTATCGCGGCCCTAACCATGCGCTCCTGATGTAAACATGATTGCGCTCATTGAGAAGTGCTGGTGGTCTGGTGCGCTTATTTCAGTCCTCATCCGACCTTTATGTGTCGTACATTTCGTAATGCGTGGAGCGCGGTTCCAATTCGAGCAGGAAATCCTTGTCGAAACCGTAGTATTTCGCCACCGTGATGTCGTCTCCTGCGAAGGCGCGGATCGCATCCTCAGATTCCCAGAACGTGATCATCAGAAAATGTGCGGTACCGCCCTCCATACGACGCAGCGCGTAAGCGCCCTTGTTGCCGGGAGTCGAGCGGTAATCGGGTAAGGCGACGGTTCGCATCAGGTTCAGGTACTCGTCGCTCTTGGCTGCGGGGGTCGCGCCATGCCAGATTCGGGTGATCATATGGAAACTCCTTGCGTGCCGTTTGTGTCTAGAATACGTTCGATGTCGCAACCGGGCGATTGCGCTCACGATCCGGTCAATGACTGAACAGAAATCGGGTCAGTGTGAAACCATCACGTAAACGAACCCGCCGACCAACGCTACTATCGACCAACGCTACTATGCACAGAGTCTCGAACCTAACCCACGCGGCATACTGTGTCTTGTTCGGCACGGCTCCAAGTTTCCGCCATGCCCGGATGAAATGAAGTGGAACGACAGTCGCACCGGTCACCGCCCACACAACGGCGATAAGCGGCAGGTAGACTTTCGAAGAGGTTAACGCAGCCGCATAGAGGCAACCGAACGATGCGAACCAAAGCAAGCCTTCCGCATGACTTTTCATGGCGGTTACCATTCTCAGAACGATCACAGGGGCAAGTCTTGCACTGTTTTGCGGCTGGGCGCTGTGGCAAGGTTTCAACAGCTACGCATTCTGCTTTGAGTGGCGGCTCCTTGTGCCTCAGGTCGAGTACCATTCTTCCAACCACGATGTAGAATGCAACCGATGAATATGCGAAGGATAACCTTGGCTGCCATTTTTGTCATTCTGAGCGCCAGCACTTCCCCCGCCGTTGACGGCATGATCAGAACCTCTGTCCCGTGTGCGGTGAGTCGATTGAGAAGACTTCGGCACAACGCATGGAGGCCGCGGCAGAACGGGCACTCCTCGCCCAGGCTTGTCGCTATCAGAGCGTGAAGTCGATCTTGAAGAACTCGTTCGACGCGGTTCCCTTATCTCCACCACAACCTTCATCGTCCGAATGCCCTCCTCGTCTTTCTCCACATCGCCGGGCTCATGACCGATGCCGATGTTCCAATAAGACGAGCCCGGCACGATCATTTCGCTGATCAGGAAGAAATGATTCAGGGCGTCAAAAGCATGCATGGCTCCCGCCCGGCGCACCGCCACCACGCCCGCGCCAACTTTATGGCGTAACATGCCGCCGTTCGCTCTGGAAACCAGACAGGCACGGTCCATCAACGCCTTGATCTCCGGGGTCACGTCGGTCACATAGGTCGGCGAGCCGAGCAGAATGCCGTCCGCCTGCTCCATCTTTTCGATATAGGCATTCCCCATATCGCCGGTCTGCGAGCATCGGCGGTCTTTTTTTACCGAGCATTTGCGGCAGGCCAGGCAGCCGTGAATCGTGGCCCCGCTCAGTTCGATGAGTTCGGTTTCAATCCCTTCCTTTTCCAGTTCCTTCAGAACGTATCCCAGCAGAATGGCCGTATTTCCGCCTTTGCGGGCGCTGCC
>PMMJ01000398.1 GCA_003162255.1 Acidobacteriaceae bacterium | reverse complement strand
CCTACCTCCAATCAAAGGGCGTTCCGCTGGACTACGGTGAGGCCATGCACTGGATGAGAAAAGCAGCTGAACGTGGATATCGGCAAGCTCAAGTGAATCTAGGCTCCATGTATCGCGATGGGCAAGGCACGCCTCAAAATTACGGCGAAGCGATGTATTGGTACCGTAAAGCGGCTGACCGGGGATCGGCGGTGGCAGAATGGATGATCGGTCGACTTTATTTTGACGGCAAGGGAGTGACACGCAATTTCACGGAAGCAGCGACGTGGTTTCGAAAAGCGGCTGGCGAGGGTCTACCGGTTGCACAATGGGATCTTGGCATGATGTATTACCGCGGCTACGGTGTTTCGAAAGATCTTCCGACTGCTCGAGCGTGGCTACGGAAGGCAGCCGCTCGAGGCTACGCCCCCGCAAAGGAGATGCTGGCCAGACTTGATCCGGCAGCCGATTCGGTATCTGTGAATGCCGCGGCTGATGCGGACGCCTCCGCGCACCCCGTGCAGTTGCAGTAACTAGCTGTCACGCCTGTGAGGAAACAACCCATAGGTCTCAGAGGACGCAAGCTGTCGGCTGTGGTGAGGAAGGCGGGTTCTGCTAAACTTCCGCACATCGTGACAATCACTGAGTACTTTAAAGAGCTACGCAAGAACCTTACCCACGGTTACGCTACAGAACACACGCACCACCCCGTGGTCAAGTCTTTGCTGGAGTCGCTTGCCAAGGGAATAACTGCCGCAAAAGAGCCCATGCGTATTTCGTGCGGCGCGCTCGACTTCATCATCACACATAAGAAGGTACCGCTAGGAGTGACGGGCAAATGAGACGAAGGTTCCTTGTCGGTTTTCTTGCAAGCGCTCTTTTTGTTTGTCTAAGTTTTGCCCAGAAGCCAGCGCAACAGCCGCTGGAGATTCGATCGCCAGTGCAAGACAAGAATTTCTACGTGCTTTCGCTGATCGAGAGAACGCCCGGGGCCGCGAAAGCGGTGGGAGGGGAGCCTTCGCTGGCGAGCATATTGGATCGAAAGCGAACAGCGGTCGAGAAGGCAGCGAAGTCCTGCGAGACGGTGCCCTGTGCTGACGAGGCTCTGCGCTGGACGGACGCGGAGATTGCGGCAGGTGCCGACGCGTTGAGGAACTTGTACTCAACGAACGACGCGCTGCGCAGGCTAGTAGACGGAGTGCTGCGGGAGAGTGGCGCTTACGTGCGGCACGGGTCAAAGGCCGGCGGTGATCTGCTGGCACAAGCTTGGACAGATGCGGCTCAGGGAATGAACCAGGCGATCGATGTCTATGGGGAAGGGAAAAATTCTTCCCGATACGCCGCGATGGATCCACCTGCGTTCGACGTAAAGGGAGCGGAGTATGGACAGATGGTGCATACCGTAGCGGGTATGCTCGTGGAGCAGGCCCCAGAGATGAGGTTGTTTTTTCAACCGACGCTGAAGTTTGCGTTGTATTTGCTGGACATCAACAAGCGTGATGAAGCAGGTCGGCTGGAGCCGCTCGAACAGACGGAGAATGCCGCCGTGGTCAGGAGAATTCGGACATTAGAGTGGTCGCGATTTCCTTATACCGCGATCGTGGTTCCGGGGGAGGGTGGGGATCGGATCACTTGGTCGCTGGCGCCCGAGGGTAAGTTGCGGGTAGAAATCGCCGCCCGACGGTGGCGGGAACGAAGGGCTCCGCTGATTTTAGTGTCCGGCGGCTATGTGCACCCGAATCAAACGCCATTTTCTGAAGCCGTGGAAATGAAGAAGTCGCTGATGGCGGATTTTGGAGTACCGGAGGATGCGATTTTGATCGATCCGCACGCCCGGCATACGACAACCAATTTACGGAATGCGGCCAGAGAAATGTATCGATATGGAGTGCCGTTCGACCGTCCGGCGCTGATTACGACGGATAGCTATCAGAGCGCTTACATTGAATCGGCGGAGTTTGCGAAGCGCTGTGAAGAAGAGCTGGGGTATATGCCACATCATATTGTGAAACGATTGTCGGTGTTTGATCTGGAGTGGGTGCCGAAGGTGGCGTCGCTGCAGATCGATGCGGCGGGAGACTTGTTGGATCNNCAGCGTGAGAATCTGTCGGTTTTTATTCGCTACTGATTTGCGTCATGTTGCCGTGTAAACCGTAGCCCCGGGCCCGCTCTACCAAAACCCATCCGCGGCTGCAGGAATGCAAGCTAAACACACGCGAACGCAGCCTAGTCGATACGGAATGCTTGGGAAACACCGGGCGCAGCGGTTGATTCCCTGACAATCAATTCCGGCTTGACCTTGCGGTGAACGGGACTGACTGTCGCGTTCTTGCGATGGGCACGAATGGCGTCCATCAGAATTTCCGCCCCCATCGAAGCCAGGCTTTCCATGTGTTCCCGGACGCTGGTCAGGGCGGGATTGTAGAAGGCAGCGGCGGGAATATCGTCGAATCCTATGACCGAACAGTCTAGGGGCACCCTCAGTCCTGCGCTTATGAGCGCTCGGATAGCGCCGAAGGCGGTCATATCATCGAAGGCCACCAGAGCTGTAAAAGGAAGTTTGAAGGCGAGCAGCTCTTTGGTACATTCGAAGCCCGCTTCATAGCTTGAGAAAGGATCACTCAAAGTCACAACCAGCCTGGGATCCAGTTCCAACCCGGCTGCGGCAGCGAAGGAGCAGATTCCAGCCCATTGGTAGTGGCTGTCGACAATCATCCTGGGCCCTCGGATAAAAGCGATCTTGCGGTGACCCAGGCGATAGAGGTGCTCGAGNNTCGGCCTCAGGCTGCCGGCCCAGAATTACGGAAGGGATTTTTCGGCTTTCCAAGACGCCAAGAAGCTCGGTCTCAAAAGAGAGCGAGTTGGCGAGAATGATCAGCCCTTCGACGCGTCGTGCCAGCAGAACATTGAGGTATTTCTTAAAGCGTATGCGGTTGTTTTGGATGTCCACCAAAAATGGAAGATAACTCGATCGCGAAAAGCTGGTTTCGATTCCGCGCAGAATCTGGGCGCAATATGGATCTGCGATGTCCGGTACCATCACGCCGATGGTATGGCTCTGATGATTCCGCAGAGCTTGCGCGAAAGGATTGGGTTCGTAGCCCAGTCCTTCCGCAACGTGGATGATGCGCTTCTTGGTTGATTCCGGGATAGACCTTGCCAAGGGAGCATGATTCAACACCATGGACACGGTGGTTACCGAAAGCCCGCATTCCCTTGCTACGTCTCGAATGGTGACCATAGCACTTGTTTTCGCTGTGGCGTGCGTTACCGCATTATCCCTCATCGGATCGCCGGCAAGCATTAACCGACGTGGCGATGAACGGACATAATCGACCTCAACCTTTGCGCCGAGCTCTTAATCTAGAACGTGTACTTCAATGCGAACTCGATCTGCCGATTGTCAGTAGACGTGTTCGTGATGGCGGCGCCTCCCGGAACATCCACGTAAACCACAGAGCTGCCTCCGGGCAAACCGAAATTCGGGTGATTCAGGAGATTGAAGAACTCCGACCGGAACTCGATCTGCTGCGATTCGCCGATCTTGAAGTGCTTTTGCAGGACCAAGTCGAAGTCAACCAAGTTGGGGCCACGCAGATTTCCGATCTTGCTATTCCCAAAGCTGTGTGCGGAGTTCTGCCCCGGGGCAACCGGAGGTGCGACGAATGCCGCCTGGTTGACCCAGCAATCCAAAGTCTGATGTCCGGGGTTGGAGCAGCCATAGTCGTTGGCTTGCAACGCTGTATTGAACGAAAAGTTGTACGGATTGGCAATCTGGTCTGGACGATAGCTAAAGCTGCCCGTGTTGCTCAGGTCGGTCGACATGACTGCGGTAACCGCCTCGCCGGTTTGCGCGGAAGTGATTCCGGCAACCTGCCATCCGCCGAGCACTCCGTCCACGATCCCCTTGGTACCACCCAGGAAGCGGCGCCCGTGGCCAACCGGGATTTCGTAGAGGTAGCTTACCGAGACCCGCTGCCGCAAATCCGGAGCGACCGGTCCGTGTTCCAGATTGGGGAAATACGAGTTCTGCACGTAACCGCCTACGTTGCCATCCGCATTGCCCAGGTTCTTGGCAAACGTATACGCCGCCAGCACATTGAAACCCTTCGAGAAGCGTTTGTTCAGGGATGCCTGGAACGCGTTGTAGAAGGACTGGAACTGCGCGTAGTCGAGGGGCAGGACCTGGGTCATGTCAGGTTGCTGTGCAAAGTAGCGTCTTCCGAAATTGGGCTGGGTGCACTGGCCGTTGGCGTCGAGCGCGCCGCAGAAATTTGAATCCTGGATGACGGGTGGCTGATTCAGATCGCTGGCCTCGTGATTCCACAGATCGTAGGAGCGCGTACCGACGTAGCCAATCTGGGTCACCCAGTTTTGCGCGAACTGATGCTGCACGCTCAGGTTCCACTCCAAAATACGGGGGATCTTGCGTGTGGGTCCTGTCGTCTTGACCGGCCCGCTGATACTCGTGGCGCTGCCCTGAGGCAAAGCACTCGGGAAACCATTGGAGACAAGTTGTGTCGCAGAGGGAGGGGCGCTGGCATTGAAGTTCTTGGCGTAAAAGCTGAGTTGCGGAGGGTTGAGACCGAGGTCGTCAAAAATATCCGCCTCTGCCGAATAGAACATTCCATAGGCGCCTCGGATGACCGTGCCTTTCCCCACCGACCATGCGAACCCCAGGCGNNATTGATGGTCAGGTTGTGGGTGAAGTGAAAGTCATCCTGAAAGAATTCGGAAAGATCCCAGTAGCGGGTGGGATAGAGGCCAGCCAGGAAGTCCTGCTCATTGGAGATAGGCACACCAAGCAAAAGATCAGCAAGGCCGCTCCCTTCCAAGCCTGTGCTCAAATCACTGGTATATCCGCCTCCGAAAACGAAGTACCCGCGCGGATTGGAAAGTTGGAAAAAATTTCGCTGCTGGCGCCGAAAATCGACGCCAAATTTCAGCGAATGCCTGCCCTTGACCCAGGTCATCGTATCCGCGATCTGGAAAATGTTCTCGAATACATGCTCGGGGAGCCACTGCGAGTCACCTAAAGAGGTGAAGCCAGCTATATCAATGTTGGTGAGGCCGCTGGAATTGGGGTACCCGGGACGGTTGGTGTTGGGAATGCCAAGTTGTGTGGCACTCACGTCTTTGCCGAAATTAAAGGGCAGAGCATTTACGGCATAGCGGAAATAACCGCCGTGGAGGTCGTTCAGCAGACGCTCGGAGAAAGTATGGGTATAGCCGATCCCGAGGTGTTGTGCGCGAGAGTTGCTGATGCTGGGGCAACAGTCTGAGCCTCCGTAGAGGGGACCCAAGGGGCCAGGACGCTGGCTGCGCACATCGCCAAAACTATAAGAGGCAAAGATCTGGTTCGCGTCGTTGAAACGGTGATCCACGCGTGTGTCAAAAGAATCCTGATCATTCACGTTGAGAATGTTGGTCTCGTAATTGAGCGCTGTCTGGTTGTTGGTTGGGCTGGGGTAGAACTCCGCAATATTCTGACCGACGGTGTTCACCGTGGCAGGATTGCCGATCATAGTTGCGGGGATAATGTTCGCCGATCCGGGAATCGGCAGACCCGTAACGGGATCGAAGCCAAAACCGTCACGTACGACACCGCCACTTGAGAGCGTCTTTGTAGTGTAGGGGTTATAGATTTCGTTGACGTAAATCGGCCTGCCAAGTGCGTCATAAATCAGGTTGCCGCTTTGATCTTGCTGTTGTAGCCCAAGGATGCCACTGAAATCGCCCGTTCTCTCGGGCATCGTGGGAACAGTGGAGATCGCCGGGGAACTTGCACGTAGCCGCGAACCCTGATAATCCCCGAAAATGAAAGTCTTATTCTTAATGATGGGTCCGCCCAGGAAGGCCCCAAACTGGTTTCGCTTAAACGGCTGCTGGCCCTGGTTGAAGTAGTTGACCGCGTCCAGTTTGTCGTTGCGAATAAATTCGTAAACTCCGCCATGAACATGATTGCCGCCCGACTTCAGCACCACGTTCACAGCGGCGCCGCCGCGCCCAAACTCCGCGCTCATTGAGCTCTCTTCCGTTTTGAACTCTTGGATCGCATCCGGCGGCGGCAGCACGACCACGCCACCGAGGCCGAACTCATTGTTGTCGACCCCATTCAGCAGGAAGTTGTTGTTCGAGACCCGCAGGCCGTTCACAGAGATAGCCTCATTGGCCCGTTCGTTCTCAAAGACGCCGCCACTGNNCCACTGGCGTTCGATCCGGTCTGACCGCCATTGGCTCCGGGACCAAGGTAAGCCAGTTGCATGAAATTCCTGCCATTGAGAGGCAGGTCAGCAATTCGCCGCTCCGTCTCGATCGTGCCCAGCGAGGAAGACTCCGTTTGCAGCAGCGGTGCGGCGCCCGTAACTTCGACTTTCTCCGAGGTTGATCCGAGTTTGAGCACCAGATCAACGCGCACGCTCTGGTTGACAGCCACTTCCACGCTGGCCTGAAACGTCGTTTCAAAGCCCTGTTTGGTGCCCGAGACCGAATAGGTGCCGATCTTTAAAAGGTTGGCATTGTAGTTGCCTTCGCCGTCCGTCGTGAGGTGGCTCGCCTGGCCGGTCTCGCGATTGGCGATGGTGATCTGCGCATCCGAAACGCGAGCGCCCGAGGGATCGGTGACGGCGCCGACAATGGCACCTCGGTCGACTTGGGCCATGGCAGGTAAGGTGGCAATCAGAAGAACACCGAAAAACGCCGACAACAGAACCGCGGCATTGACAGTGCGAAGCATAGGAACCCCCCAAGCACATCCTCAGACTAACCCTGCAGGTCCGAGGGTTGCTAATAAATTGTTTTAGTAAACCGTTTCAATCCTGAGTCAAGCAATCCTTCGCTGTCAAGAGAAAATGTAAGAAAAGTCAGATATCTCCAAAGATCATACGGTTTCCTCTTGCAATTTCCTCTTGACAGCGAGGGGATAGGTGGAGCAACCTTGAAACGTTTTAATAAATCAGTTCACTGCTTTGGACGAGGGATTTCCTGATGCGCACCGCTTTGGCTTGTTGTTTTCTCATTTTCTTGGCGATCGTCAGTGTTCAGGGGCAAGCAACGCGCCTGGAGAGTCTCCAGAACAAGACGATCCTTGTGTTCACTCCTCATCCCGATGACGATGTGTTCGGCGCAGGGGGCACGATCGCCCTGCTGAACCGCAATCACAACAAGGTGTACATCGTGGTGTACACGAATGATGACAAGGGTTCCTACGATCCGGAGATGAGCTCGGAACGTCTGGCGCGAATCCGCCGGGCCGAACAGGAGATTTCTGAAGGACAGCTGGGCACACCGAAAGAGAACATTCTGTGGATGGGATATGACGACGGCATGTTGGAATATGCGCCGCAGCCGAAGCTGACCGAGGAAGCAACCGCGATTATTCGCCGCATACGGCCCGATGTTCTATTGAGCGTCGATCCGGGCGAATGGTATGAGCGCTGGCACAAAACCGACCATCGGATGGCGGCTTTCAACACCATTGATGCGGTGCGCGCCGCCGAGTTCTGGCTTTATTTCCCCAATCAGAGGTTGCAGCTGGGACTGGAACCGTACCAGGTGCCGGAAATGTATTTCTTCTACCCTTCGCCGCAGGAGTCGAACTACTTCGTCAACATCGACAGCGTCGCCGAGTTGAAGTTCGATGCTGCGAGCAAGCAAGTGAGCCAGTTCGAACCTGCCGTCCACAAATATCGGTCCGATTGGGACCCGAAGGATCTGGAGAAGGCCAAGGACGAAATGCGGCAAGCACAACCGCGCAAAGACGGGCACTACGTAGAAGCGTTCCGCTATGCCACCGGATTCAATCAGTACTAGGCCTATATTAACCTATATTAAGGAGATAAATCATAAATGTCTGCACTGGCATTGCTCGGGGGGAAGAAAGCAAAAGGCAACGCGTTTCCTGTTTGGCCGTACTACGACAAGAATGAAGAACAGGCTCTGAAAGAAGTTTTGGAGAGTCGGGTCTGGTGGCGGACGCCCGGAACCAAAACGCTGGAGTTCGAACGCGCCTTTGCCGAGTTTCACGGAGCGCGCCACGGGATCGCAGTCACCAACGGGACCGCCGCTCTGGAAGTCACCATGGCAGGTCTGGGCATCACCGCCGGTGACGAGGTGATTGTGCCGGACTTTACGTTCGTCGCAACCGCCAGCGCCGTGTTGTTTGCTAACGCGCTTCCGGTGCTGGTGGATGTTGACCCGGAGACCTATTGCATCGATCCCGACTTAGTGGAAGCGGCGATCACTCCAAGAACGAAGGCGATCATCGCGGTGCACATGGGCGGGCATCCCGCGGATCTCGATCGACTGAAACAAATCGCCAGCCGCAAGCGACTGGCGTTAGTCGAGGACTCGGCGCATGCGCACGCCAGTGAATGGCGAGGGCAGCGGGTCGGGACGTTCGGTGTCGCGGGCACCTTCAGTTTTCAATCCAGTAAGCTGATAACCGCTGGCGAAGGCGGGATCATCATTTCCAATGATGACAAATTCGAGGTGCAGGCCCGCTCCGTGCACGACTGCGGCCGCATGCCCGGCGAGTGGTTCTATAGCCACTTCAGGTATGGGTCGAACTACCGGCTAAGCGAGTGGCAGGGCGCCATCCTAAACGTGCAGTTAAGCCGCCTCGACGAGCAAACCAAGCGGCGCCATCAAAACTCACGGCTACTGGATCGACTGTTGTGCGAAATTCCAGGTATTACACCGCAAAAGCTGGACGAACGGTGCACGCGCAATGGGCAGTATGCCTACATTTTCCACGTGAATAAGAAAGAATTCGCGGGCCTCTCCACGGAGCGTTTCATAGAAGCAATGAACGCGGAGGGCATTCCCAACCAGGCAAGCTACCCGCCGCTCCACAAGTTACACATGTTCCGTAATGGCGAATACCGGAAGCGCCTCAGCGGAAAGCAGGCCAAGGAGAAGCATGCGTTCCTGGGGAAAAAATTCCCAGTGACCCACAAAGCGGCGTGGGAAACCGTTTGGATCCCGCAGCCCGCGTTGCTGGGAGATGAAGAAGACATGCACGAAATCGCGGCGGGTTTGGGCAAGGTCCAGAAGAACGCGAAAGAACTTGCCTGAGGCAAATTCCCCGACCATGCTCGATCGATTCTCATACCGGGGCTGGGACAATGCGTACAGGTTGTCCAATAGCGTCGTCGAGTTGGTCGTAACCGCCGATGTCGGTCCACGGATTCTCTTCTATGGCTTTCGCAACGGGGAAAACCTGCTCCATGAAGTCGAGGAAGACGCGGGGAAGACCGGCGGTTCCGAGTTCCGCCTTTACGGTGGCCACCGCTTGTGGGTTTCTCCCGAAGTGGAGAGAACGTATTATCCCGACAACACCCCGGTCGCGGTTTCTCAGCACGGCAACGCGACGCGTTTCACGGCGCAGCGAGAGGAGTTGCCTCCGGGCACCAACCTGCGAAAGGAACTTGAGATCGAGCTGGCGTCGACGGGTTCGCAGGTGCGAATCACGCACCGCGTAAGGAATGACGACCAGCGTTCGACCACGCTGGCGCCGTGGTCGCCCACGATGATGGGGGCGGGCGGACGGGTGATCCTACCGCTTTCTCCCAGGATTGCGATGGATAAGGATCACTATCTGCCGGTTGGAGTCTTCGGCATCTGGTCCTACACGGACTTTGCCGACCCCCGCTGGGTACTCGGCACGGCCTATATTCAGTTGCGGCACCTTGCCAATCCGCAAGGCCGTTTCAAAGAGCAGATGGGGGGCATTTACAACTCGGCCGGCTGGGGAGCCTATTTCAGGGAAGGTCATCTTTTCATTAAACGCGCGGCGGTCATCAGTGGCGCTCAGTATCCCGATTTCGGCTGCAATTTTGAGGTGTTCACCAACCCCGACTTCATCGAGTTGGAAACGCTGGGACCTCTGTTCGAATTGCCGCCGGGAGGAATGGTGGAACATGCGGAGCACTGGTGGCTGTTTGCGGACGTGCCGAGCGGAGAGAACGATGCTTGGATTGATTCGGCGGTGGTTCCACTGGTGGAGCGCACGGCTGTTTCCTCCGAATGAACGAGCGTTATATTCGAATTTTGACGAAGGCGCAAATGCCCTTTAGCATCGACGCCTTGGTCTGAATCTGTTGAGGTTTCCAACGTGAATTTGCGAGCAGCAGTGGTTGGCACGGGTTTTGTGGGGAGAGCGCACATTGAAGCGCTTCGGAGGCTCGGCATTTCCATCCAGGGCGTGCTGGAAAGTTCCGTTACCAGGACGCAAGAAGCGTGCCGCGCCCTCGGGATCGCTCGTGCCTATACGTCGATGGAGGAACTGACGGGAGACAGGTCAGTAGAGGTTGTGCACGTGTGCACACCAAACCATCTCCACTTCACGCAGACGCAATCAGCTCTGCAGGCTGGCAAGCATGTGATCTGCGAGAAGCCGCTGGC
>PMMJ01000129.1 GCA_003162255.1 Acidobacteriaceae bacterium | reverse complement strand
GAACTTGTTCAGACGTTCCCTAAGCTTGAACTGGAGAAACAGGAATGGCAACCTAACTACAGGAAGGCAACCCAGGGGGCGGCTACGACGTTGGAGTCGCCGACAACGGGAACTTCACCACTCCATCGTGCACAGTCGCCGCCACGTGCCCGAATGGAAATTTCACCGCCCAAATCCTGTGGTCCGGGGTCTATGTGGGCGCGAACGGCATCAATGCGGCCGGCCTGTTTGATACGTCGGCTGGCGTGACCGGCGTAACCGAGGCCGGAATGGGGATCATACTCGGGGGAGCCGGGACGATTCCGAACTATGTAGCTGCCTCTCCAGATGGACTTGCTGTGTTCATTGCAGACCCCACCAACCACCAGCTTATGCTCCGCGATACGGTGACGGGCTCGACAACCACTGCTACCGCTTCTCAGGGGCTCGCCACTGCTGCCGGTGATACGCATGCCATCGCAGTTGGCCAGCAGTTTGTTCCCACCATCGGGGTCAGTCCGGATGCCCGTGAATGTTATTGTCGCCAACCAGGGCTCCGACAACCTCCAGATCGTTAGTGGCAACCGCTTCATGAGTAACTTTGGAACCGTGACCGCTATCGGCGACTTCACCCTGGGTGGTTCTCATGCGGGAGCTGGCCCCGTTGACCTCAAGCTGGGATCCACTTTCTTCGTTGGCGGCGCGCGGCTAACCCATCTCTATGTTGTCAGGGAAGGAGGGGACGAGATTTGTATCTTCGATGAGGAGCCGAGTAGCGGAAACATTCACCAGAATATTCGCGCTGCCCACTCCCCGAATTCCGAAGGCTGTATCCCCTTGGGCTCAGCGCCGGCTGTTCTTCCCCGCTTTATTGATGTTTCCCCTGATGGCCTCTACGCTTTCGTCACCGAGACAAACGGCGATTCCAAGGGTGCTTTGAAGATTATTGACACCAATCCGAACAGCGCTACCTTCGAAACGCTTCTCACCACGATTGACTTGACGACCCTGGAAACGCCGTGCCCGGCTCCCGCAGGAGTTCGGGTTTCTCCTGATGGCCAGACGGTGTGGGTGGCATGCGAGGACAGCAGCCATCAACTGGTGCCGTTCGAAACAGCCTTGGTGAACACGACGCAATTTGCGGTAGGCACTCCCATCACCACCGCCGCCTCGACCGATGCTCCAATCGGCATCGCTTTCCGGCCCGATGGGGCGTTCGGGCTGGCAACACTCTCCGCTGCGAGTCCGAACAGCGTTCTCCCTTTCACAACAACTGCGGGCACACCAGTAGCAACCACGGGCGTCACGACACCATTTGGGATAGACCACATTCAGAACGGTGTACTGCACATGGTTACGAGCACACTCCCTGCGGCCACACCTATCGTGCCCTATGCGTCCTCCATTGTGGCCAACGGTCCCAATAGGTACTTCACGTTTACGGACGTGACTGCTGGGCCCAACAACTTGGCCAACCTCGGGTTTACGCTCAGTTCTGACGGCCAGGTCACTAGTACTAACGCCACCAGTATCGTGAATGTGCCCGGCATGTATGCGCTTACGATTCAGGTAACAGACCAATCTAAACCTGTGAACAATTTGGTGCTCAAGTCGATCTCACTGACGATCGATTAGGCGGCGGCTCTTTAGGCGTGCTGGTTCCGTCCGGCACGTCCGGAAGATTCATCATCGCGTGCCGGAGATTTGAACCGCAGTCCGTTCGCGGTCCGTTTATCGGCGTACCAACTGCAGCGGACGGGGAACGACCTCAGCTTGGACTATGTTGCACGCGATTTGCGTCGCGCTTCAGTGCACACTCAAGCATATGGTCGAGCGCGGCCTTTACCTGTCGTATTCCTGCTGCGAGATGTCGTTCTGCTTGTGTTGGACTTCGAGCTGGAAGATCTCCTCTTTCAGCCCTTCCAGCAGCATGGACAAGGAACGATGCCCGGCGGAGGGCTGCGTACGCGTCATGCCAGATGCTTTCGGGCGCTCGATGGGGGCTTTGGCAGGTTCATAGTCCAAGACGTGTTCTTCGAATTTAAGAGACTGAGCTTTCTGGCGCGGGCCAGCGCGGGCCGTTGCTTGTCGCCGCAAAGCGACGCGAATCGCACCCGCCACCAGCGCGGCTGCAATGACGCCCGGAATGGACCAGCGAGATCTCCGCAACGGATCCGGCGCATCGATTGGCGGAACGCGTCCTCCGCCCGGACGATTTTCGTGTTGTGCCGAAGCGTTTTCCACGCGGGCTTGTAGCGTTCCCTCGCCCGCTACCTTGAACGCGAGCGTCTGCGATCGCGGATCGATGTTCGCACTCCGGCATATGGAACTCTATAAATCACTTGGAAACGAGTTGTACCCGGCCGCAGTGGAAACTCAAAGAAATGCCGGTTTTTATCCCTCTCCAGAACAGGCGCGGACTTAAGAGGATTACCATGCTCCGCCATGGCCGAGCCTTCGACGATCTTCGCTCCTTCCGGAATATAGAACTCGAAGTTGCGCTCATTTATCTGAGTACGCAGCGGTTTCGAAGAGTTCTGCACCGAAAACTCACGCGTGACTTGTAGCTGGCCCTTTTCCACCTGCACTCGCATTATGTCGGCGACAACAGATCACACTGGCACGAAAAGCCGGCGTGCCCGTCGCAGCCGTTCTCGGCCTGCGGCACGGGTCAAGCATCGGTTCCACAACCTCGGCGGTATGCCGTTTCTGATCTGGAAACTCATCGAGGAAGGCAAAGCATCGGGGACGGAGCGGATCGATTTTGGCCGTTCCGATCTCGACAACCAAGGCTTGATCGCTTTCAAGGACAGGCTGGGCGCAACCGGAAGGCTGCTGACCTACTATCGCTATACCAACCTAAAAGGAAGCAATGCACGAAACACTGGAAGCCGCAAAGCTTCTGGGGTGTGTCCGTTCTGGCTGACAGAACTCTGTTTATGGCTGGAAGGATCTTGTACAGGCACGTTGGCTAGCCTCCCCCCGCCGCAATTCCTTACTTGAAATCGTCCAGCATATGGCCGTGGATTGATATAGGCACCGAGAAAACGTATGAAGTCATTAATTATGCCGTGGGATGACTGGATGTGGCGAATGTATATGAGTGAGGCAGCGCCTCCATTTGGCTAAACGGCGCGCCAGAGGAATCGAGCGCCCAAACTGGTCCACCGTGACCGGGGGAAACGAGGTCCTCCTAGCTGTATGTGCCGTATATAAATTCCAAACAGCAAATTGACGCCCCATCACAGAATCGTCGCGGCGGCCCGCTCAAAGGCGGACCTGGCTCACTTCGATGTTGACCACGGTTGCCTTGTCTTTCGGCTCGGGCATCGCTGTGTCCGGCGCGCTGATGACATGCCAGTTTCCCGGTGCCCTGAAATCTCCGGGGACAACCTTGATAGGTACGGCGTTTCCTTTCCGGAACCGCACGAAAAACGTTCCGTCGGAATCCGTAAACGCGGTTTCGTTGCCGACGAGAACGGCGGCGCCTGCGACTGGTGTACCTGAAGGGTCTTTCACGATTCCGCGAACGATAAACTTTGCCGTAAGCGTTGTCTGATTGGTGTGGGCCAGCCCTGCGGCATTGCTGGCCTGCAAGGGGCCTTGAACGTAGCTGTTGCCGTAGGTGCTCCACCGCACAGCGCCGTTGGGTAGCGTATTGGTTGCCAGCGTAACGGTTGTGCTGTGCGGAAGTTGCCAGCTTAAGCTGACGCTAATGGTCTGCTGAAACGGTGAGGGCCCAGAGCTTAACGGAGCGAAGTACGTCAGATACCCAACACTCGCCGTCAACCGATTCGACGTGAACGAGCCGCCATAATTCGACGTCCACCGCCCCTGAGAGTAGGTAAGAAACTCACTGACCGACCACCGCCGGGTAAGCTTCTCTGTGAACGAAGAAGTAACGAAGCCACCATACGCTGATCGATAGTAGCTCGCCGTGATAGCTACGGGGCCCGGATGGATAGCGCCGCCAAAGGTTTGGCCGCTCACTTGATTCGCGCCCGATGTGCCAGTAAGGGCCGAGGCGTTAAACGAAAGACCCCGCAGATTCGCGGAACCCCCGACGCTGCTGATGGTCGATTGCTCTTGGACAAGAGAAGAGCCGGTGCCACCCGCTGGAATCTGGTTCACATCAAAGAAGTAAGTTTGCCGCGTGGCGAAAAAGGAGAGCGATTTAATGGGCTTGTAAGAAATACTCCCATTCTCGAATGGTTGGCTTTGCAGGAGCCCTGCCGCGCCGGATGCGTCGAGACCTTTCCAGACATAATGCAACGCCCCACCTGCGGTGTACTGTGATCCGACAATGACCCCCATCGTGGAAAAGTCCAGGCCGTGCGGCAACTTAAGCTGATAGAAAGCCCCTGTGCCGAAATGATTAACGCTCGTGGCCGAGAAATAAGGAAACGAGTAGAACTGGCCAGCAGCCCCGGCAAAAAGCGTCAGCTTTTGCTTCTCCCATTTTCGCTCGGCCGTCAGCCCGCGCAACGGAACCACCAGGCCGGTCCCGACTGTGAAGCCGAGATAATCATCGCCGGCGGTCAAACGCCATTGCTGCCAGCTGAACGAAGAACTGGCGCCCCAGCGGAGTTGTCCATTTGCGATTCCCACCCCAAATGTCTCGGTCGAGTTTGGAAAATGAAGGACGACGCTTCCGCCGCCTGCGTCGACCACCGTGCTGTCGCCGCCCTTGAGTTCAACGACTTGAGCATGGCTCGCACCTGGCAATGCGAGAAGCAGCAAGAGGCACAGAAATAGGGATTGCGCGGTCATTTGTCAAGGTGAAAAACATCGTGGCGAATGCGGTCGCGACAACCCGTCTGTTTATCTTGGCAAATGTAGAATGTGTGCGGGACGATCATCACTAAACCGACCCCATTGGAGACGTGTGCGCCGCTGATCGAGGCGTTGAAGGTTCCCCAGCACGGCAAGCTGTCGCATTTCACTTTATAACTAAATTCGTGCTGTTGTTTTGCGCCGATCCTGGCAGACATGGAATCAAGCTCGATGTGAATACGCGGGTCGAGCGGCAGTATTGTGGATTTACTGTCTGGATTCACGCTAAAGCTGAATTCCTGGATGACTACTGATACTGGCTCCAAGAAGTTATTCGTAACGGTGAAGGAGCCATTTGCTTTTCCATGACCATACTCAGTGATGATGGGCGCAATCCCTTGGGCATGAAGCGCGGGGGCAACGAAGAGCAGGAGGAAAATATAGACGTGTTTTACCAAATCTCTTGTCATTTTTCACAAAAAAGGAGCGGCCGCGCTTTTTGGCGAACATGGCCGCTCCAATCCCTCGGTTGTTGGTTAGTTGGCTTGGGCAGCGATTATAAGGGTGCCCGTGTAGTTACCAGGCGCCGAAGCAAAGAACGGTTGCAGACTCAATGTAATTGTGTGGTTGTGGTTTCCGCTTGTGTGTCCCGCTGTTAATGCGGGAAAGGTGATGTAACCGCAAGAGTTACCGAATTGAATTGCCGTTTGGTTGCTCGACGGGCCCATACAACTTCCATAGGAAGTTACGGTGCCCCCACCGCCAGAGAATGTTGCACTGATAGCCTCTGCGGGGATCCAATCGCCGTTCCCGTCAGTAAGGGCATTGAAGTTGTTAAAGCCAGCCTCGATCGTTACCACCCGGCCTGGGTTCAAGTTGTATTGCGTATTAACGGTAATTACGCCGGGGGCGGTTCCGCCGCCCAAGGGAAACGCAACCGTACCAGTGGATGCGGTGGCGCTCAGGGTAAGTGTTTCTGGACCGTTATACGATAGCGGTATGCTGGCGACGCCGCTGGGGACGCCAAAATATGGTTCGGCCTGTGCCGCCATTGACATGAACAGCAATCCGAGCCCGGCCAACGCGAAGAGCGCTTTACACACAACCATCCTCATTTTCACTCTTGTCTCTCCTTATATAAAGAATAGTGACTCAAGGGGCCACAGCGCACTAGATAGAGCCCGAGACTCATCTCCACTTCTTTCAATTCCTCAACGCTGTTTTCTAGTGTGGGTACTTTTCCCGTCTCATTTCCAGAATCTAGACTTATTCGGAACGATAACTCCTGAAGAGACGCGGCGGGAACAGAACCTGGCAAGGCAAATGTTACTTGATCTGCCTGCTGAGTTCCTATGACGGTAAGGGGTGAAAGCAGGCTGCGTAACGGGCAAGCCCGTGGCGAGCCCCGTTCGGGTGAAGGTATAGTTCGACTTTCATCGAAAAGGTGAGTCAGATTGCATACCCAAGGGGTCGGCGGTCCAAGTCCGGCTCCCCTCGCAACCAATCACCTCGCCCCAAAAACGGGTCTCGTTTCGTCCAATCGTGGGTCGCACTCAATGGAACGGTTTGCCTGCGGAAAGTCTGATTGCTGGGCGACGACTGTCCAATCCCCAGACATGAAGCTGATTTGGTGATCGGCACGGCATTTGTTTACAAGAGCTTAGGTCTGGCACCGCGTTTGCTCCTATTTCTGATGCGCGTGAGTTCATGTGGAAGCAATGCGGACTGCCTTGATGCGACCTGCACACCCCGAAGCGATCAACGTCCTGCTGGTGAGCCGGCACACGCAGACGATTGAGACCGTCTGTCAATGCGCTGACCAAGTAAAAATTCACGTTGATACGTGCGATGGCCGCGACCCGGCGGTCAGAAAACTTTGTCACGCCAAGTACGAGGGTGTTTTGGTAGATCTCTTGGTTGAGGATGAAGGTACCCAATTGCTTCGGACACTACGCCAGCTGGCGGCTCACCAAAGCATAGTGGCGTTTGCCATTTTGGGTCCGTCCGGAGACAAGATCGAGGCGTTCCAGGCAGGCGCAAACTTCGTATTTGAAAGACCCCTGTCGCCTGCTGTAGTTCTTCGAGTGCTCAAAGTGTCTTACCCGATGCTGGTAAGAGAGAGGCGACACTATTTTCGGTGCCCCTGGCGAGCCAGGGTCCTGGTGACCGGTGAGGGGAAGGACGAATTCGTCGCGACCACGATTGACGTCAGCGAGACAGGCATGGCCATCCTATCTCCGGTACCACTGCAAGTTGGTGAACAAGTGCGACTGCGATTTCATCTCGCGGGCGCGATGGAATTTGGCATAGGTGGAGATGTTTGCTGGGTGAATGCTTCCGGACGCGCAGGGATTCGCTTCGCGCGTATCGGGAAGCGAGTAGCAGAGTGTTTACAGATGTGGATTAAGAACCAACTGCAGGGATTGGTGCCAAATACCTAGGCGCCAGTTTCAGATATCTGGTAATCGTTCCGACCGTTCACGCCTCAATCGATTGGCAGTGGAAAAAGCCAAGCAAGGAGCAGAACGGTTCCTGACGAAACCAATCGAAATGGCTCTCAATGATTGATCGCACTCTCGATAATCAACACCATGACAAGAAGCAAGTCTTGGAACAAAGCCGCCAAAATCGAATTCCAATAAACCCATTTTTGGGCCACAGTGTCCTCATCAAGAAGCTGCGGCATGTCGCCGAAAAAATCAAGGGGACGGATAGTCCGATCCTGATTCAAGGTGAGACTGGGACTGGCAAGGGCGTGTTGGCGCATTGGTTTCATGAAAATGGTCCTCGCGCGAGCGAAGCGTTCGTTGACTTGAATTGCGCAGGCCTCTCACGAGAGTTGCTAGAGACCGAATTGTTCGGACATGATCAGGGGGCATTCACCGGGGCTGTCCAAAACAAGGCAGGTCTCCTCGAGATTGCTCACAAAGGAACCGTATTTCTAGATGAGATTGGAGATCTCGACCTCCAGATTCAGCCGAAGCTTTTGAAGGTCTTGGAAGATAAGCAGTTTCGGCATTTGGGCAGTGTGCGAGACAGATGGGTTGACGTTCGATTAATTACGGCGACGCATCGCGATCTTAAAACGTTAGTGCGAGATCAAAGATTTCGCAACGATCTATTTTTCCGAATCAACACCATTGTTATAACGACTCCGCCTTTGCGCGATCGCGCAGAGGATATCCCCACTTTGGCGCAATTGTTCCTGGAACGCCTGGCCGATGACGTGGGCGTGGGGAAAGCCGAACTGACCGACGGAGCCATACGCACACTGCAGTCATACTCATGGCCTGGGAACATCCGCGAATTGCGCAACGCTTTGGAACGCGCTCTCCTGCTCAAAGAAGGCCCTGCAGTGACGGAGGCAGATCTGCATTTCGAAGTGGAAGAAGGGTTAGTGGAAGAGGGGTTACCCGACTTGAACGTGGCGTCCGTTATGACGCTGAAGGCGATGGAACAGCGCTATATTCAGGCCGTCGTAGCGATGGAAGGAGGCCGAGTGGATTCCGCAGCCAGGAGATTAGGTATGCCGAGAAGCTCTCTGTATCACAAACTCAAAGAATACGGGTATACCCGTTTGGAATATAAGATCCTGCCCGGGGATCTGCCGACTAGCCAGTAGCGATTCGTAACTCGAGGTTGACTGTGAGGTTGCAACACTTCATGATGAGGCCGCCTCGATCGGGCAGATGACGGCTGCGATCAACCGCCCAAACGTCGAAGCGACTCGGCCAATCTGAGCAATTCCTGCCTCGTAACTTGCGCAGTTCAAGCCCGACGATTTCATCCGCGCAGTGCTCGCTCCGGGCCAAGAACAAATTGTCGAAAGCCGCAATGGCTTCGAGTTCACGTTGGATTTGGTCCACGCTCAAGCATGGCGGACGCAAAGAGACGGTTGGCGGTTGATCTGAATCGTGTATCCGTGGATTACGAGCACAGTACTTCATGGGAGTCGCCATTTCCGTCGGGCCTCGATGTCGAACGTGCCTGTCAGCAGTGCGTATTGGACGATTTCAGAGCGGGTTCACCGCGTTCTGACCGCTGGTAAGCGGGTTGGCCAGCGTGCAGAAGTGGGAGTCGCGGAAACGTCAACTGATCCGCAAGGTCTTTCCTCCGCAAATACGCGCCCCAGCGCCTGCCATCAAGGCAAATGGAATTGTGGCTGTCCTCCTGAGTTGCCGGCTTGAAAACCGCAATCCCGGCGTTGTGGCTCGCCTCACATGGAAGCAAGATACTTTTCATACGCGGATTCTTGTGACGCAGCGGGCGGTCGCTATCGCGGTCTCGAAGCCGGTTGTCGTCCTAATGTTCAGTTGAATTCGTTAAGCCCCAGGTTGCAGCAGAACAAATGGAGAAGGAGGCCGCTTGCCAAGGCTTCGACAGCCACCAGAATAGGGTTGCAAGCACGGCAACCGCAGATGGACTTGCTGAATCTGGCGTCGGGGTTGCCGCATATCCTGCTGGAGGAACCGGCCTGCCCCAAACAGGCTCGACGGAATCGCCGGCTCTGAGGCGGTCTCACGGTTCGCCAACACTGAATGCAACTCGCCTATCGCCCGACGTTGATGCTATCGCCGCTTACGTGGTTCAGCATCTTGCCGGCCTACTCGACGCTAAAATGAAAATCACCCTTGAAATCGAAGCTGAGATTCCTTCTGGCGCTCCTGAGAATGTGGTTCGCACCGTTACCGAGAACTGTCGGACTCTGAAGTTTGATAGCCAAGGATTTGAGGAAGCATAAAATCCACTGCGATACCAGGTCCAGCCCAGGATTCCAGCCCAAGATAAGCGTGTCTTTCACGACCTTTGAAGTACTTACGCAGCCACCTAAGACCTGTTAAGTCGTTATAAACACTTATCAACGCCACTCTGAAAAGGCTGGCGTCGGCGGTTCAACTCCGTCCCTGGCCACCATCATTCTAAAGAACTTAGCGGCTTTCGACCGAAATTTCCAACCCACGATCCAACCCACGATTCGGAGATTCGACTCACGATTTCTCACTGAACCCACTCCGTGAGCAGGTGAATCCTGTCGCCCAATAGCTGCTCCAGGAACTTCCCCTGTGCCTCGCGCATCGCCTCCATGTCCGATTGTGCCTAGAGCTGCATCGTCGTCCCGAAGTCCTCGTGACGCAGCATCCCCTGCACAGTCTTCGCGTCTACTTTCAGCTTCACCAGCGCCGTCGCCAGTGCGTGCCGGAAGTTGTGAAAGCCGAAACGCACCTTCTCCCCCTCCTTGATCACACCCGCTTTCACCGCCGCCGGCCTCAGGTACTTCTGCACCATGATGGACGCAGACAACGGCTTCTTGCCCTTGAGCCGGACGCTCGGGAACACGAAGTCGGTGTCCTTGCCGAAAGGCGTCTTGTCGCGCCATGCGAGAAGAAACCCCGCCAGGAGAGGATGCATGGGAACCGGGGCCTTCGATGCCTTCGACTTCGGCACCTTGAACCTTCCCCACACATACGCCCGCCTCACGTACATCACCAGATCCGCGAAGTCCAGATCCGTCCACATCAGGGCCAGCAACTCCGACACTCGCAGCGCTGTCGCCGCATCGCTCAAGGTGAGCGTGCGCCTCGGCTCCGGAATGTTGAGGAGAATCTCGAAGGCCTGCTTCGGCGTCATGGGGACCGCCGTGTAATCGCTGGTCGTTCGCTGGCTCACCCAATTCATGGGATTGCCCTCCTGCTGCCGCGGCAGAAACTCGTGCCGCTGCCCGTGCTTGTAGACTAGGTGCATGATGCGCCGAATCTTGTCTACCGTGGGATCGGCAAACGGCTTCACCTTCTTTTGCGGGTTTCCCATCCGCAGTTCGAGGAACCACTTCTCGACCTCCGTCGACTTGACCGCCAACGGCGCCAGCTTTCCCCAACGCGGAATGATGCGCTTGACGAGGTGTCGCTCGTAGGTCTCGATGGTCGGAAACTCCTTGGGGCGCGCCGATTTCGACTGGTCGATTCTCAGCTCGTTCTCGATGTAGTGCTGACAGAGCTGACCAAATGTCCTCGGCTTTCCCTGGAAGGGCTGCAATTGGTTGATGGTTTCGCGCAGCTTCTGACGATCGGCTTCTCGCGACGCATCGGCTTTCTTGGGACCGATGTCTTTCACAAGGCCGATGCCGACCATGTGTTCGACTCGTTTCCCATCCGCTCGCGTTGTGTAATAGCGAAGGACCCATGTCATTCCGTCTGCGCGCCTTATTTGGCGGATACTTCCTTCCTGATACCTGGGCATCAAACCCTCCTCGGTGGTTTGCATGCTCCAGGTGGCCGCTGGTCGCAGCTTAGCATGTAGGCGTGCAGCTCCGACAGCAGGAATCGCCAGTCCTTCTTCTTGGCGTGAGGATCGAGCGGATGACCAACGATGAGTCCGGCGCGGACCATCTCCAGCACGTGTCGACGAGTCGTTTGGAGATATCGGGCGGCGGTGCCAGGATCGACGAAGGACTCGATCGGCTCAGTCGACCCGGCGGGGATGGTTTGGGCAGAGATCACATCTCTATCCCGAGGATTGACGCGTGTCTCGCGGCCTGACTGCAGGCGTCCGCGTGGCGTGATCGAGCTGGGCTGGGTCGACATTTTAGTCCTCTGTTGGTCTGGACACGGGGCTTCCGAACCGACCAATGCCATTTTCGGCTGGTCGAGTCCGTGTGCAACCGACAATCTTTCCCAACCTGCTTCATTTCTGCCGCCCTGTCTAATGAATTTTGGGGAACGTGTTATTCCTTCCGCGACTTATAACTTTCCGCAACTGACAAATTTCTTTGACTTTTTCTGGCCGGAGGGATTCGTGGAGGTTTAGTTTGTTGAAATAGCGAGACTTGCCGAAACGACAACAATTCAACCTAAATGCCAAAAGGTCTTGATGCAGCAGTGGCAGCCCATCTTCTCTCGGCCTTGTTCCGCAGAGTCCGATACCAGTCAGAGCATTTCAGCGAAGCGTTTAGAGGGGTTATGGACGAGCGAAGAGCTGACGAAACTACATTGCCAATGTACTTCGTTACCAACCGGATGGAAATTTCTTCTTTCAAGATCGACTATGAGCTTGTCCGCTATTCGTTTCGCTTTCAGGCGATCCGGCGCTAGTGTGGGCGTCCGGGCAAACTTGTTTTCTTTCACACCGACGCGGCACTAGAATGCTTTAAGCAGAGCAAGTAGGGCTGGTGGATCTCTACAGTGCAGTTCAATACGCGTTGTTTCTGGCCATCGTCACCGTCCTGGTGAGGCCCTTGGGCGGGTACATGGAACGCGTCTTTTCCAGGCAGCGGACTTCTCTTGACCGCTTATGCCTTCCAGTTGAGCGGCTTGTCTATCGCATCACCGCGGTTGATCCTAATGTCGAGATGACCGGCAAGGAGTATGCGACGTGTTTCGTGCTCTTTAGCCTTGCCGGCACGCTCCTGTTGTATGCCATTCTCAGAATGCAGCAGTTTCTTCCCTGGTTCTTCCCGCAGTATCAGACGGCGCCGTTATCTCCTGACCTGGCTCTGAACACGGCGATCAGCTTCTCGACGACCACTACCTGGCAGGCCTACGCTGGCGAGAACACGATGAGCTATTTCAGCCAGATGGTGGGACTGTGCGCGCAAAATTTCCTGGCTGGCGCTGCCGGGTTGGCGGTCGGAGTTGCCTTCATCCGTGGTCTTGCCCGGCAACTCTCCGACACGCTGGGCAACTTTTGGGTTGATCTGACACGCGGCCTGCTCTGGATCCTGTTGCCGGGAGCATTGATTGGCGCTGTACTGCTCGTCTGGCAGGGAGTTCCGATGAACTTCCACCAATATGCGGTTGCCACGACAGTCGAGGGCACGCAGCAGGTCATACCGCAAGGTCCTGTCGCTGCACTGGAGATCATCAAGAATCTCGGCACGAATGGCGGCGGCTTCTTTAACGCGAATGGAGCTCATCCCTATGAGAACCCCACGCCGCTGACAAACTTTCTGGAAGTGCTGGCGATCGTGCTTCTCCCTGCAGCATTTACGAACACCTTCGGCAGGATGGTTGGCCAGCCTCGACAGGGATGGCTTCTCTACTGGGTGATGGTGCTTCTCTTCGTCTCCGGACTGATCTTCGTACATCACGTTGAACAACGGGGCATCCCCCGCACCGGGAATACAGTTTTCCGAAATAGTCGCGTCCAATCTGGTGGAAACATGGAAGGGAAGGAGGTGCGCTTCGGCATCGGTGGTTCCATCCTGACGGCTGTCGTTACATACAACACGGCCACGGGATCAAACAACTCAATGGATGACAGCTACACCTCGCTCGGGGGCATGGTTTTGCTAGTCAACATGCTGCTGGGAGAACTCATATTCGGAGGTCTGGGGACTGGCCTTTACAGCATGGTCATGGCCGCAGCGATCGCTGTGTTTCTAGCAGGACTCATGGTTGGGCGCACGCCTGAATACCTGGGGAAGAAGATAGGGCCCGCGGAGAACAAAATGATCATGCTGTACGCTCTGGCGGCGCCGCTGGTCGTCCTCCCACTCACCGCCATTGCCGTGAGCACCAGGGCGGGACTCGCTGGGTTGACGGTCAACACCGGCCCGCATGGTTTCACGGGGATTCTGTTTGCATATACTTCCTGCTTCGCCAACAATGGCCAAAGCTTTGCCAGCCTGAGTGCGAACACTCCGTTTTACAACCTCACCACCGCATTCGCGATGATGGTGGGCAGGTTTGGCTTGGCGATTCCTGCCTTGGCATTGGCAGATCTGTTTGGTCGTCAGAGAAGTACCCCTTCTTCGTCGGGAACTCTTCCGACCCATTCTTTTTCGTTCGGCGTCCTGCTTACAACCTGTTTGATAACGATGGTGGCTCTAAGCTATCTTCCTGCCTTGGCCCTAGGTCCCCTGCTGGAACGATTGCTGTTCGGAAGATAGAGCGTTTGAATTACTCGAGATTGAGCTGTTAGGCGACAGCGCACCCGCGGTGAATGTCGTGAACTCCATCGTCGGCACGCGTCTGGTCGAATCCAGCATCAGACGCCTTGTTGTAGAGATTACCGGCGCAGACGAGCAGGTTGCGGCGCTCTTGTCCGCGACGAGGCTAGCCAGAAAGAAGGCATTGACTGGTGGAAAACACTGACGGCGTCCGGGGGAGAGGGCATGGTCGTGAAGCCTCTCCAATTCGTCACGAAGAGCCGACGCGGTCTCGTGCAGCCTGCGGTTAAGTGTCGAGGTCGAGAATACCTGCGCATCATCTACGGACCCGAGTACACAGCACCAGAACATCTCGAACGCCTTCGTTCCAGAGGTCTCGGCACGAAGCGGTCGCTGGCGCTCCGTGAGTTCGCCATAGGCATCGAGGCCTTGCAGCGGTTCATCGAGCGGGAGCCTTTACGCCGGGTACATGAATGCGTATTCGGTGTGCTCGCGCTAGAAAGCGAGCCTGTCGATCCGAGGCTGTGAACACGGAGTTGTCGAGCGATGATCGCTGGTAGCCCGATTCGTGTGGTAGACGCGCAGCGTCTAACTTTTTAAGAGATCTGGATGGAATTCTCGCAGCCACGCTAGCGTGCTGTCCTTGAGTTCAGTCGCCAACTTGACCACCGCTTCCAATTCTTGGTCTGATACGGCACCGGCCACGTCATAAACCGATTTGTTCCTCTTGTTGTTGAATGTCTTGAATCTCTGAATGAGCTTAGGGTTGGCTTCTATGGTGAGTTCCAGAGACTCGATTGTTTTGACGTGGTGGCCTGCTTGGGTTACGGTGCGATGACCGGAGGCGCGGAGCGCAGTCGTTGCGACGCTGAGCGCCGCGTTGAAAGCAGCGATGAATCGAAGATCGGTCGATACAGCCTCGACCTTGGAATCGGCGAGACTGCGCTCCACAATTCCCAGCAAATCCTTAATTTCACCTGGACTGGAGGCTTCCCGTCTTAGCCAACCGTACTCTACCCACTTTTCTAAGCTCATCTTCGTCTCCTAACAAAAACACTTTCTTGCCTTTGAGCACGGCGGTGACAAAATGATTCCCGGTCGCAAGTTTCGACTTGAACTCGGCAACGGAATACACGGTTGGGTTAACCGGTCGGCCAATTGCTTTCTCGACTGCAGAGAGACACGAAAGTACCTCGTCAAGTGTGGCATCTCCAACAACCATTATATCAATGTCGCTCTGTGCCGTTTCTTCCTCGCGTGCCACTGACCCATACACAAATGCCACAACGATTCGCTTCGAGAGAGTCGCCAGCGCAGAGCGCAGAACGCTGAAGACACCAATCGTCTTATTCACAAGGGTCCGCATCTCCAAGAATATGGGGGAGTCCCGATTGGCCTGATAGAAAACCTGGTTGCCCACCGAATTCCGGACGATAAGGCCGACTTTAGACAGGTTTTCGAGTTCACGTTGAACCGCGCCTACGCTGGCACCGACCTCGCGCGCGATTTGGCGGGTATAGAAGGACTGATCCGCACGGCCATACAGCAGCGCCAACACGGCACCCCGTGTGCGGCCGAATAGAAGGTCTGCAAGGCCGGTATTGTGCGTACTCATTCCGAGAACAATTGTACTCAACCTGAGAACAGTTATCAAGAGCTTGTCTTCGACGTGCTTCGGCTTGGACCCGAGTATGTCCCGAGAAGCTCTGGACTCATGGATAGCATGCATCTGCTTTCGTTCTTGCTTACGGGGGATCTGACGAAGGCTGAGGAATGTTTTGTCTCCGGCTTGGAAGACTGCGTCGAGGGAAGCTACGTGTTTCGAGACTGGGCTCGATCTTGGGCTCGGCGAACGATCATCCAGAATGCAGTTCGTATGTTGGCGCCCCACAAGAACCGCTCCGCCGTCACGGCAGTACCCAGCGATCCAGGGAGCTGCAGGCTTAGGCGAACGCCGGAGGCCGATAGCGCAGTTGCGGGCATCCTCGGGCTTGAAGCCTTCGAGCGCTTTGTCTTTGTGATGGCCGTCCTTGAGAAATATTCAGACCAGGAGTGCTCCGCTCTCCTAGGCTGCTCGCGGCAGGACGTCCGTGAAGCAAGAATGCGAGCGCTACAGCACGTCGCAGAGGCAGTGGTATTACGTCAATACAGTCTCGAAGACATGGACGGGCAGCGACAAAGTTATTATCGCACCGCTTCCCGCGTGATCTGAGATCCTAGCTACGCCGCCGTGCGCCTTGACGACTGCATCCACAAAGGCGAGTCCGAGACCGTGACCGGGAGAATGTTTTCCCTTTACGAATCGCTCGAAGACGCGGCTGCCAATATCGGGCGGGACGCCTGGACCGTTGTCTTCAATTACCAGTTCTGCTGATCCTTGATATGAATGGAGGCGAATGTTTACTCGGCACCCCACCGGCAAATGAGTCAATTCGTTTTCAAGTAAATTGCTTACTACACGATTCAGCAGAGTCGAGTCGGCCTCCACGACCACATGTTCTTCGATGTCAGTAGTCACTTCGTGATGGTGCTCGACCATAGCCGGCTGGTAAATATCAACCAGTTGTCGCACGACATCGGAGAAATCGACTGGGGCGCGATCCATGTGGAGCGCACCAGCCTCGGCTTCGGCAAGATCGAGCGTAGTGTTCAGCAATTGCAAGAGCCGGTCCAGGTCTTCGATCGCTTCTCCCACTGAGTCCCGCCACTTCTCATTTCCTTCATTGCATAAAGCGGATTCGAGCGTCCCGCGAATCAAGGTCACCGGGCTTTTGAGGTCGTGCGCGATGCCACCGGTAACCGTGCGGAGCTGGTTCACCGAAGCCTGAAGGCGGTCGAGCATATGATTAAAAGTCTTCGCCAATCTCGAAATCTCATCTGAATTCACGGGTTTGGGCAATCGTTCATTTAGGTCCTCAGTTCCAATGCGCGCGACGGTTTCCGTAATGCGTTCGACGCGATGCAGAGTACGCCGCGCGCTCCAGTAGGAGATGACAAAACCGACCAAGAACATGCCGCCCCAGACCATCAGAAAGCGACGGGCCAAGGTGTGCAGCATATGCTTGGCACCACGATCCGAGAGCCCCAGATAAACAGTTCTTCCGTTTTGCGCCTTCACAACGACTCGAAACGTCTGTCGATATCCCTCCACGGTTATGGACTTCGGAGGTCCCGGAACCAACTTTGACCTTTGAATCGCTGTGACAAAAGCATCCTTGGAGCTTGGGCCTACCCACAACGGACCCTCGGTGCTATTGGGGTTCGCTGCCAAGAAGAAGACAGAATTCAGTCGTTCGCCGCGGCCATTGCGCTCATCCGGCACTTCCTGCGTGGCCAGTTCAGCCACCTCTCGAACGATCCGCTTATATAGGTGATCGCTCGGAG
Organism: Acidobacteriaceae bacterium; assembly: GCA_003162255.1. GTDB lineage: Bacteria > Acidobacteriota > Terriglobia > Terriglobales > Acidobacteriaceae > Acidiflorens. The sequence continues at coordinate 8,015 of PMMJ01000129.1, read as the reverse complement.
TATCGACCGAGACCTGAGCAAGAACCTCAGCTTCGCCGCTAAGCCAGGTGTCACTCCGCTCCCTGAGACCCTGGGCGACAAGGAAATAAACTATGGAGAAAGCAACAGCGGTTCCAAGCGCGAACGCCAGCGTCGTCCAAATCGAAATCCGCCAAGCGGCGGTCGTACGTAAATTCCTAGGCATGTTTGAGAACGTAGCCAACACCACGGATGGTGTGAATCAGCGGCCTTTGGGTGTCATGATCCACTTTGCTGCGCAGACGATAGATATGGACATCCACCACGTTGGTCGCAGGATCAATCCTCATACGCCAGACGTGGTCCAGAATCATGGTGCGGGTCACCACGCGACCTTCATTGCGGCAAAGATATTCCAGAAGGGAAAACTCCTGTGGAGTCAATTGCAGCACGTGATCGCCTCGTCGCGCTTCGCGACTCACCAGATCAAGCTGCAAATCGGCAGCTTGCAAACGCAAAGATTCGTTCTGTGGGACCGCGGACCTGCGCAGGAGATTTCTCAGCCTTGCCAGCAGTTCCGGGAGGGCGAATGGCTTCGTCAGGTAGTCGTCTCCGCCTTGCTCCAGTCCTCGAACACGTTCGTCTACGGAACGCCGGGCAGACAGAATTAAAACTGGCGCCGAATTACCTTGGGCGCGGCAACGCGCAATCAAGTCCAATCCATCCATGTCGGGAAGCCCAAGATCGATGATGAAGGCGTCGTGAATCCCCTCCAAAGCCATGGCTTCCGCCGCTTTCGCGGTACTGGCCGCATCCACCTGGTATCCGGCCTCCCCCAGCGCCCGTTTCAGGAACTGCTGAATGGATACGTCATCTTCGACCAACAGCAATCGCATAGGAGCTTCCCGCCAGTCCAAAACTTTACACCTCAAGATGGGATGCAGGAAATAGGACGCAGGAAACCCCCTTGTTGACAACGCCGCCATTCACTGCTGATGCCAAGTCATGTCCACCCGCACTGGAATGTCGTTCTTGACTGGCATCGTCAAGAGCGATGGCGGATCGATCTTGAAGTCAGTTAGGGTGGCCGGAATGGTCCCCGTGATGTGAGTCTCGCCGCCTTGTGTATCCACTTTGAAGGGAACCTGCTTATACTGCTCCGTCTGGCCGGCGAACTGAATCTCCAAATCAGCATTGATCGTCGCCGATGCGGCAGCCGATTCGGGCAGGCGAGTGCGGACGGTTACCAGCGGAAACTCGGCGCCGCGCGTGACCTGCAGCATGTGAAGATCGCGGTTGCTGTCTCCGGAATCAAACGACTTCACGGGTACCGCGATCAGGAAGTCGCATTGACCCGCGTGGCAAACGCCCTTTCCTTTCGCCGCATGGCTCACGCCTTCAGTCTGGTGCAGTGGGTGCGATACGTGGTAGGTGAGAGTGCTCTGTTGCAGAACCCATTGGCTGTCGGCTCCAGCAAAAGCGGGGACTGTCGCAAGCAACAACGCAGCCAGTATTCTCTTATTCATAAGCGGTTTTAGAACTTCACGGAAACCGACAGAAGAGCGGCCCCAAACGCCCCGGCGGTCACAATGGCCACCGGTCCATGCGCGGACGCAATACCGTGAACTTTTTCGCCGTTGCTCTTTTGATTGAACGCAATTGCTCCCAGGATGGGAGTCAGAATCATACCCGGGCCGTGAATCCAAGCCATCGCTTCGTGAAATTTTATCGGACCGCGCTTTTTGGTTCCGGGAATTCTGGGGGCGCGAATGGCGTAATAGGCCGTGATACCGTACAAATCTCCCGTTAAGCTGCCAAGAGCCACATGAAGATCGCGCGAGGCCGTGCTGGTGCTCTTGCCCCCGGCGCCCATAGAAGCGATCACGGTGGCGATCAAGGGACCGGTCGTGATCAAACCCATCCGTTGATGGATCTTCAGCATGTGTGTCCGCTTATCCAGCAACGCTTGCTCTCGGGCGTTTCCCTGGGTTTGCTCCGGAGAAAGGCCCAGATCCGCGAGTGTGGGCTCGGTCTTGCTGCTGGATGGCGCATTCGGCAAATTGTCCTGTTGCGCGGGCGTTGGTTTGGCAGGGATTGTCTCGCCCGCTTCCAACTTTTCGTCCGGAAGCGCTATCTCGGTCCCATCGACTGCTGTTGAAGGAACCTCCAATGTTTTCAAGCCGGACGCTTCGAACTTCAGCCGGTAGTTGCCTGGAGGCAGACCTTCAACCTTATAAGAGCCATCCGTCCCCGTAGTCGCGGTTCGCACCTGGCCATTGTCTATACCCGTCGCTGTCACAGTAGCATTCGCAACTGCGTTACCGGACGCATCGATAGCCCTGCCCGTCAACGTTCCCATTCCAGCCGTCTGAGCCATCAGAGACGGAGCGATTGCAACGGACAGACACACTAGAAAAACGAGGCCAGGGACACCACTTTGTCGGTTGCGAAAGACCTTCCTCAACATCCTCCACCTCACCCTTTCCGATGGTGCCATGGCCTCGTGTGGTATGTGGGCCACTAGAACACGATATGTCCCCGACATTACGGCGCCCTTTCCGGAAGATGACAATTTGTTCATCCACAGCCTAATTCCCGGATTCCCCCTCTGCCCACGGGTATGATTTCCTCTACGTCATCTCGATCGTGGTCTGGGGTTGCAACCATTCCATGATCTTCCACTTCATAGTACGCACGGCTTCTTTCACTTTCTTGGGGCGTCCTGCATTTGCCGCCCCGTCCTGCTGCGGTTCGCGCGGCGTTGAAGAGCGGCTCTCCAAGCGGAGAACCATCGGGAGTTATGGCAATGCGACGAATTGTATTCGGGCGAGCAGTGTTGGTGGTTAGTATCTGCTGCGTTATGAGTATTGCGCAGACTCTGAGGACGCGGCCTCCGGCGGGAACGCAACAGCAGAGTGAGGATGCGTCTGCATTGCAGAGTGCGGCGGAAAACACCCAAGTAGCGCCTGTGACCATGCCCATGAGTGTGGAGGCGGGAACTCCGATCAAAGTGGCACTCGATTCGGAAGTGCGCATTCGCAGCGTGGGGCAGGCGATTCATGGCAAAACCGTCGAGCCGGTGTATGCATTCGACAAGTTGCTGATTCCGGCGGGGACGGTGGTGAATGGGAGAGTATCTGCGATCGATCCGGTACCGAAGATGGTACGAGCGATGCAGGCAACGAACGGGAATTTTTCTCCGGTACGCAAGGTGCATGTACAGTTTAACGAATCGGTGATGGCCAATGGGCGAACCGTGGCTCTGCACACGGTCGCTTCTCCTGCTCCGGATGGAGTGCTGCAGTTTGTCTCGGCGAACGAAGCGGAGAAGAAAAATAAAGTGCAGGAGGCAGAGTCGAACAAAGTGAGCGCGACCCGGCGAGCGATTCACCAGAAGTGGAGCGACTTGCAGAAGAATATCCACGAACCGGGAAAGATGCACAAGGTAGAGCGGATCGTGCTGGCGCAGTTGCCGATGCATCCGCAATACATTGACGCGGGGACAAGCTTCAATGCGAATTTGTTGCAGCCTTTGGATTTTGGGACTGAGGTGATGAAGCCGGAAGCCTTGACCGATATTGGAACGCCGCCACCGACCGGAAGCGTAGTGCATGCGCGACTAGAGACAGGCTTGAGTTCCGCTACGGCGAAAAAGGGTGATCCGATCGAGGCGGTGATCACCGAGCCGCTCGTCGTGTCTGATCATCTCATTCTGCCGGAAGGAAGCGTGATCAAAGGCTCGGTGATAGAGGTTGCGCCCGCACGTCGACTGGGCCGCAATGGGCAGTTACGAATTCTATTTCGCGAGGTTGCGCCGCCGAATGGAATCGAGCAAAAAGTTGAGACGAACCTGGAAGGCGTGGCCGTGGCCAAAGGCGAACACTTAAAGCTCGACAATGAAGGGGGAGCGGAGGTGACCACTCCGCGAACGAGATATCTAACGACCGGAATTCAAGTTATGCTAGCGGCGTCGCAGGCGTCTCCTGATCGTGATGCGGGACAAGGCGGGCAGAGCGTGGGCGAAGCGGGAGGCGGCGCGGCGAGTGGTGCATCGGGTTTTAAGTTGGTTGGAATGGTTGTCGGAATTGCTGCACATTCCCGCGTGGCGTCGGCCGGGTTTGGATCGTATGGAGCGGCGATGTCGATCTATTATCATTTTCTGGCGCGAGGACGCGACGTGGTTTACCCCAAAGACATGGCGATGGTGATCGGGTTGGGAACTCGCGACACTTCAGCAACTAACGGCGCAGAACCGTCAGTAGAGTGAGATATGAGGTGCGAAACCTACGGCCACCGTCGGCGTCGTTTCAAGCATCCGGACGAAATATCGTCTCAACTATCAAGTAGCTCGACCGGACGTGTCCGAATTTAGTGATATGTGGCTGATGAAGAAGCGGGATATTCCGAGGCAACCCTGAGTTTTAATCGAGTTTGAGACTTCTACGCGACTTTCTTCGTTTTCAGGTCGCGGACCACCACACTGGGGACACGGCCGATATTGGCTCTTGTAGAGAATGCATGGGTGAATCGATCTATCGTTAGTGCAGAGGCAAGAGCAGCTTGACAGCTAGGCCCAGGACTGCCGCAATGAATATCCGCCGTAGCCAGACTGTGCTCAAGAGGAGAGCGATGCGTCCTCCCAGCAGCGCACCCAGAAACATACAAACACCAAGGATGAGGCCGAGCTTCAAATCCACAACGCCTCGCCAGGCAAACACCAGCGTCGCCACCCCTGAAGAAAACACGTTGACCACCTTCGTGGTAGCCACGGCCTGCAGAAAGCTCATACCGAAAAGCACAACAAAAGCGGCAGTGAGCATAGTGACGTAGCCCCCGCTGAAGAAGCCGCCGTAGATCGCCAAAAGGAAAGTGGTAGCATAGCCAGCAACTACTCCGACGTGTGACGCGGGAGCATCATGACTCGTCTGTCCCAGGTTCTTATTCAACAGGGAGAAGACGGCCACACTAATCATCGCCACGGCGATCGTAATCTGCAACGCCTTGAGCGGCACCTTAAGCAACAGCAATGCCCCCAAGCCAGAGCCAGCGATCGTGAGAAAGATCGAGGGCAGCAAACGGCTGCGGCTTAGCACGCCTTTCCCCATGAACGGCAAGGAGCCGCCCACGCTCATGAAAGTCAAAGCCAGCATGTTGGTTGCAACCGCGACGTGGGCTTCGATGCCCAGAGCGATCATCACAGGAACGGTGATCAGAGATGTGCTGCCGGTCACGACGCTGACGACGCTCGTGAGGAAGAACACCACGATTAAGGTTGCAAAGTTCGCCGACATGCTTTCCGCGATGGGCACCGAACCGCGTCTTCGAATCATGCAATTGCTGCTATCCGCGCATCCGGACGGCTTGGTTGTAGGCGATATCCAGTCTGAGCTGGACATTCCAAACTCTACGCTTTCGCACCACCTGGAGAAACTGAAGAACGAAGAACTGGTGAACGTGCGCCGCGAAAGTACTTTCTTGCGATACACCGCCAATACCGAGGCACTCCAGGAACTTCTGCAATTTCTCTATGCCGAATGCTGCACTCGAAACAAGGCAGTCAAACCCCAAAATATCGTCCAACTTTGTAAATAGGAGAAGTCATCATGAGCGCCACCGACATCAAGGACGTAGTCAAAGAAAAGTATGGCCAGGCAGCCTTGCGCGTGAAGTCTGGCGGCAGTAGTTGCTGCGGAGCGACCGCGGCAAGCGGTTTGGGCTGCGACCCAATCACGTCCAATCTGTACGATTCTTCCCAAGCGGGACAGGTGCCTGAAGAGGCCATGCTCGCCTCATTAGGGTGCGGGAATCCGACTGCATTGGCGAAGTTGAATCCAGGAGAAGTCGTTCTCGATCTTGGCTCGGGAGGCGGCGTGGATGTCCTGCTTTCGGCGAAGCGGGTAGGGCCATCCGGCAAGGCCTACGGTCTCGATATGACGGACGAAATGCTCGCGCTTGCCAATGAGAATAAGCGCAAAGCGGGCGCTGAGAATGTGGAGTTCCTGAAGGGTGAAATCGAGCAGATCCCGCTGCCGGACAATTCGGTCGATGTGATTATCTCGAATTGCGTGATCAACCTTTCTGCGGACAAAGATCGTGTCTTGCGAGAAGCTTTTCGCGTGCTGAAGCCGGGAGGCCGCTTTGCAGTTTCGGATGTTGTGACCAAGGGCGAAATCACGCCAGAAATTCGGCAAAGCGTGCTTCTGTGGGTCGGCTGTGTTGCGGGCGCACTCGGAGATGACGAATATCGCAGCAAACTCTCCGCGGCAGGTTTTGAGCAAATTGACATCGAGCCAACACGGGTCTATCGCGCAGAAGATGCGCGTGAGTTTCTCTCGGCGGCTGGCGTCGATGTGGACGCCATTGCACCGCAGGTGGATGGCAAGTTCTTCAGTGCCTTTGTTCGGGCCGTGAAACCGGCGGGTCCCGAAGCGAAGGCTTGTTGTGGACCAACCTGCTGCAACTAGGAGGACAGAGTATGCAAGGACACTACAATGTTCTATTCCTGTGTACTGGCAATTCCGCGCGCTCCATCATGGCTGAGGCCATTCTGAACTTCAAAGGCCGACCCAACTTCACTGGCTACAGCGCCGGAAGTCATCCATCAGGGAAGGTTCGCCCCGAAGCCTTAAAGCAGCTCGAAACAGCGCATATCACGATCAGCGGTCTGCGCAGCAAAGCTTGGGACGAGTTTTCTCTGCCCGGCTCTCCCAAGCTCGACTTCGTTTTCACAGTTTGCGACAACGCGGCGAACGAAGTCTGCCCGGTATGGCCCGGACAGCCGATGACGGCCCATTGGGGCATTCCAGATCCAGCGGCAGTTCAGGGAAGCGAGGCTGAGATCGAACGGGCGTTTCGCGAGACGTTCTTTATTCTGGATCGCAGAATCAGTTTGTTCCTCAGCCTTCCCCTGAAGACTCTCGACAACCTTGCGCTCAAGAGAGAGCTCGATAACATCGGCCAGACGATGACACCCGTTGCCCACGAGTAGTGGCTTGGTCCGAAAAGAAGTTCACCCAGTCAGCTTGCCACAACATAGGGATTACGCATGAAAGCAACAAGTCGTCTCAGTTTTCTGGACCGCTATCTGACCGCGTGGATTTTTGCCGCTATGGTCGCGGGCGTTGTGCTGGGCTGGCTTGTGCCAGGAGTCGTACCCTTCCTGAATCGCTTCAACGTTGGGACTACTTCCATTCCGATTGCGGCGGGACTGATTCTGATGATGTATCCGCCCTTCACGAAGGTGCGGTATGAGGAACTGCATGAAGTCTTTCGCAACAAGAAGGTGCTCGGCCTTTCACTGGTGCAAAACTGGGTTGTAGGGCCAATTTTGATGTTTGTCCTGGCGATTGTATTCCTGCGCGGGTATCCGGAATACATGGCTGGGCTAATCATGATCGGCTTGGCACGCTGCATCGCCATGGTNNGCAAAGAGTGTCTTTATTTATCTGGGAATTCCATTTCTAGCGGGATTCTTGACTCGCACAGTATTGGTTCGCGCCAAAGGGCACGATTGGTACAACCGGAACTTCGTTCCCCGAGTAAGCCCCCTGACGCTGATTGCATTACTGTTCACGATTGTGGTGATGTTTTCCCTTAAAGGTGGGTACATTGTCCGGCTGCCCTTGGACGTCCTACGCATCGCTGTGCCGCTATTGATCTACTTCGTGTTGATGTTCTTGGTGTCCTTTTACATGGGCAAGAAAGTGGGAGCGGACTATTCCAAGACCACGACGCTCGCATTTACGGCCGCCTCGAACAACTTTGAACTNNGCATTCGCGGCCGTCATCGGGCCGCTGGTTGAAGTACCCGTGATGGTCGCACTCGTCAACGTGGCCTTCTACTTTCAACGTCACTATTTCCCGAATCAGCAACCGGCAACTATCGAGTCGGCCGTAACGAGCTAAATGGGCAATTTAGGGACGTTATCAATTACGTTCGATATCAATCAGTCATATCTCATTGTTGTCGTGCTGACTTCAGAAGCCAGATGAAACAACACTGTTCTAACTTGTTTTTGAACCCACGATTTCAACCCACGATTCGCATGTCTCTCACG
>PMMJ01000340.1:9673-20362 GCA_003162255.1 Acidobacteriaceae bacterium | reverse complement strand
CAGTTCAAACCAGGCGACGAAGTGTTCGGCGCGTGCCGTGGAGCCTTTGCCGAGTATGCCTGTACTTCCGAGTCGGCATTGGCCATGAAGCCAGACAACGTGACCTTTGAGCAAGCGGCTTCTATACAGGTGGCGGCCTTAACCGCATTGCAGGGTCTTCGCGACAAGGGACGGATTCAGCCGGGGCAGAAGGTCTTGATCAANNTCGATTACACCCAGCAGGATTTCACCAAAGCTGCGGAACGTTACGACCTCATTCTCGACTGCGTTGGGAACCATTCGTTGTTGGCATGCAGACGCGTCTTAACGCCCAAGGGGATACACGTCGGGGTCGGAGGAACGAGCGGCCCGTGGATGGTCGGTCCTTTGGTTCGCGCGATCACAGGGCCTGTGTTGTCACGCTTCGGTAGCCAGAAGTTCGTCACGTTTATGGCGAAATCGAGCAAAGAGGACTTGGCTATCATGCGCGAGCTCCTCGCGACTGGAAAGGTAACTCCGGTGATCGACAGGTGTTACAGGTTGAGTGAGGTGCCTGAGGCTATACGGTATCTGGAGGAGGGGCACGCTCGGGGAAAAGTAGTAATAACTCTAGAATGAAGATCAAAACGAGGCATTCGCCATCGCGAAAGTGGATGGACGGACTTCCCGTTCAATTGCGCGTGAGAGCTTGTCTTGCGCAACCTCGAGATCGTATGAGGATTGAAGATTCAGCCAAAATCCTGGGCTGGTATTGAAGTAACGAGCCAGGCGCAAAGCCGTATCTGGAGTAATGCCGCGGCGCCCGTGGACGATCTCGGCAATACGTGTCACCGGGACGCGGAGATCGAGCGCCAGCCGATTCATGCTCAGGCCAAGCGGTTCCATGAAGTCCGCGCACAGAATCTCACCGGGATGGATGGGAGGAAGAAGTTTTTCGCGCTTAGCCATGGATGCCTCTTTAGCCCTTGACGTCTCAGTGATAGTCCACGATCTCGACTTCGTAAGCATTCCCCTCGCGCCAAACAAAGCAAAGACGCCACTGGTCGTTAATTCGAATGCTGCTCTGTCCCTTTCGGTCGCCCCGCAATGCTTCCAAGCGATTTCCAGGCGGAGCTGCCAAATCGCGCAATTCCGTGGCGCTGTCCACTTGCCGGAGCTTGCGCCTCGCGATGCGCTCGATGGCCCGAAAGCGGCGGCTCGGCTGCCGGCGGTGAAGTCGCCCAGTTTCCGCGCAGCGGAACGACTTGATCACGGACTTAATTGTATGCTGCTCAGCGTTTAACGTCAACCAGAAAGCTCTCGCCCCGATAGGTGGGTGAGGGGCCCGAACGACAGTTGCGGCTCCGAACGTTGACGTGGTTGCGAAGCCCACTCATCGCAAAGTGCGCGATGAGTCGGGCACCCGGTTGGCCAAGAAACCAACGGGCGAGGCAGGTCCATGTCAGTTACTTGCGCAGTAGGTTCCTCGCAAAAGCGCGCGCTAGTGTAACCGGATGAGTCGCTAGAATGCAGATTTGCCCCAACACGCTTGGCGGCTCGTGGAAGACGCCGAGTTGTCTCAACACTGTCCCGCGATCGTAATAGATTCTTTCTCCAGCTAGACGGTTGTCGCTGTCGAATGTATAGACACCGCAAAGTGAGAACTTGACTAGTCTCCCGGTCGCGGGCAGACCGCGCCAAGCACCGAGATGCGTCCCGCGAATCATGACTTCGAGGACAATTGCATCCTCGGCGACATGGCGATGCTGAACCTCGATTTCCAAATCGGGCAGCGCCTTCATCAGTTGCTCGTAGAACAGCCGGACTCCGTCGCGGCCCTCATAGTGTTCGCCCCAGGACTCGTCATCGTACCGCGCACTCTCACCGAAGGTTCCGAGGACGCCTTCAAGATCATGCTGGTTCTCGAACCGTAGGTGTTGTTCGACAATTGCAATCCGAGCCGATCGTTGATCGTTCAAAATGGACGAGGTTGCCATAGCAACTCCTGCCAGGGTTAGCGGCACCGGTGACTGGCCGGCGCTAGCCCCACCGGCACTATAATAGTGAGTTCCTTATAACGATCAAGATAAATGAGGGCCCACGCCATTATGTCGATACATACCGAACCCACCACGCCGTCCCATCGAAAGACCCGCACCGAATCCGACAGCATGGGGAAGATTGAGGTCCCGGCGCATGTTTACTGGGGGGCGCAGACCGAACGCTCGTTGCTGCATTTCAATATTGGGCGCGACACCATGCCTCCGGAGCTGATTCGCGCCTTTGGCACGCTCAAGAAGGCCTGCGCGCTGGTGAATCAGGACCTGGGCAAACTCCCTGCCGACAAGGCCAAGCTCATCGTCGAAGCTGCCGACGAAGTCATTGCCGGTAAGCTGAATGACCAGTTTCCGCTGCGCATTTGGCAGACCGGCAGCGGCACGCAGACCAACATGAACGTGAACGAGGTCATCTCGAATCGTGCGATTGAGATTGCGGGCGGCGAAATGGGATCGAAGAAGCCGGTACATCCGAACGATCACGTCAACATGTCGCAGTCGTCGAACGACACCTTTCCAACGGCAATGCACATTGCTGCGGCGGAGCGGGTGAAGAACGCGCTGATTCCGGCGATCAAGACGGTGCGCGATGCGATCGCAGCCAAGGCGAAGGAATTTGAAAATGTCGTGAAGATTGGCCGCACCCATCTGCAGGATGCCGTCCCACTGACCTTTGGACAGGAATTCGGCGGCTGGGCCAGTCTGCTCGATCGCGACATCAAACGGCTGGACCAGGCGCTGGACGGGCTTTACGATCTGGCTATCGGCGGGACGGCGGTGGGCACGGGGTTGAATACGCATCCGGAATTTGCCTTGCGAGCCGCTGCGAAGATTGCCGAACTTACGGGACTTCCCTTCCGTTCGCATCCTAACAAGTTCGCCGCGCTTTCGGCGCACGATGAAATCGTGTTTGCGCAGGGCGCTTTGGAAACTTTGGCGGCTTCGCTGATGAAGATCTCTAACGATATTCGCTGGCTGGCTTCCGGCCCGCGCTGCGGGCTGGGCGAGCTGGCGATTCCAGAGAATGAGCCGGGATCGTCGATCATGCCGGGCAAGGTCAATCCCACGCAATGCGAAGCGATGACGATGGTCTGCGTGCAGGTTCACGGAGCGACGGCCGCGGTGGGATTCGCGGGATCGCAGGGCAACTTCGAGCTCAACGTGTTCAAGCCGGTAATCATCTATAACTTCCTACACTCGGTCACTTTGATCACCGACGCCTGCCACGGCTATGTCGAGTACATGATCAAAGGCATCGAAGTCGATCGCGCCAAGGTGGACTGGTATGTGAAGAATTCGCTGATGCTGGTCACGGCGCTGGCTCCGAAAGTGGGATACGACAAGGCCGCGCAAATAGCGCACACCGCGCACGTCGAGCACTCCAGCCTGCGCGAGGCGGCGGTGAAGCTGAAACATCTCACGGGTGAGGAATTTGATCAGCTCGTGAAGCCGGAGAGGATGACGCGGCCGTAGCAGACCTCGTGTGCGGCACGGCTGACCCTGATGTCCGCTTCATCCGGGTGCAGTATAGTTAGCCTGTGTCGTACTTCAATTCTCTTTTCTTGAACAAAGTCTCGCGAATCGTTACGCGGAAAGCGGACGCTTTGCTGGGACGCGTGCGCCCGCTCGCTCCCACCCTGGAGGGTATGGGACTTCGCCCTTTCGAACTTCACCTCGAACTTACTAATCTGTGCAATGCCGACTGCGTGTTTTGTCCCTACCAATTTCAGCAGCGGAAAACGGAATTCATGAGCGACCGGGTCTTTGAAAAAGCACTCGGCGACTTTGTGAAAACCGGAGGCGGTTCGGTGGGCCTGACGCCGGTTGTCGGCGACGCGCTAATCGACCCCCATTTTCTCGGCCGGGTGAAGCGACTGAGGTCGGAGCCAAACATCGATCGCATCTGGGTCACCACGAACGCCATCCTGCTCGACAAACACGGAATCCAAGAGGTGCTGGCCTCGGGGATTACGCACATGAACATCAGCACGGCCGGGTTTGACGAGGCGATGTATGTTCGCGTCTACCGCAACAAGTCCTACCGCAGAATGCGAGAGAATGTCCTGGAATTGCTCCGGCTGAATGCCCAGCGCAGCACTCCGATCCCGATCGCCATCGCGCTGCGTCCGGATCGGCCACTGGATGATGTGATGAAGGACCCGGATTTTCAGGCGATACTGGCTTACCGCCCGCAGTTGGACTTCACTTGGGCCTATACCTCGGCCAACGGGCGAATCAGCCGCGATGCGCTTCCGCCGATCATGAAGCTCAGGACGGTCCATCGTCGTCCGGAGTCCTGCGTCAACCTGTGGAATGGGCCGATCGTGTTGCCGGATGGAACCGTCATGGCCTGCAGCTGCGTCGCGGCCATGGACGCAGCGGCCGACCTGGGCATCGGCAATATTCTTCAGTCCAACTTGCTGGAGATGTGGCAGAGTCAAGAGCTGAAGAAACTGCGCGACAGTTTCGGAACCAACTCCCTGAACAAGACCTGTGCCGGATGCGACATGTACCGGGATCTCGAATTCTACCGCACCCGTGACGGACGCCAAAGAGCTAGAATCAATCGAGCGCGTCATTCGGGCCTGGTGCAAATTTCATCGTCTAAGTACACGCGTCCGTTCAGTGGCGGCTGAGGTCCGCACGATGATTCTGGAATGCAGAACGTTCGCACGGTCGATCCTGCGAAAAGCCAGACTCACGCGATTCGCCCATCGTGTCCGGATGCTGTGGCACCGAGGGGACTACGAGGACCGCTTCTCCGATGTTCTGCTCGCTTCCATCCGGCCGGAAGACTGTGTATGGGATATTGGAGCGAATGTGGGCTACTACACCGAGCGGTTTTCTAAACTGGCGCGGCAGGTGGTCGCCTTCGATCCCGTAGTTGAGCACTGCCGGCAAATCGAGTCCAGAAACATGGCGAATGTAAACTGCATCCAGATTGCGCTCGGCGACACTCCGGGCGAAATGCCGATACAGCTCGATGGGCCCCCCAGTTCGATTGCACGAGCTCCCCACCCGGGAATGCCCTGGCAGATGGTAAAGCTTGCGCGCGGAGACGACCTTCCGTCCTTGCCGCCTCCCACAGTGGTGAAGATCGACGTTGAGGGATACGAAACAGAGGTCGTTCGCGGGATGCATCGGACGCTGGGCAGCGTGCGGGCGCTGTTCGTGGAGATTCACTTTCGGATACTGGAGGAACGTGGAATCCGGCAGGCTCCAGCCGCCTTGGTCAAAGATCTCAAGCGACTTGGATTCTCCAAGATTGAGTGGCCGGACGCTTCTCATATCGCCGCGTTCCGTGGCGGGTCGCCCATCCCTAATTGATTTTTGCCCAGGTCATTTTCACTGCGAGTGCCCCACCTCGTGCTTTAGGCAAGTGGCACCTAGGCTTATCGTCGACTCCTTAAAGTAGCGATTCTTCGAAGAAAGTACCCTCGTCAGGATCCCGGTTGCGCGTACACCCCACACATTCGCAAAGACCGCGAATGTGTGGGGTGCACGCGGCTGGACCTGCGAAAACCGCGCGTCCCGCCGCTACTGCTGCGTAGCGGAGACCGGTATCGGCGCGTTCTTCGGCGTGCTCAGATAGCCGGTGACCTTGTTCTTGTCCACCGTCCAGACCACGAGTTCATAGAGCATGTGATCGCGTCCGGTATAGAACTGCACCGGCTCGCTCTGGTTTCTGTCTTTTTTCTCAATGGTTTTGTCGTCGGCGGTGACGTCCAGCGAGTACTTGCCGCGCTTTGGATCAGTTTTCTTGAGTTGCAAGGCCACGGTCGAGAAGGCCTGCGGCTTGGATCCTTTCAATAAGGTGAACTCGTAGTATTGCCGATCGCCCTTATGTTTAAGAGCTTCCAGATCGCCGCGCGTGTTGGCGATCAGTCCGCTCTGCACGTTGAGATCGCCGACCGTGCTCTGCAGTTTCGCAATGGTTGCCTCGAGCGACGCCTTGGTGGCGGCCACGTCGGTCTTCACGCCGCCGACGTCGGTCTTCACGGCTCCAACTTCTCCGGAAACCGCGCCCACATCTTTTTTCTCTTCCTCCGCCTGTGCCGCAATGCGTGCCGCTGCGGATGCCGATGCGGCTTGTTGCGCGCGCTGTAGTTCGGCGGCGCGCGTCGCCAATTCCTTCTTGGTCATGCCTAGCTGTTGCGCCAAGGTCTCAGAATCGGCTTCGGCGGATTGCATGCGCTTGGTGAGATCGCCAATTTGTTTGTCACTCACGGCTTGAGCTTGCGTGACTTTGTCGAGTTTGGCGTGCTGATCGTAGATGAAAAATGCCGATGCACCGACATAGACAATCGCCAGCGCGATAAGAATCCATTTCCCGACATTGCTCTGCGGCTCGGGATGATAGACGGTTGGTTGCTCGCCTTCAGACATAAGGGTTGGCCTCCGGTTGAAGTGGACTGTAGAGCTTATTGTTTGCGCGATACGCGCGGCTGTCAATTGCGTTTCAGGTTCTAGGCCGGAGGTAGCAGCCACGTCTCGAAAAACGCCAGACGCTGGGCAGCCGCTAAAATAAGGGCGTGAAGAGCTGGGACGCGATCGTCGTCGGGGCGGGCATCATCGGGCTGTCGCTGGCGATTGAACTGAACAAACAAGGGCTGCGCGTGCTGGTGGTGGAGAAAGGCGAACCGGGACGCGAGGCGTCCTGGGCAGCGGGCGGCATGTTAGCCGACTTTCCCCTCGAAACACCGCTCGGGCTGCGAGAACTCGCGGCGGCGAGCGCCCGTATGTATCCCGAGTTCGTGCGTGAACTTGAGGATGAGTCGGGGGTGAAGATTGATCTGCGATCGGTGGGGACAATCGTATTGACTCGTGTGGAGACGGGGAAAAGCCCCGCCACCACACAAGCTTATCTTCTGCCGCGACCGCTTGCGGAACTCGAACCGGCGCTGCGGATTTCGAATGGGACTCCGCGCCTGACTCCTATGTTTGTGAATGAACGCTGCGTTGATCCTCGCGATCTGACCACAGCCGCCATCGCCGCTTCACGACGCCGCGGCATTGATTTCTCGTCCGGCGACCAGGTGCTGGGCGTGGAAGTGGCGTCCGGCAAGGCTTTTGGCGTCCGCACCAACAAGACGCAATTTGCTGCGGGCATCGTGGTGAATTGCGCCGGAGCCTGGGCGGGGCAGATCGGATCGCACCCAGTCCCGACGCGGCCCGTCAAAGGGCAAATGCTGTGCGTCGCCATGCCGCAGAAAGAACTGGTGCGCCATGTCATACGCACGCCCGACGTTTACTTGATCCCGCGCAGCGACGGGCGGATGCTGATCGGGGCGACCGTGGAAGAAGCGGGATTCGACAAGCAAACGGTGCCGGAGACGATCCAGAAATTGCGGCAGGCGGCGATTGATCTGGTTCCGAAATTCGCCGAAGCGCGCATTCTGGAAGCGTGGGCAGGACTGCGTCCGGGAACGCCCGACGGGCTGCCGATTCTGGGTGCAACGCCGACGCCTGGATATTTTGTCGCAACCGGACATTTTCGAGATGGAATTCTGCTGGCGCCAGTGACCGCGAAGGTCATGGGGCAAATGATTGCCGGGGAGAGGCCAGAACTGGATTTGAGCGCCTTCGCGGCAGCGAGGTTTCGAAGCTAGAATTTGCCGGGGGGAAGCGGTTTTTGGGATAGTTGGTGAAATTGCTGATTTCGATTATGGAACCAGAACAGTGGGTCTGGTGTCTTTGTTAATGAAGGCACCAACGCTAATGAAGGCAGCCACCGAGGAAGTGCGCCTCTCCTGATGCACGGAGTCTGTCTCAACTCGTGGCAATCGTCCGGGTGTGAGTGGAGTGTCGGTTACTTATGGCGCTGGATGAACTGGATTACGCGCCTCGATGTCATCGTGCTTGCGCTCATGCTCGCTTATGTCGTTGCTGTTGTCATCCACGTTTCCTATCGCTACCACATAGCTCGGCGTGAGACAGAAACTGACACCGCCAGTCCTGCATTTCAGCGCACTCGGAGAAAACTCGCCGCCGATTTGAGCGTTAAGGTGGGCAATATCAAATCCATTGCCTCCACCGCCCCATACCTCGGGCTTGCAGGCACATGCATCGGACTTCTGAGCGTATTCAGGGGCTTCGACTTGGAGAAACATGCGGCACTGGTAATGCTGACCACATACACAGCCGCGTCGCTTATCACAACCGCCGCGGGACTGCTCGTGGCTGTTCCGGCAGCATGGTCATACAACTATCTCCGAGTGCGCATAGACCCGCTCGAAAGCGAAATCCCTCGTATCGCGCAGCTAAAGAGCCAATACGTTCCGGTCGCGCGGAAGCTCCCACTCACGACGCGGTTCTCGCAGCTTCCATTTGCAGTTATAGCAGCGCCGGGTCTTGCTATTATCGTTTTGGTGTGGATGCCATTTTTTTCTCCTCGCGAGCCAAGCGGCACAGCTTTGGCGTCAGACTCGCCCCATCCTGCTGCGAAACGCGGNNCTCGCCCCATCCTGCTGCGAAAATTGTGCTAACGACCGAGTCACCCTTCTGCACATAACCGATGCAGGCAAACTCTTGCTTAATGAAGAGCAGGAAGATTGGAACGGTCTGGCAGGTCGTTTATCAGAGATTTACAGAGTGCGAGAGCAACGCACGCTAGATCTCGTTGCCGACGATGGGGTGCCGTTTCAGACCGTAGCCGATGCGCTCGACATCGTTGAGAACGCACCCGTCGCGGCAGGGTCTCAGCCGATCGGCATGGAAATGGACAAGCTAGACATCACGGTGCGGTTGGTAACTCCTAACGTTTGGAACGCTCGTTGCCGTGAACCTGTCGCGACTGGTTCGAACCGGCATGCTTCAAAGTAGTTGCGAAAAAAATCCCATCTCACCAACGACTGCGCAAACCGCTTACCCGCTCAGCTCTTTTTCGCAGCAGCTTTCATCGCTGGCTCGCCGAAAGCAACACACTGCGCGACCACTGCCAGCACCCAGATGTACCACGGAATGGCATCATGAGAATGAAACTGCAGGATGACACACACGACCAAAAGCAGACCTCCAAACATGATTCCCTCCTCACCGATCTTGTTCAGGTTTGAAGGCGAAGCTTAACATAGCGACAAGAGCACGTCAGTGAGCTGCGATACGCTCTGTCCGGTGCGTTGGGATCAAGCCGCCACTCGGGTATATACTGAACCGTTTTCGGCGGTGACTCACAGGACCCGCGCCCAGCGCGCCAGAAAGGCAACAGACTATGGCTTCCCCGGCAGTCGATTTTGCCCGTAATAATCAGCCGCGTTTTCTCGACGAACTGAAGGCGCTTCTCCGCATCCCCAGCGTCAGCACGCTCGATGAACATAAGGGCGATGTGCTGAAGGCGGCAGAATTTATTGCCGCCGAACTGCGCCGCATTGGGATGGACAATGTCGAGGTCATCCCCACCCAGGGGCATCCCCTGCTCTACGCCGACTGGCTACACGCTCCCGGCAAGCCCACCGTTTTGATGTATGCACATTATGACGTGCAGCCGCCCGATCCCGTGGACGAATGGAAGACGCCGCCCTTTGAGCCGACTGAGCGCAACAATAATATTTACGCCCGCGGCGCGGTCGACGACAAAGGACAGCTCTGGATGGAAGTGAAGGCGCTCGAGTCCTTGATGCAGGCCAACGGGGGCAAGCTGCCGATCAACGTCAAGATTATTTTTGAAGGCGAAGAAGAAACCGGCGGCGAATCGATTGCCGAGTACGTCCGCAAGCAGAAGGCGAAATTGAAGGCGGATTTCGCGCTGGTCTGCGATACGGAATTGTTTGCGCCCGATATCCCTACTCTATGCGTCGGCCTGCGTGGCCTGGTGTACACCGAGATTGAAGCGGTTGGGGCAAAGACCGACCTGCACTCCGGCGTGTATGGCGGCGCGGCGCCGAATCCGCTGTTTGCGCTGATCGAGATCATTAGCAAGCTCAAGGATGCGAAGGGGAAGGTGCTGATCCCCGGCTTTTACAAAAACGTGAAAGCGCCCAGCAAAGATGAGTTGAAGGCCTGGAAGCGGCTGCCCTTCAACGAAGAGCATTATCGCAAGACCGAAGTCGGCTCCAAGGTGCTGACCGGCGAGCCGGGATATTCGGTGCTCTACCGGACGTGGGCGCGTCCGACGCTCGAAGTGCACGGCATTCCGGGTGGGTTTGTGGCTGTGGGCGCGAAGACGGTGATTCCGGCGAAAGCGTCGGCGAAGGTTTCCATGCGCCTCGTGCCCAATCAGGATTCTGAAGACATCCTGAAGCGCTACACGGCGTTCGTCAAGAAACTCACGCCCAAGGGGATCGAGCTCAAGATCAAGGTTTGGAGCAAGGGCCCCGCATCGGTGGTGGGCACAGATAACCGCTTCATCAAAGCGGCGACCGAAGCGCTGCACGACACGTTCAAGAAAGAAACCGTGTTCATACGCTCTGGCGGATCGATTCCGATCGTGACCGATTTCCAAGACGTGCTGAAGATTCCCTCGGTGATGATGGGCTTCGGCCTTCCCGACGACAATCTGCACGCGCCAAACGAGAAGTTCCACATTCCGAATTTTTATCGCGGGATTGAAACGATTTGTTTGTTGTTTGAGAAGCTGGGGTGAGGGCGGAGTTTTGGGATAGCTTTTTCTGAATTGTCATCCCGAACGAAGTGAGGGATCTGGAGTTTGGCGCCAAATGCAGATCCCTCACTTCGT
>PMMJ01000340.1:0-9662 GCA_003162255.1 Acidobacteriaceae bacterium | reverse complement strand
GAGGCGGTTTGATGGCACTGAAGATAACCCCCAAGAAACAAGCGGCGGAAGATCCACGGCACATACAGGCGGTGCAGAACTACGAATCCGGACTGCGCGCGCTGCAGGAGCACAAGTTTGAAAAGGCCAAAGGCTACCTGCAAAAAGTATTGAGCGGACCGAACAAGTCCTTCGTCGATCGGGCCCAGGTGCACATCCTCACCTGCGACAAGCATCTGGATACGCCTGCGCTGCAATTCAAGACCACGGAAGAGCATTACGACTACGCCGTGTCGCTGATCAACACGGGTGACTACGTGGCGGCGCGCGAGCAGTTCGACAAACTCCTGAAGCAGAATCCCAAGGCGGACTTCGTTCTGTACGGGCTGGCCGCGTTGCATTGCCTGACCGGTCACGTCGAAGAATCGCTTAAGACTCTGAACGAGGCCATTCAGGTGAAACCGTCGCTGCGCTTCCAGGCACGGAATGACGGCGACTTTCAGAATCTGGCCGAGGATCCGCGCTTCACCGAGCTGTTGTATCCGGATCCGGGCGCCGAGGAATCTGATCCGCACGCAGAAGAATCGAGCGCGTACTAGCGGCCCAAACTAGCTGCCAAGCTTACGTCGATTGAGTCATTGAATCATTGAGGTATTGAATCATTGAAAACCTAAGTCCCAGCGGTTTACACAATGATTCAATGACCATAATGACTCAATGATTCAATATTTGAGGCGGTATGCTCCCCCAGTTGCGCACGAACTCACCTGAAACCGGCAAGGCTGGCCCCGAGCTGCGCGTGGTCGCAATCGGTGGGGGCACCGGCCTCTCCACGCTGCTGAAGGGGTTGAAGAACTACGTCCTGACGCCTACGCTGGCCACCTCCGGCCAGCCCACCATTCGCGAATTGTGTGGCGTGGTGACGGTGAGCGACGATGGTGGATCGAGCGGCCGTCTGCGCAAAGAGTTCAATATGCTTCCTCCAGGCGACGTGCGCAATTGCATCGTTGCCCTCTCCGAAGATGAAGCCCTGCTCTCGAGACTGTTCCAGCATCGTTTTCAGAAGGGATCGGGCCTGGAAGGCCACAGCTTCGGAAATCTTTTTCTGGCGGCGCTGACTTCCATCACCGGAGACTTTGCGGAGGCGATACGTGTATCCTCGGAAGTTCTGCTCACACGCGGCCATATCTATCCGGCCACCATGTCGAGCGTGGAACTGGAAGCCTTGATGGAAGACGGGACGCGAGTGCGCGGTGAAACGCGCATCACGGCCAGCAAGGGCAAGATTCGAGAACTCGTCCTGGTGCCCCACGACGTGGAGCCGCTTCCCCAGACGCTGGAGGCAATCGCCAGCGCCGACCTGATCACGATCGGCCCCGGCTCGTTGTTCACCAGCCTGATTCCAAACCTGCTGGTGCGCGGAATCCCGGAAGCGATTCTTGACTGCCATGCCATTAAGATATTCATTTGCAACTTGATGACGCAGGTCAATGAAAGTCTTAGTTTAAGCGCGGCGGATCACATTCGCGCCCTCAACAGCCACGCTGGCGTCCAGTTGTTCGACTATGCCCTGATCAATCGCAAGCCGGCATCCCCCGAGATGAAGGCCAAGTATGCGCTGGAAGGAGCTTCGCAGATCGCCGTGGATCTGGAAGCGATCGAGGCCCTCGGCGTGTGCCCGGTGCTGGGGGATTATCTGGAAGAGGGAGCAGTAGCGCGGCACGCCACCGGTCGCGTCGCCCAGGATCTGATGGCGCTGATGGCGCAAGCCCAGGGGCGGCAGCCGATTCGTAGTTGATTTGTGGAGTGACGGGCGCCTCGCCCGTCCAGTTGGGCGGCCGGGCGAGGACGCCTGGTTCTCCATCGGCGAGACATGGGACGAGTCTCCCCGTTGGCGTTCGCGGTATATTGGCTGAGCATGGCAAATACCTCAAAGACCAAAGCGAAATCTTCCCTATCGAGTCCGGCCCGCCCGCGCGTTGCCATCGCGATTATGGCGGCGGGCAAAGGCACTCGGCTCAAGTCGAAACATCCCAAGGTTCTGCACGAAGTCGGCGGCAAGCCGATCCTGGCGCACGTGATTGCTACGGCGAAAAAAGTCGTGCCGGCCAAGGACATCTTCGTGATCATCGGCCACGAGGCAGAGCTTGTGCGTGAGGCGCTCGCCGGCACGGGCGTGAACTTCGTCGTGCAAGCCGAACAGCGTGGCACCGGACACGCGCTCATGGTAGCGCGCGCGGCGTTCTCGGGCGATAAGTATGATCAGGTCGTCGTGCTTTCCGGAGACGCTCCGCTGATTACCGCCGAAACCATTCGGAAGCTCAGCGACTTCCACGCCGCCCAGAAAGCGGCGATGACTTTGCTCAGCGCCGATCTCGACAATCCTTATGGATATGGGCGCGTGATCCGCAAGGGTGGAAGAGTCGAAGTACAGGCGATCGTCGAAGAAAAGTCCGCCACCCCGCGGCAGAAGAATATCCGCGAGATCAATTCCGGGTTCTACGCTTTCGCCACGCCCGCCCTGTACGAGCATATCGACCGTCTTTCCACTGCGAACCCGCACGGCGAGTACTACCTCACTGATATGGCGGAAGTACTTCACCGCGCGCGCAAGAAGGTGGTCGTGATTAAAACTGAAGATGCGAGCGAAGTGCTCGGCAGCAACACCCGCGCCGAAATGATGATGCTGGATGTGCGGCTGCGGCTGACCAAGTGCCGCGAACTGTTGGATGAGGGCGTCACGATCTTCTATCCGCATACCTGCGTCATTGACAGCGACGTGGAAGTTGGCGCCGACACCGTGATCGAGCCCTTCGTGCAGTTGCTGGGCAATACGAAGATTGGCGCGGATTGCCGCATACGCTCCTACAGCGTGATCGCGAATTCCATCCTTGGCGATCGAGTCACGGTGCGTCCGGGCACGATCATGGAAGACTCGCGCGTGGGCGCAGGAGCTGTCCTCGGACCGTACACTCACATGCGCCCCGGAACTGAGGTGGGCGAAGGCGCTCATCTTGGGAACTTCGTCGAGACCAAGAAAATCAAGCTGGGCAAGGGATCGAAGGCGAACCACCTCAGCTATCTGGGCGATGCGGAAATCGGCGAAGGCGTGAACGTCGGAGCCGGCACCATCACCTGCAATTACGATGGCGTGAAGAAGCACAAGACGGTCATCGAAGATGGCGTGTTCATCGGCAGCGACTCGACGCTGGTCGCGCCGGTAAAGATTGGACGCGGCGCCTACGTCGCGGCGGCGAGCTGCATCACCGAAGATGTGCCCGCGGATGCGCTGGCGCTGGGTCGGGCGCGGCAAAGCGTGAAAGAGGGCTGGGCGCGGGCGAAACGGGAAAGTCGTCGTTAGTCGCTGGTCGCTAGTCGTTCACCGCTTGTCGGCAACACATGGACGCCGCGGCTTCACTCCAACTTCTCCGCATTCGGCTGCCAACGACCAGCGACTAACGACCGAATTGGACTAAACTAGACCGGAAAGTGAAACCATGACCCAGACAACTCCAAGTCCGGAAGTATATCCGGTCCGCTATGACGTTTCCCTGCTGACCGCCGAGGATTTCTATTTATTCAACGAAGGCACCCACTATCGCATTTACAACAAGATGGGCGCGCACCTTGCGGAACACGATGGAACCACGGGCACCGTCTTCAGCGTCTGGGCTCCCAACGCGCGCCGTGTGTCAGTGACCGGCGGCTTCAACGGATGGAACCCGAAATCCCACCAGCTCCAGCCTCGCGGTTCGTCGGGAATCTGGGAAGGTTTTATCGCTGGCGTCGGCAAGGGCGCGTTATACAAATTCCATATCGAGTCCAATAAACACGGGCACGAGACTGAAAAAGCCGACCCGGTGGGCCTTTTCACCGAGAAGCCGCCGCGCACCGCTTCTGTGGTCTGGGATCTCGACTACACCTGGAACGACGCTGGCTATCTTGAAAAACGCGCCGCCGACAACTCCCTGCACGCCCCCATCTCCATCTACGAAGTTCACCTCGGCTCCTGGATGCGCGTCCCCGAAGAGCACAATCGTTCGCTCACCTATCGCGAGCTCGCGCCGCGCCTCGCCGACCACGTCAATAAGCTGGGATTCACCCATGTGGAACTGCTCCCGATCATGGAGCATCCGTTCTACGGTTCCTGGGGATATCAGACCACCGGCTACTTCGCACCGACGGCGCGCTACGGCACTCCGCAGGATTTCATGTACTTCGTGGACTACCTGCATCAGCACAACATCGGCGTCATTCTCGACTGGGTTCCATCGCACTTCCCTGCCGACGGCCACGGCCTTGCGTTTTTCGACGGCACTCACCTGTTCGAGCACTCCGACTCACGCCAGGGCTTCCATCCCGATTGGAAGACGATGATCTTCAACTACGGCCGCACCGAAGTGCGCAGCTTCCTGATGTCGAGCGCCATGTTCTGGCTGGACAAATATCATGCCGACGGCCTGCGCGTGGATGCCGTCGCTTCCATGCTCTATCTCGACTATTCGCGCAAGCAAGGTGAATGGATTCCCAATAAGTATGGCGGACGCGAGAACCTCGAAGCCATCGACTTTCTGCGCCAGTTTAACCACGAAGCTTACAAGGAGCACCCCGACATTCAGACCTACGCGGAGGAGTCCACCGCCTACGCCATGGTTTCGCGGCCCACCCATCTCGGCGGTCTGGGGTTCGGCTTGAAGTGGGATATGGGATGGATGCACGACACGCTCAGCTATTTTCAAGACGATCCCATCCATCGCCAGTATCACCAGAACCAGCTGACCTTTCGCATGCTCTACGCGTTTCACGAAAATTTCGTGTTGCCCCTGAGCCACGATGAGGTGGTGCACGGAAAAGGTTCGTTGATCGGAAAAATGCCGGGCGACGAGTGGCAGAGATTCGCCAACCTGCGCCTGCTCTTCGGCTACATGTTTGCCCAGCCCGCCAAGAAACTGATCTTTATGGGCTGCGAGTTCGGCCAGGTCAGCGAGTGGTCGCACGATCGCAGTCTCGACTGGAACGTGCTGCAATACCCCGTGCATCGCGGGCTCATGACCTGGGTCGAGCAACTCAACCGGCTCTATCGCAGCGAACCCGCGCTGCACTGGTTCGATAACGATCCCATGGGGTTTGAATGGGTGGACTGCAATGACGCACAGGCCAGCATCATCTCGCTGCTGCGCAAAGGCAAGCCCGGCGACAATCCTGTCCTCGTGGTGTGCAACTTCACGCCCGTGCCCAGACTGGGATACATGATTGGCGTGCCCGAGGGCGGCTACTGGAAAGAACTTCTCAACAGCGACGCCCGCGAATATGGGGGCACCGATATGGGCAACGCGGGAGGGGTCCAGGCCCTCCCCGAGAAAAAGCACGGCCGACCGTATTCATTGAGTCTCACGCTGCCGCCGCTGGGCGCGCTGTTTCTAAAAAGAGAGTAGTGCGGAAGTCGCGCGAGAGGTCGGCCCAGCGATCGGCCGCGCTGTCTCTACTCTTCTCGGAGGGCGGCCAACGGTTCGATCCGCGCGGCCCTGCGCGCCGGAATATAGGCTGCCAGGACCGAAATGGCAGCGACCGTAAACGCAACGATAAGGAAGGTTGCAGGATCGTTCGGGCGAATTGCGTACACCATGCTGGTCATCAAGCGCGCGACTGCGAACGTAAGCGCCAATCCGATTCCAGTCCCGATCAGCGCCAACTTCAAACTCTGCCTCAATACCAATTTCATGACGTTCCCCGGACTGGCTCCAATGGCCATTCTCAGGCCCAATTCCTTTGTCCTCTCCCGCACTAAGTAAGAAATTACCGCGAACAATCCAACCGCCGTCAGGACGATCGCCACCCCGGCCAGTCCGCCCAGCAGCCAAAGCGCGAATCTCCAGGGATCCAACGCATCATGAACGACTTCCTCCATGGAGCCAACATCGTCAACCGGTTGCTCCGGATCGACGCTCTGTATCGCCCGGCGAATCGTGGCCAAGGCCGCGCCCGACCCATCGCGGGACAACAAAACGATCTGCATCGATTGAAAGGGCATTTGTTTGTAGGAAACATAGATGGTTGGCAGCAGATCTTCGTCCACCGAACTCCGCACATCCGCGACAATACCTACTATGCGACGCGGAACGGCGGGGTCGCGAAGGACCGTGATGTAGTGTCCAATGGCCTCGGCCTCATTCTCTGGCCAATACTTGTGCGCGAAAGATTCGCTGACAATGGTCACGGGCTGCGCCTTGGCATCGTCCGCGTCGGTGAAATTGCGTCCGTCCAGTATCGGAATCTTCAGTACTTGAAGATATCCAGAATCCATAAAACGCAGCGAGGCTGCCTCATACTCGCCAGGATTTGCGTTTCTTCCTGCCAGGGTGAAGCTTGTCCAGAAATCCCTCCCCTGCATGGGCAATGGATAGACCATGCCAACCGCCTCCACTCCCGGCGACTGGCGCAAGTTTTGCTCCACGCGAGCAAAAAAACTGACTTCATCTTCGTTATTTTGATAGCGGATGCGCGGCAGCCCAATCCAGTTGGTGAGCACACGATCCGCGCGAAAGCCGAGCGGCTGATGCTGCAAATTCATCATGCTGCGCAGCAACAGCCCGGTGCCAATCAGCAGCACGATGGAAAGAGAAATCTCGCCCGTGACCAGCGCATGGCGGAGAAAACGCCCTCCCGCGTCCATGGTCGTTGCGTTACCCGCGCTGCGTAGTATGTGTTGAACGTCGGTCCCCAGCACCTTCAGCGCCGGCAGCAAGCCAAAGCCAAGTCCAACAATCAGCGAGACGGCCACGGCAAATGCCAAAACCGCGGGATTGATCTGAATCAATGTGAAAAGGCCGTTGCCCGGGGCAAAATGGAGGAATATCTTGCCGCCCATCAACGCCAGGAAAACTCCCAGCAAACCGGAGACCAAGCCTAGAATCAGGCTCTCCGCCAGCACTTCGCCGAGGATTTGCGATGCGCTCGCGCCGAGGGCCATGCGCACCGCCAATTCGCGCGTGCGTCCGCTAACTCGAGCCAGCATCAAAATAGCGACGTTGGAACTCGCGATCAGCAACACGAGCACGACAATGCCAAGTGCAAGCATCAGAGATTGCTTCATGTCGCCAACCAGGGCCTGTTGCAGACGCATCACCACGGCGCCCGAACCATTGTCCGAATTCGGATATTGCGCATGTAATTGTGATGCAATGCGATTCATGTCGGCGCGAGCCTGATCCAGCGTCACGCCAGGGCGCAACCTGCCCACGACTTGCAGAAATGACTGATCGCGCCACAACATGCGATCGGGGCGAATCTGCTGCTGCAAGGGTATCCACAGGTCAGTCTCGTTATCGTCCAGCGGACGGAACCCGCGCGGCATGACACCGACGACATAGTAAGGATCGCCGTTCAAAGAGATCGTACGGCCAACAATCTGCGGGTCGCCGCGGAACTCTCCCGACCAAAGGTGGTGCCCTAGAAGAACCACATGCGGCGACGAATAACTATCCTCGTCCGGCAAAAAGGTACGTCCCAGCATGGGGGGAACGCCAAGAACGGTGAAAAGACTGGAGGAGGCCGCAACTCCACGCAAATGTCTAGGTTCGCCGTTGCCGGTCAAGTTGTAGTTGAAACCACAAGAAGCCGCGAGGTCGGTGAAAGCATGGTTCCGCTCGCGAAAATCCAGAAAGTTAGCCGGAGAAAAGCCATCGAGGTCGGCTTCGTCATTCGCGATCTTGCTCTGAAAAACGCCGACTAGATGCGTCGGATCGGCGTACGGCAGTGGCTGTATCATCACCGCGTAGATGATGCTGAAGACAGAGACCGTCGCCCCGATTCCCAGCCCCAGCGTCAAAACCACCGACAACGAAAACCCTCGGTTCTTCCACAGCCGCCGAATTGTCTGACGAACTTTGCTGCCGTTCATACCGTTGCTTCTAACGTGGAAGTTCCCAACTTGGAAGTGCGCCGGAGAAAGCAGGGACTGAAAGCCCATTATAGTGGGCGGTGAGGGTCGCTCCTATAAACCAGTCAGGTGCGCTCGGAACTTCGGCGATTGAGGAGCGCATCCGTCACTCATTCCCTTCCCTTCTCATGCTAGACTCGCAGTTGAGTCTACCAACCTTGCGGATGCGCATCCTCACCCGCTACATTCTGGGAGAAGTCGTCTCCCACGCGCTGATCGGCGCGGCGGTTTTCACTTTCGTCCTGTTTACACGCGCTCTCGGCCCCATCCTCGAACTGGTGGTCCGCAACAGTGCTCCACTGCCGAGTGTTGCGGAAATCTTTTTCTTCACCGTCCCGGTTGCGCTCACCTATACCATTCCCATGGGCGTGCTGGTGGGCATCCTCATCGGACTCAGCCGTCTGGCCGCCGACAGCGAAATCACCGCCATGCGCGCCAGCGGACTGGGCGTGTGGACCTTCCTGCGCGTCATCTCCATCTTTGTAGTCGTCGCGTGGCTGCTCGCGCTCGGCAACAGCGTCTATCTCGCGCCCCGCTCGCAAGCGGCCCTGGGAGAACTCCAGAACCGCCTCAAATCTTCTCAGGCATCTTTCGAAGTCCAACCTCGCGTGTTCTACGAGGGATTCCCGAAGGCCATTCTCTACGTGCAAGACGTCAAGGCCATGTCCGGCGGATCGCTCTGGAAGGGCGTGTTCCTCGCCGATTTGGCCGATCCGTCCGCGCCTCGCATCAGCCTGGCCCGCGAGGGCATGCTCGTCAGCCAGGGGCCCGACACTCTCGATTTACATCTCACCAATGGTTCCACTCACGAAACCGACCCCAAGAATCCGGACCAGTACCAGATTTCAACTTTCCATACCACGGATATTCCGATCCAGATCCCGCCGTCACAAAACAGCCAGGAACACGAACCCACATCGCTGACTGAACTCAAGGTTGCGGATCTCCTGCGCATCGCGCGCACGGCCGACCCGGTCTCCCGCCGCTGGCACCTGATCGAATACCATCGCCGGCTCGCGCTGCCGACCGCCTGCATCGTTCTTGCCCTGGTCGGCATTCCCCTAGGCCTCTCGTCGAAAAAGGGCGGCAAGTCCAGCGGATTCGTCGTGACCATTCTGCTGGTCTTTCTCTACTATTCAATTTCTTTGATCGGCGTGTCTTTCGCGAAACAGGGACGCCTCTCACCTGCCGCCGGGGTTTGGCTCGCCGACTTCGTGTTCTTTGTGGGAGGAGTTTTTCTGCTCTGGCAATCGGAACGCCGCCCCATCGAACTGACCGCGTTCCGCTCCTGGTTTAAGAGCTCGAGGTTGACGGCGGGGTTCAGCCGTTCGCATACTTCGCCGGCATACTCGGCCCCGGGGCTGCAAGCGAACGGCAAGGCGCCTCGTCCGGCCCTTCGCGAAGGCGTCCTCACCCGCTGGCCGCGGCGCTGGCACTTGTTCAATCTCGATTTCCCCACCATCCTCGACGATTATGTGCTGCGCGACTTTGCCCTCTACCTGGCCATGATCGTCGCCGCTTTCCTGATGCTGCTGCTGGTCTTCACCCTGTTCGAGTTGCTCAGCGACATCCTGCGGAACCAGGTCTCGCCGCTCACCGTGGGCGAATACCTGCTGAACGTAGTGCCGTATTTTCTGTACAACACCACGCCTCTCAGCATGCTGCTGGCGGTGCTGATTACGTTCGGACTGCTGCAGCGCTCCAACGAGATCACGGCCATTAAGGCCACCGGCATCAGCCTTTA
>PMMJ01000071.1 GCA_003162255.1 Acidobacteriaceae bacterium | reverse complement strand
GTGATCACGCCCGATCTAGCCGCCATTATGGGACTTTACCGCGGCGACCTTTCCGCCGATCAGAAAAAATATCTTTCGTGGTTTTGTCAGACGTTTGTGCCGGCGGAATACCCGCCCAACGCTGTGTCCGCCATCAATGCAATGTTTCGTCTGTGGGGACACCAGTTCATTTACGACGAAGCGACGTCGGCCGACGCAATGCGTGCTGCGGGATTCACTTCAGTCACGAGATGGCTCTTGAGTGAAAGTAATCATTCCGATCTGCAAAACCTGGGAAACGAACAACGCTACCCCGAGGGCTTGCTCAATTGTGAAAGCCTGGCCTTGGAAGGATGCAAGCAAGAAGGGTAGGGCTATTCTGGCTGTCGCGAAGTTNNGGGTGATTGATTGCGTTTACATAGCGGTTTCCGCGCGCGACGCTCGATACACCCGAATCTTCGTCGCCAGCGTTCGTTATTTTTACCCGGATATTCCCATTCGGCTACTTGTTAGCGGGCGCTTGCAGCGTGGATTGGCGGACGAGTTGCGGCAGTATTGGAACGTCGGGACGGCAGAACTTCCCAGGGGCGAGTACGGCTGGGGCTTTGTAAAGTTGGAAGCGCTATTTGCCCCCCCCGGCGAGAAATTTCTCGTGCTCGACTCCGACACGGTGCTCACCGGACAAGTTCTGGAGACATGGAACGAATTCCCCGCGTCCTTCCTTGTAGATGATGAAGAGCAGTCCGAGGCCGACACGAAGCGCCTCTATTACGACTGGGAGAAGGTGCGTAAGATCGATCCGAGCGCCCGACCACCTCGATTCGTGTTCAACTCCGGGCAATGGTTCGGAACCGGAGGTGTGCTCACACGGGATGACTTCGCCCCCTGGGTGGAGTGGACAATGCCGCGCACGCTACGCCATCCGGAACACTTCATGCCCGGCGATCAAGGCATCCTGAACTACGTGCTCAACCAGAAGGCGGCGATTGACGGCCTGTGCGTCGAACGTCGGCAAATCATGCGCTGGCCCGGCCACGCGATGGATGGGCTGGATGTGGAAAGCGTCTCAAAGCGCGCGGCGGCGCCCCTTGTCGTCCATTGGGCCGGCATGAAGAGAGTACGTCAGCGGGACATGATCGGCGCAGACCTGCTCGCATTTTTCGAAAAGGTTTATTATCAGCGGCTTCCGGCAGGAAACGCCCGAAGGGTTTTTGCAGGTTGTCGAGATAGCTTTTCGCACTCGTTGCTCGGTGCAAAAGTGAGGGTCAAGTTGGCATGCCGCAAGTTGGGTGCCGTACGCAGGGCACCCGTCGCGGGTTAGTTGAGTCGGTAGAGAGCAAATGAAACATTGGATTAAAGCGGGTCTTGCGGCGCTTGGCTATCGGGTGCAAGGGATCCGATACTGTCCTCGCCAACTCCTTGAGCCGACCCTCTGCCGAGCTATTGAATTAGACGACCTGGTGTGTCGCCGTATGTTCGAATGCGAGCCAGAGCTCACTTTTATTCAAGTCGGTGCTTTCGACGGGATCACCAAGGATCCGCTGCGAAGATACATCGCCCAGTGCGGCTGGCGGGGCGTTTTGGTCGAGCCGCAGGCACGAGCTGCCGAGCGGTTACGTGACCTTTATCGTTCCAACGATCGAATCGTCATTTTACAGGCCGCATTGGGGCCTGAACCCGGAACGCAAACGCTCTTCACAGTAGAATCCGAAAAAGCTCCTGCATGGGCCGGCGGACTGGCGTCATTCAAGCGCGAAGTGATCGTCAAACATTCGCAGCTGATCCCAGAACTGCAGGGGATGATCAGGGAAGAACGTGTCGCTTGCATTACCTTCGATGAGGTCCTTGCACATTTGCCCTCCGACCGAATGGATCTTCTGCAGATCGACACCGAGGGTGCCGACGGCTATCTTTTGTCTCTATTCCCGTTTAATCGCATTAAACCGGCGCTCATTCATTGGGAAGTCAAGCACCTGACCAAGACAGAACGTGAAGGCTGTCTCGATCGCTTGGCAGGTTTCGGCTATCGCTTCGCCCCATCGGGGCCGGAGGACATGTTGGCCGTGCTCGACTGATGGGCAGGCGCATGCTCTGGCATCGTCACAGGGATCGACAGATCGGTGCCGACCGGTTCACCACAGCCGATCTTCACGTTGTCGTGATGGGGGATACGTATGTAGGCATTGTCCACCCATGCAAAATCTACAACGTGCTCGCCGTGAAAAAACCATTCCTCTACATCGGGCCCAACGAGAGTCACGNNGGAGTCGTAGCAAATATCCTACGTGCAACGAGGAACACCGTACTTGGTTCGCCGCGCTGTGTTGAAGTGGAGACACTGTTTTCGAAAAACCACCTTGTTCCGCAAATGATCAGCGCCATTGAACAGGGTGGGCGAGCAAACATGGGAACATCTATTAGACGTATTCCGCATTAGATCAGGCGGCGAGGGTACCAGACAAAGGAAAAGCTCATGGCGAGTCTCCGAGGATTGGCCCGACGACTTCTGATGCACAACGGATCGATTGCTGTGTTCACACTACCCAACAATTTCGTCCCGTTCCATCGTTTAGAAAGATTGGCTTACAGGATCGTTGATGGGAAAACCGCGTACCCAAGAGATGGACAGTTGAAATTGTTGATCTTGGGCAAGAGATGCTTTCACGACTGGAGGTGAACACCTTAGTTTGATTGCCTGCCCATTCTCGCCTACCCGGGTTGTCGCACGGGATAGCCAGGAGGCAAGCATGCCACCTATGAGATGAAGGTCGAGAGCTGGAACATGGGAACCATGATCAAGGTGACTGGCAGCGGAACCGGGCTAGCCAGATGGTTAATTGAGGGGGTGCAAAATCGTTACTCGCGGAATCGGGTCCGTACCATCAGGATCAGTTGAGCAACACCCCAGTTTTGCAAGACCCATACCGGTTGCTGCCCATTATCTGCCGTTCCACTTCCCGAAGAAGACGTCGATGGAAGCTTTATGGGCATCACCCATCGCTGCTTCAGCTTCCAAGGAGGCGCCCATACCGTTCATGTCGACCAGAGAAGCTATTAGTGACGGCAGCTGTGTCTGTTGAAAAAGTCCCT
>PMMJ01000317.1:21807-21958 GCA_003162255.1 Acidobacteriaceae bacterium | reverse complement strand
CGAAAGTCAAAGGCTTTTGATCTTCGATCACCCGATGACCGGATCGCCAGATGACCCGATCTCTTTCCTACTCGGCGCTGGGCGCCAGATTCAGCGCTTTCTTCATACTGCCGCGTTCGATCATGATTTTTTCCTGCAGCAGCGTGATCGC
>PMMJ01000317.1:0-21758 GCA_003162255.1 Acidobacteriaceae bacterium | reverse complement strand
GCGCCGAAGCGCGCGATATCGAAGCGCGAAGCGCCCATCGACATCATTTCAATCGCGCAGCAGGCCAGCCCAAACGTCATCGGCCAGATGGAATTCTTGCGGTTCCAGTTGACGACCGCGTCCAGCGTGGTCATGAGGATGCCTTCGGGCACGCCCTCTCCGTAGACAAGTTCTTTGACTACTTTCTTGCCATTTTCGACGTCAACGTAGGGGCCGAAACTGAGCTCTTGCGCCATGGGACTATTTTAACCGCAGAGGACGCCGAGTGCGGAAGGATTTTTAGATGACCTCCTATTGCAACTAACTGATATGTAACCACTTGGCGAATGACTTATTCTTTATCCGTTGTGCATTGCCCGCCGCTTTAGGAAATCCAATACTGGCGATCAGAGAACCACACCAGACCGCAGTGAGGAGTATCGCAAAATGAAGACCGCTTGCGCCTGTCGCATACTGGCATTTACGGTGCTCGCAACCTCAATCGCTTCCTTGGCGAAATCCCCCGATCAGGCGGACGCTTGGTCGGTCCTTAACAAGATCACACACAAACGCAGCTACATGATCGAGACCCGCGATCGTAAATGCATGTGGGGGATGATCACCGAAGTTACCGCCGACCGCCTCACGGCCAAGGTGTACACCTCGAATTCTTCTCGTTCGCCAGATACAGTAATATTCCCCCACGCTGATGTTTTGCGCGTGACATCCGGGCGAACCGTGTATTACAGCGGTCGTAGCTCGTGGTCGGATGTAAGTTCACTTCACGTAGATGGCCGGGAGCGACTGAGGATCGTCACGACGGACGGCAAGACCTATGAAGTGAAGGCGCCCTACACTATCTCCGACGACAGCATCACGCTGCGCACTTCGGGAAAGTCGACGAAGGTTTCGAAGAGCGATATTTCGCAGGTCTACGACATCGTCGTAAAACCCTTGACAGCTAACGGCGAATACCTGGCGGAGGAACTCGGACCGATGATCATCTTCGATCCTGATCTGTACGTTTATGGTCTTCACCTTGAGCAGTACGTCTCGGTGCTGCTCTACAATGCCAGCGATCCCGAGGAAAACTCCCCTGCTCAATGCGTGCCGAAATAGCTTGCGAAGAATCGCCATTTCGCCAGCAACGGTGAGCGGCGCATTCCTGGGCTGAGCTCCGGCTATGCTCGGCGTCTTCCGCGTCTCGGCGGTGAAATGCTCTACGGGTTCAGGACGATCTTGCCGAACATCTGACTCTTCTCCATATACTCGTGTGCCGCGCGGACTTCACTCAACGGGAAAATGTGGTCGATGACGGGCTTGAGGCGTCCCGCGAAGACATGCCCGAGCACTTCATGGAGTTCGCTCATTGTGCCCATGTACGATCCCAGCAATGCCAGTTGTCGTGAGAAAAGAAAGCGCAAATCGAGTTCAACTTTCGGTCCCGTGGTCGCGCCGCAGGTCACGAGGGTGCCGCCGGTCTTCAGCGACTTGACGCTATCTTCCCAAGTAGCCGGCCCAACGTGCTCAATGACAATGTCGACACCCTCGAAGTTCGTGATCTTTCGGACTTCCTGCGAAATCTTCTGGTGATAGTGGTTGATGACGAAGTCGGCGCCGAGTTCGCGGGCACGCTCTATCTTGCGTTCATCGCCTGCAGTGGCGATCACGCGCGCGTGGAACAGTTTCGCGATCTGGATGGCTGCCGTGCCCACGCCTGAATTCGCGCCCAGCACCAGAACGGTTTGGCCAGGGCGGATGGCGGCGCGCCCCGTGAGCATGTGCCACGCAGTAACAAAAACCAGCGGAACGCTGGCAGCCTCGTTGAAATCGAGCGCGTCAGGGATGGGGATGACGTTGACCGCAGGCACCGCAATCAGTTCACAGTTGCCACCGTCCACGCCGTTGCCGAGCACGGTGAACTGGCGGCACTGATTCTGCAGTCCGGCAACGCACTTCGCGCAGCGATTGCAGAAATGCATGGGCGCGATCAGCACGCGTTGTCCGCGCTTGAGGTCGGTGATGTACTCGCCCGCTTCGACAATCTCGCCGGCGATGTCGCTGCCGAGAATGTGGGGTAGATTGACGCCGGGCAGACCTTGACGCACCCAGAGGTCAAGATGGTTCATCGCGCAGGCTCGCACGCGAATAAGAACTTGATCTTTGCGCAGCTTGGGGTCGGGGACATCTTCGTAGGTGAGAACTTCGGGTCCACCGAACTGATGAATGCGAACGGCTTTCATGGGCGCTCCTGTGAATTTCGCGATTTCATATACCG
The DNA here is from genome assembly GCA_003162255.1 of Acidobacteriaceae bacterium. Classification (GTDB taxonomy): domain Bacteria; phylum Acidobacteriota; class Terriglobia; order Terriglobales; family Acidobacteriaceae; genus Acidiflorens. The sequence goes on along the minus strand of PMMJ01000317.1, from coordinate 19,501 downwards.
TTTCGGAACGGATACTAAATTGAAATGTACCAAACGGGCTGTGATGAGTTGCACAGAATACGGTCGCGCTAAGTCGTAGAGTATACATCGCAGACCATGTTTGGAGGGTGTTTCCAGTGGGTACTGGGCGCGGCCTGCGAAGCCGTCGAGTGGCTGACATCAGCTATTGCAGTTCGAGTCTGCCGCCCTCCGTGCAGTCACTCGCAAAGTACCTACAAAAGTACTCTTGACAGACGCGTCGCATAAGCGAGACGATGAAAGCTCGCAGGCCGTGTCAGTAGTACCCACTGGCGAAAAACCAGTAGCCCCGGAGTGATGACCCGGGGCTTTTGATTTGGCGGACTGTTCGCGTAGGGACGGCCCGCCAGGCTGTCCAGTCGAGCACACTCGACCCTTCGCCGACGCTCGCAATTGACCTTCCTCGCTCCGCGAACCATAATCATCGCTATGGATCTGTACGAAGAGATCGTCCGCCTACGCAAAGGCGGACGCCGCGGAGCCGTGGCGACCATCGTCAATGTCCGCGGATCGATTCCTTCGTTCCAAACCGCTAAGATGCTGGTGCGCGACGATGGCTCTATCGTCGGAACCATCGGCGGCGGCTGCGTTGAGGCCGAGGTGTGGCAGGCGGCGCGCGAAGTGATGGAGTCGGAGAAGCCGCGAACCATGACCTTCGATCTGAATCAGGATCCGAAGTATGACACCGGCCTGGTCTGCGGCGGAACGCTGGAGATTTTCGTGGAGCCAGTTTTGCCTCCCGCGGATCTTTATATTTTTGGCGCCGGTCACGTCGCAACCAGCCTTTACAAAGTTGCATGCATCGCCGGATTCGACGTTACGGTGGTCGACGATCGCGAAGCCTACGCCAGCCGCGAACGCTTTCCCGAGGCACAGCAGGTGATCGCCGAAGATTTCGAGAAAGCGGCGGCGCGGCTCACCCCCGGCGAGTCGTCGTACATCGTCATCGTCACCCGCGGGCACCGCGACGATATGCGAATGCTGCGCTGGGCGGTGCAGACTCCGGCGCATTACATCGGCATGATTGGGTCGAAGCGGAAGACCATCACCATCTTCAAAGAGCTGCAGCGGGAAGGTCTGCCCGCGCATCTATTCGACCGGGTCCATGCGCCGATCGGGCTGGATATTGGTGCGATTACTCCGGAAGAGATTGCCGTGTCGATTACGGCCGAATTGATCGCAAAACGGCGCAAAGTGGAGCGCGATCTGCCGCACATGAGCTGGTTCCATCGGCGGGAAAGAGAGTCCGAGGTCGAGCCCAAAGAAAACGTCTAACCGCGGAGTGCGCCGAGTACGCAGAGAAGAGCTTTTCTTAATCCTTCATGCAGTCTGCTTCATGAACGACCAGCAAATTACGTTGTCGCACAGAAAATCCCGATTTGTTTTCTCCGCACACTCAGCGTCCTCTGCGGCTCAAGCTTTTTGCAGGCGCGCCGGTTAAGATTTCAACATGCCGAACGAAATCGAAATTAAGTTCCGCCTTGAGCATCCGCCCGGGCTAACCCGGGCGCTGAAGCGAGCGGGATTCAAACAGGTCACCCGCCCCACCCACGAAATGAATTCACTCTACGACCTTCCCGGCCAGAAGCTGCGCAAACGGGGCGAACTGCTGCGCTTGCGCAAGTATGGCGAGGCGTGGGTGCTGACGCACAAAGCGAAAAGCAAGCCTGCTCGCCATAAGGTGCGGGTTGAACTGGAAACGCGCGTGGAGAACGGCCAACAGATGGACGCCATTCTCCGCGCGCTTGGATTCGCACCCACGTTTCGCTACGAAAAATATCGCGCCGAGTGGAGCGACGGCGCGGGCCACGTGGTGTTGGATGAGACTCCGATCGGGAACTTCGGCGAGATCGAAGGACCGTCGCGCTGGATCGACCGCACGGCAAGTGCGCTCGGGATCACGCCCGCACACTACATCACGCAAACTTATGCGGAGCTCTTCTTCGCCTGGAAACGTCGTACGAACAGCCCAGCCACGGAGATGACGTTTCGCGCGCTTCACAAGAAGTCAAAAAACGGTTAACCGCCGAGACGCCGAGAGCGCCGAGGAAAAAACAGAAAAGATGATCTGCTGCCGATCTCATGAGCTCCAGCCAAAGATTTCCTCTGCGTCTCGGCGGTAATTCCTCTCACTAATTTGCGCCGCAACACTTCTTGTATTTCTTGCCGCTTCCGCAGGGACAAGGATCGTTGCGCCCTACTTTTTCCCCCGAGCGCACGACCTGCTGGACCTGCATGTCGCCGGCGCCGGCCATGCGTGCTTGTTCCAGTTCCTTCTTTTTCTTGCGCTGGAAGGCTTCTTCGATTTCGTCCACCGAGGTAGCAACCTGGCGCGGCGGACGTCCGTTGCCGCCTCGACCGCCGGTGATAACGGAAGGAACGCCCGCATCGAGCGCTGGGCCGGACAGCTCGTTGGGACTGCCCCCGTCGACATCCGGCCTCGCACCCGTGTCCCGCGGACGCTCCATGATTTGCATCAGGTACAGATAGCGAGCCGTTTCTTCCTGAAAGCGCTGCATCATCTCTTCGAACATGTCGAAGGACTCGCGCTTGTATTCGACCAAGGGATCGTGCTGTCCGTACCCACGGAGGCCGATGCCCTCTTTGAGGTGATCCATGCCGAGCAGATGATCTTTCCACTGCGCGTCGATTACGCTCAGCATGATCATCCGCTCGTGATAGCGCATGGCCTCGACGCCGATCAGCTTCTCTTTCGAGTCATAGCGCTCTTTGAGTTTTTCGAAGATGGCGTCGCCCAGTTCCTGGCGGTTCATCTGCTCCGGCTTGAGGCCTTCGGCGTAAATGTCGACGCCGAAGCGGGTGAAGATGTCGTCCTTCAGGGCTTTGAGGTCCCAGTCGGCAACGTGCGCCTTGGGCGGACAGTGCAGTTCCAGGATGTCGCCGAGAATCCCGGAAACATAGTCTTCAACGATAAGATCTTTCTGGTCGAGGCCTTCCAGCAGGCGGCGGCGCAGTCCGTAGACCGCTTCGCGCTGCTTGTTCATCACGTCGTCGTACTCCAGCAGATGTTTTCGGGCTTCGAAGTTCTGGCCTTCAACCGCTTTCTGCGCCGCTTCGATTCGCCGCGTGATCATGCGCGATTCGATGGGAACGCCTTCTTCCATGCCGAGGCGCTGCAGCAGGGTGGAAACCCACTCCTTGGCGAAGATCCGCATCAAATCGTCTTCGAGCGAAAGATAGAAGCGCGAGGAGCCGGGATCGCCCTGGCGGCCCGCGCGTCCGCGAAGCTGATTATCGATGCGGCGCGCTTCGTGGCGTTCGGTACCGAAAATGTGCAACCCGCCCGCCGCGATCACATCCTTATGTTCCTGATCCGTTTCGTTCTTGTAGCGCGTAAAAATCTCGTTCCACTGATCGGTCGGGACCGCATATTCATTGCCGGCATAGTACCAAACCGTGCGGTTGGGATCGTCGGCCTCGGCTTCGATCTTGCCCTGCGCGGCGCGGATCGGCTGCGCGATTCCCTTCTTCACGCACTCCTGCTTGGCCATGAACTCGGCATTGCCGCCCAGCAAAATATCGGTGCCGCGGCCGGCCATATTCGTGGCGATCGTGACCATGCCTTTGCGGCCGGCTTGCGCGACGATTTCCGCCTCGCGCTCGTGATACTTCGCGTTCAGTACGACGTGCTTGATTCCCTTCTTCTTCAGCAGTTCCGAAAGCCGCTCCGACTTTTCAATCGAGGTCGTGCCCACCAGCACCGGCTGTCCGCTTTCATGCAGCCTATGGATTTCGTCGGAAGCCGCGAAATATTTTTCCTTCTCCGTACGGTAAACGATGTCTGGATTCTCTTTGCGCAGCAGCGTGCGATTGGTCGGAATCACGATGACTTCGAGCCGGTAGATTTTGTCGAATTCCGGCGCTTCGGTTTCCGCCGTACCCGTCATGCCCGCCAGCTTTTTGTACATGCGGAAATAATTCTGGAACGTGATGGTGGCGAGCGTCTGATTCTCGCGCTCGATCTTGACGTTCTCCTTGGCCTCGATCGCCTGGTGCAGTCCGTCGGACCAGCGCCGGCCCGGCATGAGGCGCCCGGTGAATTCGTCCACGATCAGCACTTCGCCGTCTTTGACCACATACTCGACATCTTTCTTATAAAGCGCGTGCGCTTTGACGGCGGTTTCAACGTGATGTTTCAGCGCCCAATTTTCCGGGTCGGCAATGTTGCCGATGCCCAGCAGCTTCTCGACTTTTTCCCAGCCCACGTCGGTGACCGTGCAGTTGCGGTGCTTTTCGTCGACCACGAAGTCGCCGGTCATGATCTTCGGCTCGCCCGGCTGCGTATCGATTTCTTCGCCCCTTTCCAGCTTGGGGATGATGCGATTCACCTTGTAATACTTGTCGGTGGATTCTTCGCTGGCGCCCGAAATAATGAGGGGCGTCCGCGCTTCGTCGATCAGGATGGAATCGACTTCGTCGACGATGGCGAAGTTGAGGTCGCGCTGGACGTAGCGCTCGATCGATTCCTTCATGTTGTCGCGTAGGTAGTCGAAGCCGAATTCGGAATTGGTGCCGTAGGTGACGTCGCAGCGGTAGTTGTGCTGGCGCTCGGCATCGTTCAGGCCGTGGACGATGACGCCGACGGACATGCCGAGGAACTTGTAGATGCGGCCCATCCACTCGGAGTCGCGCTTGGCCAGGTAATCGTTGACTGTGACCACGTGCACGCCGCGGCCACTGAGCGCATTCAGGTATACGGGTAGCGTGGCGACCAGAGTTTTGCCCTCGCCGGTTTTCATTTCGGCGATCATGCCTTCGTGCAGAACCATGCCGCCGATCAACTGCACGTCGAAGTGCCGCATGTTGAGCACGCGCCGTCCCGCTTCGCGGACCACGGCAAACGCTTCTTCCAGCAGTTCGTCGAGGACGCCCTTGAGCAAGACGGCACGCTCGGCTTCGATTTCCTTCTGCCGGTCGATGTCGGGAGTATCGGCATCGGTATCGGCCTCTGGCGCGTCGGGAATCGAGCTGAGACGCTCCTGAACACGAGCGCGAAACTCCGCCGTCTTGGCGCGCAGTTCGTCATCGGAGAGCTTTTGCATCTCCGGCTCGAGCGCGTTGATAGCCAGCACGCGAGGCTGCAGGCGCTTGACCTCGCGCTCGTTCTTAGTCCCGAAAATCTTACCCAGCAAAGTGTTAATCAAAACAAAAGTCCCTCAGAAGACACGCGCCCCACCTATCAGTAAAAGCCTAGCACATTAGATGCGGCAGGGATGGCACTGGACCAGTTTCGTTTTCTCTCTTGGCGGACTAGGATACCCAGATTACGAATGGAGATTGTCACAGTGGACTCTCGCGGGTTTGCAGCAATTTCTCGCGCGGGCCTAACGGGCTGAGTTTCACTCTTCCTTCGGGTTGGGGCCTTCTTCGGTCTTCTTTGAAAGTTTCCACTTCCCCGATCCGAAGTCGTCCAGCCATTGCCGAATCTCATTCTCTAACGTTGTGCCTTTCTCTTTTGCAATCTGTTCTGCGCGATCAAGCAGGTCTGCGTCTGCACTGAATGTGATTTCTGTCATCGCCATCGTATTCTCCACAGGTAAAGATCGGCCCGCTTCCTAGTTTTCCCCAGCCGTCTTTAGTATATTCACCTCGGACATGTCCGCCTTCTATCAGCGATTCCAGGAATCGGCCCGGAAGTTCCCCAACAACATTGCGCTTGAGATTCAACGCGAGCAGACAGTTGAGCGTGTCACTTTTGCGGAACTGACCCGCATGTCGGAGAGCGTGGCGAACTGGCTCTCGACGCGGGTTCCGCGGGACGCGCGCGTGGCGATTCTGGCGGCGAACCATCCGCGATGGGTCGCAGCATATTTGGGAATCGTCGCGGCCGGCAGAACGGCGGTTCCACTCGACACGGCTTTCCACGCCGACCAGGTAAAGACGTTGCTGATCGACAGCGGCGCTTCCCTGCTGTTCTGCGACGTGAAGCATCTTCCAGTGGCGATGGAAGCGGTCGGGGGACTCAACCTGCCTCTAGTGATGACCTCAGCGGCGGCGGAGCAGGCCGCGACTAACATAACCGCGGCGGCTCCCACTCATCGCACAGAACGCGATGAGCGGGGCACCCAGACCCTGCGAATTACCGAGAGCTTCGCCGCGGATCTCGATTCCATCTTCGCCGCCGGCCCCGCTGGCTTCCAGCCCCTCGTACCGGCTGAGAGCGATCTGGCCGCGCTGCTCTACACCTCCGGCACTACCGCCGACCCCAAGGGCGTCATGCTCACCCACGCCAACCTCGTCGGCGAGGCGAATTCGGTGCTCGCCACCATGAAGATCGGCCCTGCGGATGCGTTGCTGGGAATTCTACCCATGTTTCATGTTCTCGCGCAGATGGCGAATCTTTTTCTGCCTCTATTCAACGGTGCGCGCGTTGTCTACCTGGAGACGCTCAACACCACCGAATTGCTGCGCGCTTTGCAGGAACGCAACATCACCGCCTTTTGCGTTGTGCCGCAGTTTTTCTACCTGATTCACGAACGCATTTTCAAAGAACTGAACCAACGCGGCAAGTTCACGCTGCGGCTGGTGCGGACGCTGATGGCGCTCAACCGCACGCTGCGGCGAGTTGGAGTCAACGCCGGCAAACTTTTCTTTGGAAAGATTCACGCCACCCTCGGCGCCCACATGCGCTATCTGGTGACCGGCGGCTCGCGATTCGATCCGGCCATTGCCCGCGATTTTTACTCCTTCGGCATTGACGTTCTGAACGCCTACGGCCTGACCGAAACCTCAGGCGGCGCTTTCATCAACCCTCCGGGGCACGCGATCGTATTTGGCTCGGTCGGACCGCCTTTTCCCGGGGTCGAAGCCAGAATTGTCGGAGACCAGATTGTCGAAGAAAAGACCGTCGGAGAGAAGATCGTGGACCCGCAGCCGGCCGAGGAAAGCACGCCGCCCGTGGGTGAGATCATGATCCGTGGCGCACTCGTGATGAAGGGATATTGGAATCGCCCCGAGGCCACAGCCGAGGCGCTGCGCGACGGCTGGCTCTACACCGGCGATCTCGGCTACTTCGATTCCGGAGGCAATCTGTTTATCACCGGGCGGCGCAAGGAAGTCATCGTCCTCGCCAACGGAAAAAATGTATACCCCGAGGAGATCGAGGCGCACTACCTCCAGGCGCCGTATGTGAAAGAAATTTGTGTGATGGGGCTGGAGGCACGCCCGGGAGATCCCACGTCGGAGCGTCTGCATGCCGTAATCGTGCCCAACTTTGAATTGCTGCGCGAGCGCAAGATCGTCAACTCAAAAGAGGTAATTCGCGGTGACATTGAAGCGCTCTCCCACAAGATCGCCTCCACCAAGCGTCTGGGAAGCTATGACATCTGGCAGGAAGATCTGCCGCGCACGACGACGCGCAAGTTAAAGCGCTTCCAGATTGAAAAGAAGGTTCGCGATCTGCAGCAAGAGCAGGGCGGCGGCAATTCCACTGTGGGCGCGGAGAAGCCTCTGACCGTCGACGAGCAATTGTGGCTGGAGCGGGAGGATGTAAAGCGCGCCCTCGCCATCTTGCGCGAATCTTCGCGCAAACAGCTCGACGCCATTCATCCCGCCCACAATCTGGAGCTCGACCTGGGACTCGACTCCATGCAGCGCGTCGAATTGCTGACCGCTCTCGAGCAGCAACTGGGCGGCGACGTGCCGGAGACGCGGCTGGGAGAGATTTATTCGGTGCGCGACCTCATCGATGCCGTTCTTGCCAGCGCGAGCCGAGGCGAGGGCCACGCCGGAGCCGCAGCCCCGCCTTGGTCGACGATCTTGAGCGAGCCGGTGACCGATCCCGAGGTCCTCGCCCTGTCGCGTCATAATATTTTTGCTGAAGTCTTTTTCTTTCTGCTGGGGCAGCTGATTTATCTTCTCGCGCTCGATCGCTTTCACCTCAAAACCCGCGGACTGGAAAACCTGCCCCAAAAAGGTCCCTACCTGCTCTGTTCCAATCACCAGAGCTATATGGATCCGGTGCTGCTGGCCGGGGCGCTCCCGTGGCGCTTGTTTCGCGACACCTTTGCCCTGGGCACCAGCGACATTTTCGGCAAAGGATTCATGCGGCGGTTGGCGCGATGGCTGCGTACAGCCGTCCTCGATCCGGACTTGAACCTGGTGCCAGCCATGCGCGCCGGAGCTTTTGGGCTCAGCCAGGGACACATTCTCGTGCTCTATCCCGAGGGCGAGCGCACCAACGACGGCACTCCGAGAGTATTCCGCAAGGGCGCTGCGATTCTCTCCATTCATACCCAAGCCCTGATTGTCCCGGTCGCAATCGAGGGCTTCTATGCAGCCTGGCCGCGCCACCAGAAGTTTCCCAAGTTCAACGATCTGCAAATGGTAATCGGCAAGCCGATTCAACCTCCACCGCTGCAGGAAGCGAGCGAGGCGGCGTATGAACGACTGACCTCCGAGCTGAAATCCAGAGTGGTGACGATGTGGCAAGAATTACGAGAAAAGCAATTGCGCGGACAGGAATTGCGCGGGAAAGACTCGCGCCAGCCGGAAGAGGACTCGAAGCCTGCGGCGCTCCCTGAAAGCCCTTAGGTATCTACGAGTGCTGCTATGCCCCCGCGCCCTGGGCTTTCCCGTCGAGTATTTTCACCAAGGCCTGCACGACGCCGCTGTGAAACTTCTGGCCGGACCCGGCGATAATCTCTTGTTCGGCTTGGTAGGGCGACAGCGCTTTGCCATTCGCGCCGCTGATCAATTTCTGATAAGCATCCGCCACGGCCAGAATGTGCGCTTCGATCGGAACGTTAACCGAACGCGCTCCCTGCTCCCGCACAATCTGCTGCGCCACGATGATTGGAATCACCCGCCGCAGCGAATTTCCGGCGGCTTGGGTGCGGGCATCGGCCTTTTGTGACTTGCGGAAACTCGCAATCACTTCTTCGCGGCTCACGTCGGCGGCCTTATAGAGAATGTCGTTGGTAATGCCGAGCTTGCTCAGATCCCGCAGCAACACTGCCGACCGCAGCAACTCGACGCGATCCGAACCGAGGCCCATTGCCTCTCCCATTCTTGTCGACGCCTCCACTACCCGCTGGTTTTCACCCACGCCGAGTTTCTCGTTCGCCATGACGTGTTGCAGAACCAGCAGCAGCCCGCTGAAACTTTCCCGTATGTCGGTGGTCATCGCCTGCTTGCGCTCGTAGAGTGTGCCCATCACGTAGCCGACCACCACCAGAATCCCCGCCCAGATGGCAAAGTTGAACAGCCGCTCCCCAGGCAGCGAAAGCACCGCGTGCTGGGGCATCAGGTTGTTCAGGAAGTCGAGCAGAACCACCAGGAATACGCTGGCAAAAGCAGTGAGCGTCGCGTGCCGGCGTCCGAAGTAATAGGCCGAGTACAAAGTCGGGAGAAAATAAAAGCAGAGCGCCATGGGCAGCGACTGGGCGAAGAATTGCACCGTCGCCGCAATCAGGAACAGCGATAACAACAGGACACTTTCCTTGGCGATTTTGCTCATTTCATAGCCCCGATCGTCCAACATTTGCTGGCGGGCAAGAAACGCCCTCTTCCCATGTTGGAGCAAGGGCGCGCCCCATGCAAAGTTACCGGGGTAATGACCTTCTTTCTTTTCAAAGGGCCACGGCGGCACGCTCGGAACCCGGACTTGATCCCTCGCACTCAGCAGACTCAGGCCTGCCGCAGAAACAGCCGGATCAAGCAGAAGGTCACGGCGGACATGACCGCTGCCGCCGGAATGGTCACCAGCCAGGCCCACACAATTCGCGTCGCCACCCCCCAGCGCACTGCCGACAACCGGTTGACCGCGCCCACGCCTACGATGGCGCCGGTAATGGTATGCGTCGTGCTGACTGGAATTCCGGCCAGAGCGGTAGCAAACAAAGTGATGGCCCCGGCGCTCTCGGCGCAAAAACCGCCGACCGGCTTCAGCTTTGTGATCTTCTGCCCCATGGTGTGCACGATGCGCCAGCCTCCAAAATAAGTTCCGGCGGCGATAGCGGCATGGGCGGCGAGGATGATGGGCCAGTGCAGGCGTCCCCAACTGCCGAGCATGTCCTGCTTGCTCATGAATCCGGCGGTATAGAGAGCTCCGGCGACGATCCCCATGGTCTTTTGTGCGTCGTTGCCGCCGTGCCCCAGGCTATAGGCGGCGGCTGAGAGCAGTTGCAGCTTACGAAACCACTTATCCACCGGTTGCGGCGCCTTGTTCCTTAGCAGCCAATACATCGCGACCATGAAGGTGAAGCCCAGAACCAGCCCCATGATGGGCGCGACCACAATGAAGATCAGGGTCTTGTACCACCCGGAGGCGATGATCACCGAGGGAGCCGAACGCCATCCCACATGAATTGCCTCATGGGTCATGGCGGCGCCAGCGTATCCACCGATTAACGCGTGCGACGAGGAAGTCGGCAGGCCCCACCACCAGGTCAGCAGATCCCAGACAATGGCGCCGAACAGCGCGGCCAGCACCACGTACTGGTCGACGGCATCGAGTCGAATCATGCCGCGGCCGATGGTGTTGGCGACCGCGGTGCCCAGCAGAAAAGCGGCCAGGAAGTTGAACGCCGCCGCCCACACCACCGCCAGCTTGGGAGAGAGCACGCGCGTCGACACCACTGTCGCGATGCTATTGGCCGCATCGTGAAATCCGTTGAAGAAGTCGAAAATCAGAGCGACCACGACCGTGATCACCACCAGCACGACTTCCGCGTTCACCTGAATTCGCTCCTTTGCGGCAGTGGCATCGGGACAGGGTTGAACCTATGCGCTCTTCAGCACGATCGCTTCCAGCACATTGGCCGCATCTTCGGCCTTGTCGGTGGCGGTTTCGAGCACTTCGTAGAGTTCCTTCATCTTGATCAGCTGAATGGGATCTTTCTCGTGTTCGAACAGTTCCCCAATGGCCTTGCGGCTGACCTGATCGGCCTCGTCCTCGAGCCGGTTGACTTCGTCGCAGTGCTGCATCACCTTGCCATTTTTCTCCAGCAGCGAAACGCCGCGCGCCAGTTCTTCGCTTTGCAGCACCAGGATTCCCGCCAACTCCGCTGCTGCCTCGGTAGGCTGCGCGATCTTGTACATCACCATGCGCGTGGCTGCAGTATTCATAAAGTCGAGAACGTCGTCGGGCGACGACGCCAGACGATGAATATCTTCGCGGTCGAAAGGCGTAATAAAACTCTGGTTCAGTTTGGCAATAATGGCGTGGGTCGCCTTGTCGCCCCGATGTTCGATGTCCTGCATCTGTTGGACCCGGATTGCGAGGTCGTGCGGATCTTCCATGATGCTGCGCAACAAGCGCGCGCCTTCGTTCATGTGCGTTGAAAGCTCGGCAAACAGGTCGAAAAATTTGGTCTCGTGCGGAAGAAGACGGATCATGTCACCGTTAGCTGGTCAAAGGATCAGGACGGGGTACTATCTCATGCCAGCCAAGCACCGCGCAAGGAAGCGGGTCACGCGGCGGTGTCCGTGTGGGGAGGGGCGCCCTCGTCCGTTTGAAGAACTCAGGCCTCACAGGTATTTACTCTTAAGCTATTAACCCGTGTTTACCACTACCCCCCTCCCCCCTAATCTTTAGAATCATGGGGTTAGGGGGATTCATCCCGCCAAAATCTAGAGCGCAAAGGACTTACTTTGCAAAATTTTCCGGAATAAGGAGTTAGCTCGATTCTTCTCTCAATTCTCTTAAAACTCATAGTTTCGGCGGCTTTTTGAGGTCGGCTCATTGCCTCAAATATAGCGTCGTCTGATTATCAAAGAACAAATAGCGCATGGGCCGGAGAGCTTCGAAGGCCCGTCTTGGGGACGGGCACACTTCTCCGCTCTCCTAAATTGAATTCATTGTCGCCCAGCGCGGCGTGGAAGTCTGTGATGGGGCACACAGGTGATTTGTGATGAAAAAGTCAGGCTTCAGGTTGCGGAGGTGGGAAGACGCCCTCTGCAACCACCGTTCTATAAGGCTCTTCGTGCCACATCCGATCCAGTTCATAGCAAAGCGCACTGATCTTCTCATGGAGGTAATCAAATGCCCGTCATCCAGGCACGATCTGGCTATTCGGCGTTTTGAAAGGTTGGATTATCGACTTTGACTGTCCTTAAACGGGTTTCGATCGAGGTTGCACTTCTGGTTTCCAACCGGACAACATAATCTCGGCCTGCGTATTGGACTGTCGGCCAGTAGCTCGCTGCACTGCCGGAATCTGTTCTTTGGGCCGCCAGTCTTCCAAACTGGATGACATGCGACTCCCCCAGTCCTTCATCCGGTCTCTTTCCGTCCGCACAATCCATTTTCTAACCATTGGCAGTCTGATCCTGCTCCTCGGAATGGCATCCGTGAGCGCCAGCGCGGCTTCGAAGCAACTCGCATGCACACCCACGTATCTTCGATTTGGCGGTACCGTTGTCGGTCAGACCGAAACCTTGCTTGTTAACCTGACTAATAACGGACAGACGAGTGTGACCATCTCGGGAGTTACTGTAAATAACTCCAAATTCACCACGTCGTACTTGAGCCTGCCGCTGGTCTTGCCTGCCGGACAGAGTGTTGGTCTGAGTGTAAGCTTCAGTCCAACGGCGATTGGATGGACGGAGGGTACGGTCGATATCTCGAGCAATGCTTCGAACGCTGCTCTTCAATTTGAGGTTAGGGGTACAGGCGTGAGCAGCGAGGCCGTGGCCGCCAGCCCCTCGATTGTGTCATTTGGCCAAGTGCCGCTAGGAACCGTATCCACCGTACCTGTCGTGCTTACGAACATTCGTTCCCGGAATGTGACCCTCTCGGCACTCCAGACAACGGGCGCGGGATTCTCGATGAGCGGGCTCACCTTCCCTTTGACTCTAGGCGCGGGGCAAAGCGTCACCTTGAGCGTTGCCTTCTCTCCACAATCGGCCGGCACGGTCGGAGGTAACCTTTTTATTTCTAATACTGGTGCCGCGCTGGTCATACCTCTCACCGGTACTGGCGCAACTGCCGGTCAACTTACCGCCAATCCTGCGAGTCTGGCCTTTGGCAGCGTACAAACCGGGGCCAGCATGACTTTAACCGATTCGCTCACGAACACGGGCCGGACGAGCGTGACGATCTCGCAGGCCACCGTTACCGGGACGGGATTCAGTATTAGCGGGCTGAGCTTGCCACTGGTCCTCAATCCCGGTGCGAGTGTGACCTTCAGCGCGGTGTTTGCGCCGCAATCGGCGGTCAACGCAACGGGTGGCATCACCGTGGCCTCCAACGCTTCTAACACTTTAACCGTCTCGCTCTCTGGCACCGGCACGGCTCAGGGTCAGCTTACCCTGGCTCCTACGGCGCTGAATTTTGGCAATGCGACGGTGGGCACCAACGTCAGTCAGACCAGTAGCCTCAGTGCTGGCGGTGCAAGCGTAACCGTTGCGTCTGCAAGCCTGAGTAGTGCCGAATTCTCGCTAACGGGGGTTTCCTTCCCGGTGACGATTGCAGCCGGACAAAGCACGCCGGTCACTGTGACGTTTTCACCCCAGTCTTCGGGCACCGCCAGTGCCGTCCTTTCGGTCGCCAGCAATGCCTCGAATGCTCCAGCCCAGACTCTGAGCGGGGTTGGCGTGGCGCCGGCACAACATAGCGTCTCTCTTTCCTGGACAGATACCAACTCCGGAATTGCAGGCTACAACATCTACCGTGGCAACGTTTCGGGAGGGCCCTACGCCCAGATCAATTCGGCGTTGGATACGACCCCTGCGTACAGCGACACCTCGGTTGTAGCCGGGCAGACCTATTACTATGTGGCCACGGCAGTCGATGGAAGCGGAGTGGAAAGTGCGCATTCCAACGAAGCGGAAGGTGTAATCCCGACCCCGTAAACTCGCGCGAAACGACTCGGTGACATCGGGCCGTCGTCAGGCAATGTGCCTGGTTGCGAACAAACGCATCGAGGTTGGCCGTTCTGGACGTATAGTTCTGGACGTATCGTCAGGTTCGCAAGGGCGATGGCCCGACGAGAGGTTACTCCATTCTGAACCTTCGTAGAACGCCATCGGAAATTCCCGCCGGTAATCAGAAATAAAACTTCAGCGCGAACTGGATCTCTCGCGGGTCGCGTGCTGCCAGTGGTAAGCCGAATCCACTCTTTCCAAGTTCCAGTTGCGTGGCATCCGGGTTGGGGCAGTGCGCTTGCCCTGAGTCGAAGCGTGCGATTAAGTTGTTTATGCGGGGTGGCTGCGCATTTGGGGGCCCGTAGTCATTTCGCCCGTGGATGCGTCTGGTCGTAGACGTTCATCACGTGCTTGACCGAGAGCTGCGTGTAGCGTTGCGTGGTCGCCAGTCGCTCGTGGCCGAGCAGTTCCTGGATGGCGCGCAGGTCGGCGCCATCNNCGGGTATCGTCTTTTTCGGCGCGTTCCTCAGAGTCGCGAGCAGTTGCTGCCGCCACGGCAGATAGACGGATAGCGCCTGGAGCGCCGAGCCTCCGAAGGGGACGTAGCGTTCCTTCTTCCCTTTGCCGCGAATCAGAATGGCTTGGTTGCTTAGGCTGATGTCTTCCAGATTGATGCCTACCAGCTCCGAGTTGCGAATGCCACATCCGTAGAGCAATTCGAACAGCAGACGATCGCGCTCGGGAAACGATGCCACCTCGGGCATTTTGCCGTCGAGCATGGAATTCATTTCCTCAATCGTCGGAACGCGCGGCAGTTTCTTCGCGAGTCGTGGCGTCGAGACCAGTTTCGCCGGATTCTGCTCGACCACGCCTTCCTGCGCCAGCCAGCGATAGAGCGACCGCACCGCGGCCAGGGCGCGGGCTACCGAAGTCTTANNCTCAGTCCTTTGTCGTAGAGATGCGACAGAAAGCCGCGGATCGCGATGTGGTCGATCGTCTTCCAATCGCGCTTGCCGATGTAAGCGGCAAAAACGTCGAGATCGCCGGTGTAAGCCTTGATGGTGTGCGGCGAGGCGTTGCGCTCCCGCAAGTGGCGGAGGAAGTCGTCGGTGGCGTGTTCGACGATGGTGCGAGGCTGTTTCATAAATTGGTAATTGGCAATTTGTAANNTTACCCGATTACAAAATTACAAATTATTCCTCGCCTTCGCCCGCGGATGATGCTTCGCATACACGCTCTTCAGGCGATCGAGCGCCACGTGGGTATAGATCTGGGTGGTCGAAATGTCGGCGTGGCCGAGGATGGTCTGCACTGTCCGGAGATCGGCTCCGTTCTCTACCATATGCGTGGCGCAAGAGTGGCGCAGCATATGCGGACTGGCGTGGCGTCCGGAAGCAAGTCCAGCTTTGCCGACCAACTGCCAGAGGCGCTGACGGGTCAGGCGGCGTCCTCCCGCGCCCACAAATAAGAGCGGCGAACTTCTTTTCTTAGCTATCACTTCCCTACCACTCTTCAAGTACCGCTGTAATGCTTGCTGGGCCGGCACTCCGAGCGGCACCATGCGCTCCTTGTCGCCTTTGCCGCGCACCAGGATGTATCCCATCTCCAGCTTCAGGTCTTCGAGACGCGCGTCGGCAACTTCGGAAACACGGACTCCGCCAGCGTAGAGAAGTTCGATCATGGCGCGATCGCGCAGGGCCAGCGCCCGGGCTCGCGCGGTTTCATTTCGCGGCGGCATTTCGGCCGGCGTTGTTTGGACCAGCTTGGTTTCGGCCAGCATGGCGCCAACTTCGTCGCGACTCAACGCCTTCGGCAGCACCTTCCACTGCTTCGGCAAATCGATGTTGAGCGTCGGATCCTTGTCGATCTTTCCATCCAGCAGCAAATGCCGGTAAAGTTGCCGGATCGCCGAAAGCTTCCGTCCCACCGAGCGGCCGTCCAGTGAATTCGAGAACAGTTCCTGAATGTATTCGCGCACATCGTCCCGCCGCGCTCCGCTCAGAACGATGTGGCGCTTCTCCAGAAACTCGGCGAACTGCGCCAGGTCGCTGCTGTAAGCGGCAATCGTCAACTTCGCCGACCCGCGCTCCACTCGCAGGTAGTCAAGAAAGGCAGAGAGTGTGCGCGCGTTGGCATCCGAGGCCACGAATTGAGTATGAGATGCCAGGCGGAACCCGAAAAGTAACGAGCAGGATGCGGGGTGGGAACTGGTTAGCTGGGCATATTTGTTGTCGGGCTGTCTCAACCATGTGGCGAGACGGTGGCCGCCGCCCGCCCAATGGGTCGCAGTTGTATCTTCATACGCCGAACTTCGCTCGGATGGAACGTGCCGAGAGGAATCCGTCTCGAAGTTCGATAGCCTTCCGCGCGC
This sequence comes from Acidobacteriaceae bacterium, assembly GCA_003162255.1. Taxonomy (GTDB): domain Bacteria; phylum Acidobacteriota; class Terriglobia; order Terriglobales; family Acidobacteriaceae; genus Acidiflorens. Next base: position 3,285 of record PMMJ01000317.1, on the reverse strand, counting down.
ACTTCCAGAGTACAGGGCTTGCCGGGTGGAACCAGGGCTTCCTTGGTGATGGAGTTCACCTCCCATCCCTTGGCCGGAGTGGTGGACTGCACACGAACCTTGAAATTCGCTATCGGCCGCTGAGTTACTGCGTCCACTACCCTGACTTGTAACCTGGCTTGCGGAGGAGTCAGGCTTACTTTTATTTCGGCACAGGACGTTGACGGCAATACCTTAGCCTCAGGGTAGTGGCCGTAGGTCCTCATGGTGGAGAAGCCGTCATAACCCTTCTTTGGGCTATTCACGAATAATTCATAGACCCCGGGATGCAGGTCGTCCATCTGAAATTTGCCGCGTTCGTCGGTCTGAGTTTGGAGCGCTGACTTGGCGTTCAGGGGATCGTTTTGCAGGAGGGGCTGCACCGTGATGCCGGCGACGGGCTTGCCGGCGGCGTCGACCACGACTCCGGATAGACATCCGATGCCCACCGGTTGCAGTGTCAGCGCCAGGGTTCGTTCTTCTCCGGGCTGTAACGGGATCACGTCAACAATGTCCCCGGACTGGTAGCCTTTGGCTCCCACTTGCACTTCGAGCGGCCGGGAAGTGGGCACCAGAAGGATGTCTCCGAAAAGAGAAACTTGGTCCCAACCTTCGTGGCCGGCCCAGCGGAAGTTCGCTTGCGGTTCCGCAATGGTCTGCCCGGTCGATTGGTCCTTCAGCCTGATGCGGAGTTTTCCAGCGCGCGTGCGGTGGATGTTCAGCGGAGTGCAATGCTCGGAGGCTGGGACCGGCACCAGCAGGCGATCCAGTGTGCCGGTGAAATGGAAGTCACCACTGTCTGGATATCCGAGGTCGACATTGCGCGTGGTGATGTCGTAAGTACCGGGAATCAGGCCGGTGAGAGTGAAATGGCCGTTTTCATCGGTTATGGCTGTGCGAAAGAAGGGATGAGTCGTTTCGCTGGCCAAGACATGCATCTGGGCGATGGGAGGACCATCGGCATCGAGAATTGTGCCCTCCAAGCATGCGGTTTGAGCGGCGGCAAGGCCCGTGGCGGCTACGAGAAGGACAGAGAGAAATAAGACTACGGACTTTACGGTCATTCTTCAGCCTCCCGCCTTCGCCCCCGTCGGCAATTTGCTGCGGACATCGTCAGAACGGTTGAGTTCAGAATACTTGCGGATCTTCACGCCTCCGGTTTGGCATTGCTACTGGCGGTCAGCAGATCCACCGCGTACAGCACGCCTTCCGGCGTCTCTTCGTGCTTGAAATAGGCGAAGACATCGCGGCCGGCGGCGAGATGCTCCTGAATGCGGGCGACCATCGCTTTGCGCTCATCGGCGGTGTAGGTGGGCTTGCGGTAGCGGTAGTAGACGTAGTCGGCAGTGACTACGTCGGGGGTGTTGCGCTCTTCCGTCTCGGCGACACAGAGCGCGATGTTGCGCTCGCGCAGGGTCGCGCAGGTGGCATCAGTAAACGTTGGCTCGGTCAACCAGGACTCGTGGCGGAACTCAAATGCCGCGCGCACACTTCGCGGCAAGCTCTTCAGGAACTCGGAGAGCACGGACTGATCCGCTTTGAAATTCGGAGGGAGTTGAAAGAGCAGCGGGCCGAGGCGCCCAGCACGCTCCAGAGCTTCCAGCGTGCCTAGAAAACGCTGCAGGAATTCTTCCGCGCCCTTTAATCGTCTGATATGCGTGAGCACCTGGTGCGCCTTGATAGTGAAGCGAAAATGCTCGGGCGTTTCGGCGATCCAGTTCTGGACGGTCGTCTCTTTCACCAGTTGGCGGAAGGTGTAGTTGACTTCGACGGCATTCAGTTTCGAGGCGTAGAAGTTCAGAAATTTTTTCTGCGCAAGTTTCTCGGGATAGAAGGCGGGCTTCCATGTCGGATAAGCCCATCCTGAGGTGCCGACGTAGAGCTGCGCCATAGGGATTGGTACCTGGTTCAGATTGCTGTGCTGCGCGCCGCAGCGGCCCTCAGCGGCTAAAGCCGACTCTGGAAACAGGCCACCTGTCGCAGCGGTAAACCGCTGCGCCACCCAAAAGCAAGCTTTTCCCCTGCGTTGAAGCGCTGCGCCACCCAAAAACAAGGGCAACATCGAGTGTTTCCACCGGCCACGAATACGAGCCGGGATTATACCTTGCCACGCTTTCCCGGCGCGGACTTCCCTTTCGTCTTCTTTATTGGGCGTGAACGCGCTTCGGCTTGAGCGGCCACGCTGACGTCTTTGTCCTCTTTCTTCTCTTCCGCTTCCGATGCGCCGGCCAGCCCCGCCAACTGCGGCAGTTTCTGCTTCAGCTTCTGCACCGACTCGAACAGGTCGCCCATTTTCTCGACTCGCGCGAGCACGTCTTGCGCTTCGAACACCAACCGCTGCGCATCTTTTTTCTTCAGCGCCTGTTCGACTTCGTCCCAGGTCACCGGGGTCGACACCGTCGGATGCTCTCGCGCGCGCAGGGAGTACACCGAGATCGTCGTTTTGTGCTCGTCGTTCTGGCTCCAGTCGACGAATATTTTGTTGGTGCGCGCCGCCTTCTTCATATCCGAGACAACCAGTTCGGGATGCTCCTGCTCGAGCAGGCGTGCGACCGCGTGGGCAAACGACTTCGTCTGCTCGTAGCTGGTTTTCGTATTCAACGGGACATAGATCTGCAGTCCCTTCGAGCCGGAGGTTTTCGGGAAACTCCGCAGGCCGAAGTGATCGAAAATGTCTCGCACCCAAAGGCCAACCTGCGCGCACTGCACAATGTTCGCCGGAGGTCCGGGATCAAGATCGAAGACAATCATGGTCGGGGTCGCGATATCGGCGGCCAGCGAGAGGGATGGGTGCAACTCGATCGACGCGAGGTTCGCGATCCACACCAGCGTGGGTAAATCGTTGGCGAGAATGAAGTGGATGGTGCGGTGGTTGCTCCCGCTCCAGATAGGCGCAGTCTTCACCCAGTCCGGCCGATGCATGGGCGCGTTCTTTTCGAAGAAGTATTCATGGTCAACTCCTTCGGGATAGCGCTTCATGGTGAGCGGCCGTCCCGTGAGATGCGGCACCAGCACGGGCGCAATGCGGACGTAGAAATCCACCACCTGCCCTTTGGTGAACCCGGCGGCGGGATAGAGAACCTTCTCAAGATTCGAGAGCTTGAGGTTGCGGCCCTCGACTTCGACGATGGTGGGAGCGGACATGGAGTGCTAGGGCTGCGACTACAGAGCGATTCCCAGTATAGTTGGCCACCTCGTAGTGGCGATACGCGGCCCCTAAAGGGGCCGTCCAGTTCGCAGAATATGCGGTATCGCTAAAGCGATACC
>PMMJ01000226.1 GCA_003162255.1 Acidobacteriaceae bacterium | reverse complement strand
AGCCGTCGTTTTGATCAACTTAGTCCGAAAGGAAAAGCCGGACATCTCGGTTTGTCATGGTTCGCGGGGGTGCTTGATCACTTCCCATTTTTTGAAGATACCGCACTTTGCGATGGCCGACTATGAGTTCACAGCCGCCGTCCCCTCCATGAGACCGACGTGGCTGGTCGTTCCCGAGGTTGTTCCGGACGGGAACTTGGGCGACGGTGGCGCCGAAATCCTGAAGTATCCGGGCATCAAGGAGGATGTGTATCTGGCCCGATTCAAGCCCGACCCAAAATTGAAGAGCCGCCTTGGAGTCCCTCCAGAATCCTTAATGATTATGGTCCGGCCTCCGGCGACGGAAGCGCATTATCACAATCCAGAGGCTGACGTTCTGTTGAAAGCCGCGCTCCACCGGTTTGTAGCCAACCCGGAGGCGAAGATCATCCTTCTGCCGAGAAACAAACGCCAGGATGCCGAGTTGCGCGCCGAGTGGCATGAAGCAATTGCCTCGAATAAGATCCTGATCCCCGATCATGTGGAAGACGGTATGAATCTGATCTGGAACTCGGACCTCGTCATTAGCGGTGGAGGCACCATGAACCGTGAGGCGGCGGCACTGGGAGTTCCGGTGTACAGCATCTTTCGCGGGAAGATTGGAGCCGTCGATCAGTATCTCGCGGACAATGGTCGGTTGGTGCTGCTGACCAGCGTCGAAGATGTTAAAAGCAAGATAGTCGCCGTCCGCAGGCAGAAATCGATCGAGGGGTCGGGCCAAGCGCGCGTGCCCGCACTCGAGACGATTATTCAACATATTGAGATGGCGCTTTCGAAATGTGTTCGCACCACCCAGCCAGCAAATTGATGAATTCAACCATGACTTTATACGAGGCGTCGGCCGCAACCGGGCTACCAGAATCCCGGTGTTTCGCGAACGCGGATATAACAGCGGCCGCGCGGAAGCTATTGGCATACTGTCAGGAGAATGATTGGGCAGGCTACGATCCCTACGATGCCCTAAATAGCAGACTATTTAAAGCACTACCGCTTCTGGATTCCAGACTTCCGCGCCTTGCACTCACACAAGTGTTAAAGCGTAGCCCGATTAATGTTCGCAGGCTGGCGCTGGTTCCGAAAACCCAGAACCCGAAAGCATTGGCGTTGTTTCTCTCGGCGCTGCTCAAGCTCCCGAACACGGTGGTGGAGAACCGCGAAGATCTCATCCGCTACATGATCGACCGCCTGGCAGTGTTGCGCTCCGCGGGAGTTTCTTACTGGTCGTGGGGCTATAGCTTTCCGTGGCAGGGACGCAGCATTCTGGTGCCCGCCGGCGCTCCTAATCTGGTTTGCACGACCTTTGTCGCGGGCGCACTACTCGATGCGCACGACCAGCGTCGCGATGAACGTTGTTTGACCATCGCGGCGGGTGCGGCTGAATACATACTGAATGAACTCTATTGGACGGACGGCGCCAAGGCCGGCTTCAGCTATCCTATGCCCGGTCTGCGCGGCGAAACCCACAACGCCAACCTGCTGGCAGCGGCTTTGTTCTGCCGCGTGTACAAGCACACCGGCGAAAAGAAATTCCTGGAGCCCACTCTGCGAGTGGCCCGCCAAGCCGTAGGGAAGCAACAGCCAGATGGATCGTGGTTTTACGGCGAGTCCAGTTCGCAGCGCTGGATCGATAACTTTCACACGGGATACAACCTGGAAGCGTTGCAGTCGATTGGGCGGTCGCTCGGGACGGCAGAGTTCGATTCCAGTGTGCGGCGGGGNNCGCGACGACAATGCGCCCAAGTATTTTCATGATCGCCCTTATCCCGTGGACATTCACTGTGTCGCACAAAGCATCATCACGCTGCTCGCATTTAGAGAACTCGACTCAGGCAATGTCCGCCTTGCCCACGCTGTGCTCACTTGGGCCATGCAAAATATGTGGGACGATCGCGGCTTCTTTTACTATCGCCGGCTTCGCCTCGGCACGATCCGGACCTCGTATATGAGGTGGTCTCAGGCATGGATGCTTCGGGCGTTGTCCGAATTCCTTAGCGAAGCAGATGCGACAGCAAAACCTTCACAAGTGCGGGAATCGGAGGCTGTCGTTCCAACATGCTGACCCTGCCCACGTACGTTCTGGTTACACCGGCGCGAAATGAGGCGGCTTACATTGAACTGACCCTCAAGTCCGTGGTGTCACAGACGATTCGACCCCTCAAGTGGGTAATTGTCAGCGACGGATCCACCGATGGTACCGACGAGATCGTAAGCAAGTACTTAGCCGACAATTCCTGGATTGAACTCGTCAGAATGCCCGAGCGCAAAGAGCGGCACTTCGCCGGCAAGGTGCTGGCATTCAACGCCGGCTACGCCAAAATGCAGGAGATGCAATTCGACGCGATCGGCAGCGTGGACGCGGATGCATCGTTTGATGAGGACTACTTTGCCTTCTTGCTTCAGAAACTCGCGGAGGATGCCTCGCTCGGCTTGGTCGGAACGGCTTTCCGGGAAACGTCAGGGGGACCTTACGATTATCGCTTCGTTAGCATCGAGCACGTGACCGGCATCTGTCAGTTATTTCGCCGCATGTGCTTCGACGAGATCGGAGGTTACGTCCCAGCGAAAGGGGGAGCAATCGACCGAATCGCGAACATTGCCGCGAGGATGAAGGGATGGAAGACAAGAACATTTACGGAAAAAATGTACTTCCACCATCGCAGGATGAGCAGTGCTCAGCAAGGAAGAATAAAGGCGCGGTTTAAGGATGGTGCCAAGGATTACGCCGTCGGAAGCCATCCGATTTGGGAACTGTTCCGAACGGTATATCAGATGACCAAAGGGCCATTCATCATAGGAGGCCTGGCGTTACTGTCAGGCTATGCATGGTCGTTTGCGCGCAACGTGCAAAGGCCTGTTTCCGAGGAAATGGTGAGGTTCCACAGACGAGAGCAGATGCAGCGCTTGAAGGAATTCCTCGCCGGCAAAACCGTTCGAATGCAGGCTTGAGTCAACACTTGGATCTCGATCCGGGGGAATGAAAGAGAAATTAATTAGTGACCAGCCCGGTCCTTGGGCAGGAACGTCAACGGAGAAAACATGCAGATGGCGCAGCGAACAATAACGGTTATGCGGGGACTTCTCAAAAGGTATGGTTCCTCAAAGATCAAGATGGCACTCTGGGATCAGGAGTTCTCCGGGACTCATTGGGATTTCATCGATGACACTGCCGGGGATTGCGTGTATGCACACTTGGAAAAGCATCTTAATAAGGGGAGCATACTGGATCTCGGGTGCGGCCCGGGCAATACAGCAAACGAATTAGCCGCGAGTGCATACACGAGCTACGTTGGAGTAGACATCTCAGAGGCGGCACTGGCCAAGGCGAGGAAACGAACGGAAGAAAACGGCCGATCTGCCAAGAATAGTTTTGCATGTTCTGATTTTCTTAGCTACCGGCCGAGCCAACAGTTCGATGTGATCCTCTTCCGGGAATCCATGTACCATGTGCCCCTCGGCAAAGTGAAGCCGATATTGGATCACTTCTCAAAGCATCTCAAAGATGAGGGAGCATTCGTAGTGAGGATGAGTATTTCGGATGGCAAGGGTGGCAATAAACAGAGACTGCAAGCGATGGTCGACATTATCGAGACCGGATTCAACGTGCTAGAGAAAAGCCAGTACGGGGAGTCGGGACCGGAGGTAATTGTCTTTCGCCCGAAACGTCCACAGCGCTAGCAGCCCGTGGTGCAAGT
>PMMJ01000153.1 GCA_003162255.1 Acidobacteriaceae bacterium | reverse complement strand
GACCCCAGCGCAATCTTGCGCAGTCCGGTTCGACCGTGTGTGCCAACCACGATCAAGTCCACCTTCTCTTTCTCGGCCACCCGCTCCAGTTCGTGCCAGGTCTCCCCTTGAAGGACCATGGCTTCGTACTGAATTCCGGTCAGTGCCCCCGTCTGCAGTAGAAACGCTTCCAGCTTTTGAATATCCCTCGACGTTGCTTCCGCCGCCAAGGCAGTCGCGTCTGGGCCCGCCATGACAAAGCCCAGCGACGAGACGACATACGCAAAGCAAAATTTCGCGCTAAAGCTGCGGGAGATCGCAATGGCATGACGAAGGGCTTTTTCGGAGGACTCCGAGAAATCGATCCCGACTAGAACGCGACTGATTCCGACTTCGATGGCGTGCGCACCTGACGACATCTGCGACTCCTTATACGGCTTTGTAGGGCAAGGGACCAATTATCGTGTCTTGATCCCAGCAGGCTTGCCCTGCAGACAATTTGTCGTCCAACTAAATACAGTGGCAGTTTTGCTCAAATACCGCCGTGACCTCAATCACATCGAGCGGAATCGTGGTCGACCATCGCCACCCCTCATCGCGGTCTTGATTCGTTCTCTGATGCTTGCCGCGGGAGCGTCGCTTTTGAGCTAGTGCGCTGGCGCAGGCTGAGGATTTGTCTGCGGAGCGGTTGCGCCCGGGCTCGAGAAGTTCACCTTCGGAGCTACGCGCGATCCTTCCGAAGCTTCGAAGTACGCTTCGTTCGGCTTGAATCCCGCCATGCCCGCGAAAAGGTTGTTGGGGAACTGCTGCACGTAAGTGTTGTAATCGCGCAGAGTGTCGTTGTAGCGTTTGCGCTCGACCGCAATGCGATTCTCGGTGCCCGCGAGTTCATCCTGCAGGCGAAGGAAATTCTCGTTGGATTTCAACTGAGGATAGTTCTCGACAATCAGCAGCAGGCGCCCCAGCGCTCCGTCGAGCTGACCGTTGGCCGCTATCTTCTCTTGCGGCGAGCCCGCGGAAAGCAGGGCCGAGCGCGCCTTCGCGATATCGCCGAACACCGTTACCTCCTGCTGCGCGTAACCTTTCACCGTCTCCACCAGGTTTGGGATCAGGTCGGCGCGGCGTTGCAGCACAATATCGACTTGCGACCAGGCTGCCTTGACTGCCTCGTTCTTACTGACCAGCGTATTCCTCACACTCACGTATTGGCCAAACACAAGCAAGCCAATCAGCAATAGGATTGCCACTACAACGATGACCGCGATCAGTGCCTTGCTCATGAGATTCTCCTGAAATGCAATATCCGCTGACCTTATGATGAGCCCACGGTACCCGAATCCAGCATTTTATCAACCGCGGCGGTTACCTGCTCCAGCGCTGCCAGATATCGGGCAAAAACATCCGCCACCTCGAACTGTTTGCGTTCCGATTTCCCCTCTTTCACGTCCAACACCTGCAGGATGCCGGACGCATCAAACCCAATCTGCTTTGACAATGCCTGTACCACCTCGCGCTTTCCCAGGGGAGCGGCGTGACCGAGCACGATCAGGGCGTGCCGGAAAAGCGTGGCGAACGAGGAGACTGATCGAAGCAGCAATTCCCACAGGCGCGAGTCTTTGCCCGAGGCCAGCAGCAGGTGCTGGCGGAGCAGCGCAAGTTTTTCGCGCAGTTCGTATTCCACCTGGACGCGGTGCAGGTTCACCGGAATGGGCAAACCCTGCAGGACGTCTGCGCCGAAAACAATGCGGTGGTGTTGTTGTATATCCATGAACTCGATTGTAAACACATCGGTAGAGCGCTCGATCTCGTCACGAGTCATGAACAGGGGCGGCGGCTGCTTCTGCGCGTCCCACCATTTCACGGCTGGAGCCAGGGCCTGCAAGGCCGCGAATGAGCTGTCGCGAATCACACAGAACAGATTCAGATTGGAGAACTCGGGATGAAAGTCTCCCGCTACCGCCGATCCGAACAGGATCACGCTCTCCAGGTTCGCTCCAGCCGCCGCTCGCAGACGGCTGACAAAGTCGTCAATCTTTTTCTCCGGAACCATTTGCATCCTCACTGGCTACCAGCTGCTGCTGGCTCCGCCACCACCGGAACTCNNCACCAAACCCGCCACCACCCCAGCCTCCGCCGCCCCTCGATCCTCCACCGCCAAACATTCCGGAAAAGAGAATCCAGAACAAAATGCCGCGCAACGGGGTAAAGAGGATGATCAAGATGACGATGCCAATCCCTACAATCGCACCGATCGACAACCCTCCACCCGGTTGATTCTCGGGTTCAGCCGGGGCCTCCGGCTGTAAGTTCGTAAGCTGAATACCGGCATCATCGGCAATGACCTTCGCGACACGGGAGGTGACCAGCAGCAGCGCTTGGTTGTAGTTGCCCGCCTGCATGAGCGGGACCGCTTCCCGCTGAAATGCGCCCACCTTCCCATCGGGCAGAATCGGCTCCAGCCCATAGCCCACCTCAATGCGGGCGCGATGGTCGTCAATGGCATACAGGATCAGCACTCCGCGGTTGGTGGACTTGCTTCCGACCCCCCATTGATGGAAGAGATCGACCGCGTAGCTTTCTATGTCAGCGCCATCGAGGGACCGGACGGTCACCACCGCGATCTGGGCATGCGCTTTTTCGTCGATCTGGCGGCAGATATCATCCATCTGCGCCATGGTGTTTTGGTCCAGAACGTGGGCAAAATCGTTGACGTAATCGGTGGCTTTGAGCTGGGCAACCGGTTCGGCCTGCGCTGCCAGAGCCAGCATCAGCGAAACGATGACGCCTAGCCACCATTTTGCGCACGAAATCATCACGAGCAAAATTGTACTGGGCAGGCCCGAGTTGCAATCCGACGCCATCTTCATCGTCCCGTATAGAGTAAACTCTTCCCGTTTATACTGCGACCGTGCGCGGCGGAGCCAACTCTGGCGAGTTGCCGAGGCAGGGATTGAGCCAGTAAAATCCGGTGCGACGGCGCAAATGAGCAGCAGGTCCATGCGGGGTAGTGTGTCCCGAGAGTTGGAGGAAGACATCGTGGGCGGCATGATCCCATTAACGGACGCATCTCGACAGCCCAGAAGTTTTCCCATAGTCACGATCTCAATCATCGTCGCGAACGCGCTCGTCTTCGTATTGGAACTGATCGGTGGCGAGGCATTTGTAACACAGTGGTCGGTGATCCCCGCTCATATTGTCGCCGGACGGCACTTGATCACCATCCTGACGTCGCAGTTCATGCACGCCGGCTGGATGCACATTATTGGGAACATGGTGTTCCTATGGGCATTTGGCCCGGAAATCGAAGATACGATGGGCCGGCTGCGTTACCTGGTGTTTTATCTGCTCAGCGGTCTGGTGGCTTCGCTGGCGCAGATTGCGGCCATGCCCACTTCCACGGTTCCCAATCTCGGCGCCAGTGGCGCGATTGCGGGTGTGATGGGTGCCTTTTTGATTACCTATCCGACTGATGAGATACGCGCGCTGCTGATATTTGGCTGGTTCGCCCGCATTACCTTTATTCCCGCTGCGCTCTTGATCGGACTCTGGTTCATCATACAATTCTTCAGTCAAGTCGGCGCCGTGGCGGATGCACAGAGCGGCGGCGTCGCTTATTCAGCTCACGTTGGCGGCTTCATCTTTGGGGTGATTACCGCACGAATGTTTGAGCACCTCGGGCGCAGCGCCGAATCGAGAACCTAGTCATGTCGTCTAGTGCAGAGGAAACCCACGTCGCGAACACCGGCTTGACTACTCAGGAAGCTGAGGCCCGGCTAAGTCAGTTCGGGCCGAATGAGCCGGCAGCGACACAGCAGCATTCCATCTTCTTCGATCTCTTGCATGGATTCATGAATCCCTTGGTTTTGATTCTGGTGATTGCCGCGATCGCGTCGGCATTCCTGGGCGACAAGGTGGATGCGGCGATCATCGGCGTGATTGTTCTGCTGAGCTCCGCTATTGACTTCAGTCAGACTTATCGTTCGCAACGGGCGGTCGAAAAACTTCGTGCGCAAGTAGCCCCCACGGCCACTGTCCTGCGGGATGGGGGGTGGAAAGAGATTCGGCGGCGCGACGTGGTGCCGGGAGACATTGTCCGGCTTTCAGCCGGAGATCTGGTTCCCGCTGATGCGCGCCTCTTGGTTGCGCGCGATCTCTATGTTCAGCAAGCCGCGCTAACCGGGGAATCGCTTCCCGCCGACAAAGAAGCGACCGGAGCACCTGCCTCTACCAAAGCGGATGCGCGCAACATGGTCTTTCTCGGCACATCCGTCGTTAGCGGAACGGCCACGGCAGAGATCGTCGCGACGGGAGCTAAGACTGCCTTTGGCGATATTGCGGCTCGCCTCGGCACACGCCCGGAAGCGACAGCCTTCGATCTCGGTTTGCGGAGTTTTAGCCAACTGCTCGCGCGAACGGTTTTCTTCCTGGTTCTCTTCCTGATTATCGTCAGCGTTGCACGCCACCGCGATCCTCTGCAGTCTCTGATGTTTGCCGTTGCGCTGGCAGTTGGCTTGACACCCGAGTTCCTGCCCATGATCACGTCGGTGACGCTTTCGAAAGGTGCCGTCGCCATGGCCCGTAAGAAGGTCATCGTCAAGCATCTTTCCGCGATTGAGAATCTCGGCAGTCTGGATGTGCTTTGCAGCGACAAAACGGGAACGCTCACCGCTGGAACCATGTCGCTTGACCGCTCTCTCGATCCCTTTGGGAAGGTATCCCAGCGTGCACTGGAACTCGCCTACTTCAACAGCAAGTTCGAGACGGGTATTCGCAGTCCACTGGACGACGTCATCCTCCATCATTCTCCGGCAAAGATCGACGATTACGCGAAATGCGATGAGATTCCGTTCGATTTCGAGCGGAGGCGGCTCTCGGTCGTCGTGGAGCGGCAATCCAAGCGGATTCTCATCACGAAAGGCGCTCCGGAAGGGATTTTTCCGCTGCTCTCCGGTTACGAGATCGACGGCAAAACAGCACCCATCGGCGACGACGCTACCAAGCGCATACAGCAGACCAGCAATGAGCTGAATAACCAGGGATTCCGCTCGTTGGCGGTGGCTTATGTCGAAGTTCCTGTGCTTCCGGACTATTCCGTGAAGGATGAGCGCAATCTGATTCTGGCCGGTTTCTTGAGCTTTGCTGATGAGCCCTTGCCGGACGCCGCCCAGGCTGTGGCTTCATTGAAGCAGGATGGGGTTGAGATCAAGGTGATATCCGGAGACAACGACCGCGTTACCGGCCACGTCTGCACGGAGGTAGGAGTCGATCCCGGCAAAATCATCACGGGCGAGGACGTGGAGAAGATGACGGACCCGGCGCTATCGCATGTCGCCGAGGAGACGCGCGTATTCGCACGTATTTCTCCGGCACAGAAAAACCGGATTCTCCTGGCTCTCAAACATAATGGCCACGCGGTGGGATTCATGGGGGACGGCGTCAACGATGCTCCCTCGCTGCACGCGGCCGATGTTGGCATTTCAGTTTCAAGCGCGGTTGACGTGGCTCGCGAGGTTGCCGACGTGATTCTCATTGAGCCCGGCCTGCGGGTTCTCCATGATGGCATCATCGAAGGACGCAAAGCTTTTGGTAACGTGATGAAGTATTTGCTGATGGGCACAAGTTCGAACTTTGGGAATATGTTCAGCATGGCGGGGGCTTCGCTCTTCCTGCCATTCTTGCCGATGCTTCCGACGCAAATCCTGCTGAACAACCTTCTGTACGACTTATCCCAACTCACCATTCCGACGGACAATGTTGACGATACTTATCTCCGGAAACCCCAACGTTGGAATATTGGCCTGATCCGCAATTTCATGGTGTTCATCGGTCCGATCAGTTCCATCTTCGACTTTCTCACCTTCTATGTGTTGTTGCATTTCTTCCATGCGAGCGAGGCGCAATTTCATACCGGTTGGTTTGTCGAATCGCTCGCAACCCAGACGCTGGTGCTATTCGTTATTCGAACGGCGAAAAATCCACTGCGCAGCCGCCCTAGCAGTCCCTTGATTGCAACCTGTCTTGCCGCTGTGGCGGTCGGGACTTATTTGCCGTTCAGCCCCCTGGCAGGCATACTCGGCTTCACGCCGCTGCCCGCAGCGTACTTTGGTTTTGTTGCCGTCACGACCGGAGTGTATCTGTTGCTGGTGGAAGCCGCCAAACGGCTCCTTCTGCGTCCGACAACCCCCAAGAATGCGACCAAGCATGAAGATACCCTGGCGGTCGCAATCTAGGCTCGGCCGATGTGATCTTCTACTGCTTGACTTTGCCTGTGCTTGCCGCTCCGCTTATCGCCTGCTGGATTCGTTCGGGATCTCCCAGATAATAATGACGAACCGACTTGAGGTTGTCATCGAGTTCCTCTACCAGCGGCACTCCGGTAGGAATGTTCAGATCGACAATCTGCCGGTCTGGGACGTCCTCCAAGTACTTCACCAGGGCGCGCAGGCTGTTGCCATGGGCCGCAATTAATACCTGCTTTCCCGAGCGGATGCTGGGTGCAATCAGTTCATGCCAGCACGGCATAAAGCGCTCAACCGTATCTTTGAGGCATTCAGTGAGAGGAAGTTGTTGTTTTGGGATGTCTTTGTAGCGTCGATCGTTCCCGGGATAACGCGGATCTGCCTCCTCCAGCGCCGGCGGGCGGATATCGTAACTCCGGCGCCAGATTTTNNTGAACGGGAATCCACATGAGGTCCATCTCGTCCAACGCGATCCACAGCGTGCGTATTGCGCGTTTCAATACCGAGGTGAAGGCGATGTCGAAGGTATATCCCTGTTCCTTAAGTATCAGGCCCGCTTCCTTGGCCTCTTGTCTGCCCTTGTCTGATAGGTCAACATCGGTCCAACCGGTGAACAGGTTTTCTTTGTTCCAGACGCTCTCTCCGTGCCGAAGCAGGACGACCTTGTGCATTTCAACACTCCCGTTCTTGGCGCCGTTGCCCGGCGCGATCATTTGACATCGTCCGTGTCGGCCGGACTGATGCCTAGTTTATGGTAACTGAAATAAGTGATGTCATCCTGCTCATAATGGGGGAAGAGGAGAAGCACTTTGGCTTTAGCCTTCAGGTCCGGCGACTCACGAAGTCTACGACACACCGATGTGCGAGGACCGCCTCAAATGCACGGCTCGGACAGGGTGCACTGAAAGGAGAAAAGATGTGTGAGGTTATGCACTGTTGGTAGAGCACTTTTGCTCAGACTCTGGTCGTGCGATTCGGTTAGGGTGTAGCTGGGGATGGATTATCGTGGGGTTACTGGAGGCACGAAGCTATTCCAGCCGCGTCCACAGAGACTGGCACGCACGCAGGAGATAGTTATGGCGAAGGTGATTGAGTTTTACGTACCGACGAACATCCGCACTCCGTTGAAGGGAAAATTGCGGCGACGCGGAAAAATGATCGAGTTTTGCGCGCAGACAAAGAAATCCGCCTAGCCCGAACATCCCGTGGCGGTCACAGCGTAGCAGTCGCTATTTGTGAGTCAATGTCCGCACCTTCGGTCAATGTAAAAGTCGCGACTTTCCCTATTAGACGTCGTCCACTCCCAATGCTTTCAACGACTCCCTGAGTTTTGCCGCCAGCTTCCCGCGAATCCGTATCAAGGGACAACGATGAGGGTAACTTTAGTTCGGAGTCAGACCAAGGACGAGCGCCTACAATTGAAGCTGTGAGACATTACACTATCAAGATGATGAACGGATTTGCCATGTTCAAGTGCCCGCTCTGTAAACACTCCGTCACCTCACGTGACTTCAGCAGCCAGAACGGCAACTGCCGTACCCAAGCCGCTAGGGCAATGAACGAGCACGCCACGGCTGCACATGGCCGCCCCAGACCCGTGTCACCACACGATGCGCAGATGTGGTATGCCCACAAAACGCTGGTTTCGCCAGGAGCAATAAGAAGCAGTGCGGTATGACACCTGAATCTTATTACACAATCCGGTGCACCCAGTTGCCCTGCAACTCTCAGTCGGCCGTGCTCTTCGATCTCACTTATCGGCGCGTGTGGCGACCGGAACTTGGCGATCAAGGTCAATGGTGCGACTTGTTGGTGGAACAAAAGGAAGTCAAGACAGTCCAAATTCCCGCCAGTGTGAATTAATAGAACAGTGGCCGCTGTTCAGAATCACTCACCTCTCAGGAAAGAATCCCAACCTTGTCCGGGTGTAGATCGGAGAAAGCCGAAAATGGAAGCTGAGAATCAGTTCGCTGCTAGCTCCGGTCGAACAGTTGCCGACGCTCGTCGCCAGCCCCGGTTCAAAATGGAGGCTGATATCACAATCAATTCCCGGACTAGCGGGGTGCTGAAGGGCCGTACCGTGGATATTAGCGAATCCGGAATCGCAGCCATGCTGACAATTGAAGTTCCGTTGCGCCAGATGGTGGAGTTGAATTTCACACTTCCGTCCGGACCTGTGACGATTCTTGCGATGGTTCGGCAAAGGAACGCCTTTCGCTACGGCTGCGAGTTCGCTGACTCAGCGTCATTGCACCTAGTCATCCGTCGCACATGCCGAGACCTTGCTATTGAACAAAGATTGTCTCGAAGGAATCGCCGTGTGGGCTGACAACTTCAAACCAGTGATCCTCTAGGGAGTCTCCTTCCAAAACAAACTNNAAACAAACTCGACACGCCCGTCCCCCTCCACATCTGCTATATCCACCGGGGCCCAAGTCGTGACATCACTCTCGTAGGCACTTGTCTTTTGGAGCCGTACCGTCCGCAGCACGTGCGGCTGTCCACTTTGGTCAATGACAACAATCACTTGACAGAGTGTCAAATAGTCTCCACTTATGTGATCGTAATTCGCCGCTACCAAAGACCAGCCCCGAGACTTGGCCTCCAAAACGGTGAAGTTAACCTCTTTATCTGCTCGTGCAGGTAAGCCTACCCGTCGCATCTCACGGATTAGAATGGTGCGGAGCTTTGGGGGCGGCTGGCCTCGTTGTTCGCACTTTGAGGTCCCGTCCGTGTCGTTCCATTTACAAACAAAGTCTGCGATCAGCTTAGTGCCGCGTCCCGTTTTCTTTGCCTGACGAGTATCGCAGCCGTCATCTGGACCGTTTCCGAACGGCGATTCACCGCAGTAGTTGGCTTTCAAGAAAGACCTGATCTGTCTGCATCGAGTGTCGGCGCAGATCGGACGGTGTGGGTCCTTTTCGATTTGCCCTTTTTGGCAAGGAGCGACGACGGATAGCAGCATGACCGCAACTGCGAGAACGGTTGTTCGGCATCTCTGCACCGCCATCAGTCTCTCCGTTGATGAAAATAGTATGCTCCGAAAGCGACCTTGGTCCACGTTACTTTCTACGCGGAACGTCCGAGCATCTTAGTTGAACATCGCCTTCGCGCTCGCCGACCAGATCAGCAAAGCACGAGGTCTTGCCGCACCATCAGAATTAGCGGATAAAACGCCAGCGCAAAAGAGCAATCCCACTTTGGACGGGCGGGATCGCCGGTGTAGTGGAGATTTTGCTTTTCCTAAGGACAAATGTGCTCGTTTCTTCGTAGGAATCCCAGCGCCTCCCAGAAAGCAGTGACTCATGTTGTACAAAATAAAGGAATGGTACTGCCCGTGCTCTAGCGTAGACGGAACAGTGCTGGATCGAACCACGCTAGAAAAGGAAGTCATGCTAAATGTGTCCGTTGAGAACATAGGTGAATTGGCCGTCGTTGAGTGCGAGGGCAGACTTGTGCAGAGCGAATCCGCACATGAGTTGCGGAAAGCCGTGACCTCGCAAACAGACGCCCGGATTGTCATCCTCGACCTCTCGGAGGTGCGTGCCATGGGAGGCGTCGGTTTTGGCATCCTCGTGTTTCTGCGACGATGGGCGCGAGAACACGACATCCGGTTCCTGCTGTTCGATCCCTCCAAGTCCGTCCAGCGCAGACTACAGCACAGTTCGCGGATCGCAGAATTCTACATTCCCTCGCTCGAAGAAATGATGGCCCTACTGGAGTATGCCAACAGCCGATACGCGCTAGCTGCTTGAGGCGGTAACATCAATGTCGAAATCGGTGATCAGGAAAAACCAGTTCAGCGGCGTCAACTCTCCACAGACTCCGCAGGATGATCAGCGCATCCAACTTGACGGGCAAATTGGTAGCTTCAGCGTCAAAGTGAAAGCCACACCCCAACAGTCTGCTCCTGTCATCGATTCGCATCCTGCTTTTTCTTTCTCGATGTGGTGGGAGCGTTGGCGGCGAAAAGCACGGACCGAATAGAACATAACGTCGGGCGCTATCGCTTCTTGGTCATCTCTCTCAGCAGCTCCCTCGATGTCTCGCGCAATCGTTGAGCAAGTATGACGGCGAGGGAGCGGTAGAACCTCGCGCCAAACCCCGGAAACATAGTCACCAGATCACGTAGGTCGTTTGCCCAGATCGCGTCAACATCAACGTCGTCCTTGGCAACAACTGCTGCGGTCGCCGTACTGTCTCCTAAGAACGCCATTTCGCCAAAGACATCGCCCGCGCTAAGCGTTGCAATCACAGCCCGAGAAATCGTTCCTTCTAGCTCCACCGAGGCCGAGCCGCTACGGAGAACGTAAAGGTGGTCGATCCGAGTGCCTTCCTTGATGATTTCCTGACCCATTTGAACGCGGATTCGCTTGGCCTTAGACTCAATCAGAGTCCAGTCGTTACGGGTCAAATCCTGCATGGTATTGCCAGCCATCGGTTGTTGAAAAGGCCCGCTCAGGTTACCGTGGGCGGTCACTTTGGTAAAGGGCGCGGCCAGCGTAGAACTTATGTTAATTAACACCTGTCCGGCAAAGTGGTCACAAGTGCACACTTGCTCGACGCTACTGAAACCGCGATTCCACAAATGAGCCGAGACGCTGGCGCAAATAGTCGGTACAACCGCTCACAGTTTGGCGAAATATCACCAACAACTCGGTCGTGGGCGCAGCCGCCTTTTTGCGATAATCACGCGGAAAGAAGAAAACCTCTTTCCATGGCTGTCCCCGGAGGACTTGCTACACCTTCGGCGGTTTAGAATCGGAGGCCTCCACCGGCACTCCAGAGCCCCCATTGTTGAGCGAACGTGGCTGCGTCCGCCAGTTCAACTCTTCTAACCGCTGTCGCATCTCTTCGCCGCACGTTGCGCGATCATTACAGTGTTCACAAGCTGGGTTGTGTATTCTCAGGCTGGACAACAGGTAGCAAATCCGAAATCTCAACCTCACAACCCACCTCGCCGGACTCGGGGGGACCGCTCTTTGGGGGGAGTCCAGACATATGTACTTCACACCAATGAGCGCGTCTTGTCAGTGAAAATGGTCACGTCTTGATGTGCGGTGATCACCAAAAGCCACGGCGCAAAGCCACGCCACACCTCAATTGTTGCAACATCCCAATTTCACTCAAAATCCCCCTTCCAACTCGCGGAGGGGGCGAACAGACGGTGCAAAGTTGTGAGAACGCCTGTTAACAGGAGTTACCTCGGAGCCACCTCCGCGTAAAGCAAGAGAAAGGCACCGACTCCACGCGGGTCGGAGGCGGCCCGTTTCGTAACAGGGGCTGCCAAAAGAGCGATAACTCTTCCAAAGCCGTGAATCTAGGACTAAACTTTCACCAAACGGGGAGACCCGGTGAGTAATGAACAGACAAGGAACGCACCACAGCCCCTAGCCACTCAGCAGGACACTGATCCATTCCGGGGAGTAGGTGGCTTCCTCCTGTTCTTCTGTGTCGGTATTACCATATTTCAACCGCTTGGCTGCGCAGCAGAAATCCTACAGAATCCGCACGACACGTTTGTTGTAGTGTTTGATTTGGGGCTAGCTGCATTTTCAATCTACACCGGCCTTGCCACATGGCGTGCTCGGCCAAACGCTCTGAAGCTCATCAAAGTTTACTTCATCGTATGGCTTGCAGTGGATTGTTTGATGATCTTGAGGCTGTCGACAAATATTAAGGAGATCGTACAACAATCCCCTTCGAAGAATCCCGTAGCTACCGGACTTCAAACGTTGATCGCCGTAGCCATCTGGTGGTCGTACTTCGCACAATCAAAGCGTGTAAAGGCTACATTTGGCTCAAGTCTTTAAGATTGCACCTTAACTTCTCCAAGACGCGTTCGGTAAACTCGCAACCGGTTGGACAACCGTGTCAGCTGGCGAAATATCCCGATAGCACTCAAAACCCCGGTGACAGGGGTCAAAGAGTGCTATAGCCTGTTCTCGACAGTTATCATGTTGGTATGAATCGACAACTTATCGTGGGTTGCGCACTGGTGGTAGTTGGCATGGTGTCAGCGGCTCGTTCTCAGGAGTTGAAGCTCAAGCACGGAACGGTTTGCTGGCCACTGAACTTCTCCGGCGTCACGCTAGGCGTGACATCTGATCCCGAAGTAGAGCGGCTCCTCGGCAAAGGCATTGCCCGTGAGAACGAAGGCGATACGGGCGGACGTTACTTCGTCGATGAGGGACACACTGCGACGCTGCATGTTGTTTCGTACACCGACTCCATTGTTGGTGAGGTTACGTTGCGAGCGGGAGTCGATCCCGCCATACGCGCCAGTGAACTAAAACAAGCGGAAAGCAAATGGTTCAAGCCAGCCGATGGGTTTGGGAATTGGCATGCGTTGCACCTCGGCTCCTCAAGAGACGAGGTTTTGAAAAACTTAGGTGAGCCAAAGAAGAGAATCGCTGCGAATGACTGGCGATACGAAACCATCTGCGAGTGTGAACTGCCTGAATACTTCGATGTTTTTTTCAAAGGCAACACCCTTGTAAAAGTCGTATTCTCGGCACCCGCAGGGTGACGGCTTGATGATTGGCGAAAAATCGCAATTTCACTCAGCGGGAGTGCTAGGGGGTGACCCCGAGGATGATGTCGGCTGGTGTACTTTCTTTGATCGCAAAAACTTCCTAGCGACAATGATGCCGCAAGCGAGCCCCGCTATCGCGATCACCACCTGTACTGCCGGATCATTTAAGAGAACCACCATAGATCGAAAAATGCAAAACCAAGCCAAAACTAACGTTGGCAGTCCCGCTTGTCAGCAGTTAGCCCGTCATTCTGACGATAAATCGCGATTTCACTAACTACGCGGGTCGATCACGGCAGCCTCGGCAGTAGGGCTTTGCCGACAGAACGGTGGATTACGAAGGCGGAACTGGTTTTTGGGCTTCCGCCCCCGGTGGTCTGCAAGGGGTCGAATTTCGACTCGCCTTTTGGCGGCCTTTCGCCCCCTGTTTCGCCGAGGTCTGGTGCTGGCCCACGGGTATACCTTCTGGAACGCGCAGGATCGCAACCGCAATAACAAAGTCTGGGCGAGTTTCATTGCACCTTCGCGTACTCGGCTTTGGTTTGCTTCAGGATGGGGATGTCGGGGTCGGCGTCTTTCCAGAGGGTGAGGAAATCCTTGTAGGCGGCACGGGCTTTGGCAGTGTCGCCGTGCATGGCATAGGCTCTACCGATTTGGAGATGAGCCAGTGATCCCGTCACAAAGTTCAGCACGATGCCTCTATGATCCAACAATTTCTGGAACTCGGCTAGGGCGTGCTGCGCGTCACCGAGTTTGATGTAGGCTTCACCCCGAATGTAGGCGGGATAAAGGGGCCCAGCCCCACTCAACTCATAGGGGGATGCTGGCTCTAGTAACTTCACAGCGTTGTCGCCACGTCCGCGCCTGAGTTCGACGGCGGCCTCAATCGCCGGAAGCCAGTAGCCGTTGAGCACAGTATTCAATGGCGAGCGCCCGCGAAGGTCGGTTGCCATAGTTTGGGCCCGAGCCGTGTCTCCCGCCTGCGCTAAAGCCAAGGCCGCAGTTGTTTCCAGATCGCGGCTTGACGCTATGGCCAGCGCAGCATTCACATGCTCTCGCGCCAGTTCCAAGTATCCAACCTCAGCTTCCCGCAAAGCCGCGTTTAGCATCCAAGCCGCTGCTGCCTCTCTTAGGTCATTACGCTGAGCCGAGTCCACCGCACGTTGCGAAAGCACCTTTGCCTTTTCAAAGTGTCCGGCATTGGCTTCGGTGTCAGAATATAGGGACAGCAGTTCATCCTCCACGCTCGGTTTGCCTATCGCCCAATCCACCTGCCGCTGCATTCCTGCTGAGTCTCCCTCAAGGAACGCTACCTCGTAGCGGGTTGCATGGATATAAGGATGTTCCAGTTTGCGTGCTACTGCGCGGTCGTACACTGCTTTCGCTTCGTCCAGACGGCCCAAGGCTGTATAGACGCTTGCGAGAAACCCATAGCTCACACCGGAGTCAGGATTCAGACGTATGGATTCGACAATTCGCGGCAATGCGTTCTCGTATTGTCCGAGCCATTTGTAATTCGCTCCCACATTTACTGGAGGAACAAACTCCCTTGGATAAGTCCGCGCCCATTCTTCATAAACCTGATTCGACTTGTCGATTTCGCCGGTTCCCCAGTTGTAGTAGATAGCGGAAATGGCGTATTTCTCCCTTTCACTTACTCGCTCTCGCAATTCAAATGCTTTGCGCAGGTTGTCGCTACATATGCCGTCTTCACCCAGATTGCCGTATGTAACTCCAAGCACCCCATAGGCCATAGCAAAAGTCGGGTCTAGCTCTATTGCACGCTTCAGTGGTGGGATAGGTGCAGAACCTCCTTGCTCTTCAAAAAGCTTTATCCCCTCACTATATGCCTGCAACGCCTGAAGCGATGGCGTAGTCACTTGCTCCAACGGGGCGTTGTACTTCTGCACGGAGGCTAGAGATTCGCCCAACTTGTTTCGCATCTCTGAGGCGACTTTTCCCAAGGCGTCCAGCACATGATTCTTGTCCACTGCCTGAGCCTCGGTGCTCGCAAGGGACTCGCCATTTGAACAGTTGATCGCTCTGAGGGTTAGGAGGTACTGAGTGCCAACCTGTGCAATCGAACCCTTGAGAACCGTAGTGCTCGCTGTTCGCTGGCAAACCTCACGAGCCAACTCACTCGTTAGTCGCATGTCTTTTGGCTTCGCCATTAAAGACAGTGACTCCGCGATCCGCTCGTCGGAGAGCAGACTCAGAAACGGCGATTGCTCCAGTTGTACTGAGAGTCCCTGCCGAAGCGTACCGTCGAACACAGGATCACCCGTGGTGTTGGAAAAATCGGCAAGGACAATCGTGTCTTTGTCCGTCAGCTTGGCTGAACGGCGGAAAAAGAAATAGCCCGCAGCCACTACCGCCACAATTACGACTGCCGTCATTAAGCCCCAGAGCGTCCGACGCGAGCGTTTCTGAGTTCCAGATTCTGCTGCCGTAGCAAAAGTCTTGACGCTCTCGGAGTCCCGCTTCAGCCGTTGCAAATCCGTTCGCATGTCGGCAGCGTGCTGATAGCGAAGGTTGCGGTCTTTCTCCAACGCCTTGTTGATGATCTCTTCCAGCTTGGGCGGCACGTCGGGATTCAGCCGCACGGCAGGCGTGGGAGCCGCGTCCAGAATGGCTTTGAAGATGACTCCTGAGCTTTCCCCACGGAAGGGCAGCATACCTGTAGCCGCCTCGTACAGCACGGCGCCAAAGGAGAACAAATCCGTTCGGGCGTCTAATTCCTTGGCACGGACCTGCTCGGGAGACATGTAAGCGACCGTCCCCAGCGTGGTTCCCGGACTGGTTAGGTGCTCTTCCAGCGACACAGTGGATTGTGCCATCACCGCATCTGCTCCGACATTGGCGAGCGCAGGCGTCACTTTCGCCAGCCCGAAGTCGAGAATCTTGGCGTGCCCTCGGTCGGTAACAAAGATGTTGGCGGGTTTGATGTCGCGATGAACGATCCCCTTGGAGTGGGCGGCGTCGAGTGCATCCGCGATCTCTATCGCCAAAGAGAGCAGGACATCCGTCTCAACGGGTTTCCCAGCGATCCGGTGCTTCAGCGTCACGCCTTCCAGAAACTCCATGGCGATGAAGGACTGATTGCCGTGCTTGCCGATTTCGTGGATGGTGCAGATGTTCGGATGGTTCAAAGCGGATGCAGCACGGGCTTCGCGACGGAAACGTTCGAGCGCCTGCGGGTCTTGGGCTAGGTCTTCGGGCAGGAACTTCAGGGCGACGAAGCGCCCAAGCTCGGTGTCCTCAGCCTTGTAGACGACGCCCATGCCCCCGCCCCCGAGCCTTTCGAGGACACGGTAGTGCGAAATTGTCTGTCCGACGAGTTCTGAGAGCGTCGTCATTACCACGGCTTCCAGCCGGATGTGCGGACTAGCCAACCGTGCATCTTACTGCTCCAGTCCCATCCGGCGCAGCAGAGCGACGAAACGCGGTTCGGAGCGCAGGGGATCGAACTCGGGATCAACCTTCATGAGGGTCATGAACATACTGTGATCCGCGTATCCTTTCTCCAAGGACCTGAGGGCTTGCTCTTTCCTGCCCAGACCAACATAGACCATCGCTGGGAAATAGGGGGACACGTAGCGCCGTTTCGATAGCTGGCTGAGTTCTTTCAGGACTTGCTCAGCCTCGCTTTCGCGCCCTGACTGGGCGTAGAAGTAGCCTAGCTCGGCTAGAGCCCAAGGCATTTCGCTTTCCAGCTTGACCGCTTTTTGAAGCTCTTCCAAAGCACCGGAGGGGTTGCCCTGCTGTTTGTAGGATATCCCCAACACCATATGTGACAACCAGTAGTTCGGTTCCATTTCAACCGCTGCGCGGAGTTGCTTAGCCGCCTCACCGTATCTGCGTGCGTAATAGAGACTCCTGCCCAAGACCTCATTGGCATAAAAAGAAAGCGGCTCACGCTCCAACCCACGTCGGCACTCCTCTATGCCTTCCTCCAAATGTCCCGATGTGGTCAAGTCCTGACAGTAGTTCGTGAAAACATCGGTATTGTAGAAAACAACCCCGCTGCGTGGTGCCAGTTCGATGCCTCGCCTGAATTCCTTGTCGGCACTGCTCCAATCGTAGTCGTAGTCCCAATCGATATAAGCCATAGCGACATGGGCATCGGCGAGCGAGTCGTCCAATTCCAAAGCCTTCCTCGCCGCCTCCTTCGCCTTGGGCATCGATTCTTCAGGAGATAACAAGCCGAGAATCTCTGCACAAAGATATGCGAGGGATAGCCCAGCGTAGGCTGCCGCGTAGTTCGGGTCTCGCTCAATAGCCTGACGGAAGTATTGGATTGTTACCCTATAATCCGCCTGTGCAAACTTGTCCACGAAGTAGATGCCCTTGAGGTAAAGCTGATAAGCCTCGGGGTCATGGGTCCCGACTTTCGCGAGGCTTTCCCGTTCCGTCCCGCTGAGCCGTAGCCGTAGCTGGCTTGCAACCTCGGTCGTGATTGCCCCTTGCAACAGCGCGGCGTCGTTCATGGTGCGCCTGTACCGTTCTCCCCAGAGTTGTGCCCCCGTCGCGACATTGACCAGTTCCGTTTCCACGTCGAGTTCGTTGCCGTGCTCGGCCACCCGCCCCGTCAGCACGGCATCGACGCGCAATTCGCGCCCCACCCCTTGCGGATCGTCTTGCCGCGTGTTGTAGCGCGACACCGTGCTGTGAGCCATGACCTGAAGATCGGAAACTCGGGAAAGGGAGTTCGTGATCTCCTCGGACAGACCTTCGCCGAGGTAGTCCATCTCGGGATCTTTGCTAGCGTTGGCGAAAGGGAGGACAGCGATGGACTGAATGTTTGCCACACCTGACGCATGGGGACGCAGGTAGCGCCAAGCCAAGAACCCGGCAGCGGCGAGCACAGCTATCACCGGCAAGCTCCACAGGAGCCGGACGGCGCGCTTCCGAGGTCGGGATTCTGCGGCCGCAGCAGCAGCCTTGCCGCTCTCCGTGTCCCGTTTCACCCGTTGCAGTTCGGCTCGCATCTCCTTGGCGCTCTGGTAACGCAGTTCTCGGTCTTTCTCCAGCGCCCGATTGATAATGTCTTCCAACTTGGGCGGTAGATTGCGATTGAAGCGAATCGCCGGAGGCGGATCAGAATGCAGTATGGCGTCGAAGATCAACGCAGAAGTTTCGCCGTGAAAGGGCAGCATCCCCGTTGCCATCTCGTAGAGCACCGCGCC
>PMMJ01000180.1:24433-25608 GCA_003162255.1 Acidobacteriaceae bacterium | reverse complement strand
CTGCGCGCCGGCATGACGCGCAATGGAATCCTCGGTGAAACGCAACAGCAGATTATCCAGTCGATTACTTCGTTCGCTCTTTATGGATTCCCGGAGTCTCATGCCGCCAGCTTTGCCTTGATTGCGTATGCCAGCGCCTATTTGAAATGTCATTACCTGGCGGCGTTCACGGCGGCGCTGCTGAATAATCAGCCGATGGGTTTTTATCATCCTGCCACGATTGTGAAAGACGCGCAGCGCCACGGATTGAAAATGCTGCCGATGGACGTGACGCGGTCGGATTGGAAGTGCACGCTGGAAACAGTACCCAGTACCCAGTGGCCAGTAACCAGTAAAAGCAATGCTGTACCGGGCGTCGAACATCTTGCTCTGCGCCTCGGCCTGAAATATGCGCGTGGGTTGCGCGAGCCGGCGGGGCAGGCTTTGGTTCGGGAACGCAGCCTGGCGCCGTTCACTTCGGTTCAGGATCTGGCTCGCCGCGTGCCCGAGTTACGCAAGGATGAATTGACGACGCTGGCGGAAATCGGNNAAGAAGGATATGTCCCTGGGGAAAAAGTCTTTCATCGCCGCGACGCACTGTGGCAAGTGGAGCGGGCGGTGCGTTGGTCGGGACCTTTACTGGATGAGCTTCCGGAAATTGATGGGGAATCTCCGCTCGCGGCCATGACGCACGAAGAGCGGCTGGTGGCGGATTTTCGCACTACCGGGCTGACGGTTGGCCCTCANNAGCCTGGAAGATGAAACGGGGATTGCCAATGCGATCGTCGCTCCCGGTCTGCTGCATAAAAATCGTGTGTTGCTGATTTCCGAGCGCTTCCTGATGATCGAGGGAATTCTGCAGAATCAGGACAACGTGATTCACCTCCGCGCGGAAAAAATTTCGCCGCTGCGCGTTACGCGGGCGGAGACGTCGTCGCACGATTTTCATTGAAGCGGGGCGGAGTCCAGCCCCTAAAGGGGCACTCCATCAAAGGTTGTCGGCATCGCTAAAGCGATGCCCNNCCCATGCAATACCGCCGGGCCGAAATGAAAAAGCTGGGGATTTATCGCGCTTCCGATCTGGCGCACCTTCCGAATGGACGCCGATTGCGAATTGGCGGATGCGTAATTGCCCGCCAACGTCCGGGGACAGCGAAGGGGATGATGTTCATGAGCCTGGAAGATGAAACGGGGAT
>PMMJ01000180.1:0-24401 GCA_003162255.1 Acidobacteriaceae bacterium | reverse complement strand
CTAAAGCGATGCCCTGATACGAAGCTTGCGGCGCAAGCTGAAGCCGCGCCCCTTCAAAGCTTAGGCCGTCGAGAGCTTCCTGGCATTATGGCGCAACGAGCGGCCTTCGGATAAGCCGTAAATCTCTTCCGCAAGATTCTTGGCGTGATCACCGATGCGCTCCAGCGCCTGGGCGGCGAGAAGGATGTCGAAATTCTTCTGGCCGGTCGGACTGTTCGGCTCCGCCAGATGTCGGTGAAACAAGGAATGGCACAAGCGGTCCACTTCCGGATCGGATTGCAGAACGCTCTGCGCGTACGACACATCACGCTTGAGGAAGCCCTGATGAACCTGGTCCAACATGTCGCGCAGTAGAGAGGCCATCTCTATGAGCTGGCGCGAGTCCGCAGCCGGTAATTTTTCGCGGCGCGATTGCAGTTGCATGACCGCGCTGTAGGCGAGGTCTCCGATGCGTTCGAGGTCGGTGATAAACTTCAAACACGCCAGCAACTCACGCGCCTTGGCTTCTCCTACGCGGGTAATGGCTTCGGGGAGCTGGTCGTCAATCTTGCGCTCGATCTGGTCGAGTTCTTTTTCGCAATCCTTGATCGCCAGAAAAGCGAGGCGCGAACCGACAGCGAGATAGTCCCTGACATTGAAGACTGCGTCGCGGGCGATCAGGCAGCCGCGGACCACCAGGGCTGTAAGTGCATCTTCGGCCAAGTCTTCATTGCGCGGATGAGCCGGTCGCGGGCGAACTTCCGGTGCTCGAGATCGCGTTGAAGACGAACGACGCTTGATTCGTGAGGGTGGCGAGGGTTGTTTTCGGGCCATGGGAAACTCGCGCAATTCGAGGCGAGCTAGAAACTGTAAAGAAGTTAGCATAAAACGGGAATGTGAAAGGAATGTGAACGACTGGTGCCGCCGCGAGCGAGAAGTGACCAATCAAAGCCGCGGTCGATTTCTCTGCTTACTTCTTTTCCAGCGCTCCAGCTTGCTCTTCGGCTCGCTTGGCATCTTGCTCTCTGCCGAGTCCACGATAGGCCCGCGCCAGCAAGCGCAGGGCGGCGGCGTTTCGCGGATCGGATTTGGTGAACGCTTCGAGATCGGGCAAAGCGCCGGCGAAATCGGATTGCTGAATCTGCGCTTCCGCCAGTCCGAGGCGCCCGTCGCTGTTGCTCGAATCCACCAGCAGCGCCGCCTCGAACTGATCCTCGGCGTTCTTAGCGTCTTTGAGTGCGAGGTACACGTGGCCGAGCAGCAGCCGCGCGGATATTTGGCTGGGCGAGAGCTTCAGGCTCGATTCGAGCGCATCGCGGGCCCCGGGCCAATCGCCGGACTTCTCCCTCGCCTCGCCCAATTCGAAAGCGGCAGCGGAATCATCGGGACGCAGTTCAGAAGCCCGCTTCAAGTGGGTGGCTGCTTTCGAAGAATCTCCGGCAGCGAGTTCAAGCTCGCCCAGTTGCCGGAACGCGGTCGGCGAGGCGGGATCGATCTTCAGCGCTTTTTCCAGCAACTGACGCGCTTCATTCGATCGGTTATCGTCAGCGGCGAGCATGGCGCGGTGCAGCAGGTTCTGCACGTCGACTTTGTCTTTGGGATCCGGCAAAGTTTCCGCAGCCTTGCTGGCGTTCGTTTGCGGCGGGAGCTTGGCCTCCCACTTTGTAATTTCAGCCTGCATGTTCTGCGCTCTCGAACTGTCGGTAGGGTAGAGATTCTTCAGCTCTTTTGGATCGGCGTGCAGGTCATAGAGTTCAGGGCGGGGAGCTTTGATCCACTTCGTGTTTTCGGTACGCAAGGCGCGCAGTGGGGCCCATCCCCAGCGAAGAGGATAGTCGGTCTCGCCGAAGAGCTCGCGATTGGACGGCGCTTGCGCGGCGGCAGCTTGTTCGATGAGAGGAAAGAGCGACTCGCCGTTCAGCTCTGCCGGTGCAGGCACGCCGGTCGCCGAAAGAATCGTTGGCAGGATGTCCGTGGTGCGCACCTGGGCATCAATGACAGCGCCGTGATGAGCGGCTGCCGCCGTTTTCAAGATGAGGGGAATGTGCAGCGTCGAGTCGTAAAGAAACAGGCCGTGCGTTTCTTCTCCATGCTCGCCGAGACCTTCGCCGTGATCGCCAGTGACTATGATAATGGCGTTGTCGTACACACCGGCTTTTCTCAGAAATGCGATCCAGCGGGCGACGGCGGAATCGGCATAGGCGATTTCTCCGTCGTACAGATGATCTTTGTATTTCTCCGAGAACGGCGGCGGCGGTTCGTAGGGATCATGCGGATCATAGAGGTGCACCCACACGAAGTGCGGTCCGGCGCGGTGTTTGTCGAACCAGCTCTCAGCGTGGTCGACGACTTCCATGCCGCGGCGCTCGACGCGCCCCCAGCGAGGGTTATTCCTGCCGTCGGCGCTCTCGCTATCGGTTTTGGGGAAGTTATCGTAGAAATCGAAACCGCGATCGAGGCCGGGAGCAAGCGTGTTGCTGTCGAGAATCACGGCCCCGATGAAAGCCGCGGTTTGATAGCCGTGCTTCTTCAACAGTTCGGCCGCAGTCACATGCTGCGGCGAGAGAGGAACGCCAAAATCCGTGACGCCGTGCACACTCGGCAGCAGGCCGGTAAGGATCGTAACGTGCGAAGTGTTCGTGATCGGGCTATGGGTGAAGGCCTCGCTAAACCGGACACCGTCGGCGGCGAGCGCGTCCAATGCGGGAGTTTCGACTTGCTTGTATCCATAGCAGCCAACATGATCGGCGCGCAGCGTGTCGATGGTGATGAGGAACACGTCTGGCGAAGAATTTCGCGGGACGCGCGTCTGGGCGGATGTTTGACCCCAGGCCGCAGATCCGAGCATCACGATCCCGACGAAAATCCGGGCGAACATCCGGGCAAAAATGATCGCCGGAAAAACAGCCGACCGTCTCATAAGCGCCCAGCCTATCACAGTGCTTCCGCTGAGTTGAGCCTCGTGCCAAACGCGTCTTTGACGCGATAACATGCGATAAACTGAACTCACCGATGCCGCCCACTTTTCGTCGATTGATTCTGGTCCTGACGGCTCTTACCGCGCTTCATGCGGCGGCGCAAACGCTAGCAAAGCCGGCGCTGAATGTGGTGCTGATCACAGTTGACACGCTGCGCGCCGATCATGTTGGCTGCTATGGATACAAGCAGATCAAGACGCCCAACATCGACGGCCTGGCCGCAGATGGAGTGCGCTTTGAACGGGCGTTCGCGGTCGTCCCCGTAACCCTGCCCTCGCACACTTCGATGCTCACGGGAACCTATCCCATGTTGAGCGGGATGCATGATTTCAGCGGCAACAAACTAAGCCCGCTACAGCCCACGTCGGCTTCGGTTCTCAAACAGGCCGGCTACCAGACTGGAGCGGTGATCGGCGCGGCGGTGCTGGACTCGCGGTTCGGACTGAATCAGGGATTTGATTTTTACTACGACCACTTCGATTTCAGCCGCCTGGACGAAGCGAATCTCGACGAGATGGAGCGTCCAGGCAATGTTGTGGCCGATGTGGCGCTGGACTGGCTGGCCAAGAACTCCGACAAAAAATTCTTCTTTTGGATGCACCTTTACGATCCGCACTTTCCCTATCATCCGCCCGAGCCTTACAGTCGCGAATATGCGGCGCAGCCGTACGACGGCGAGATTGCTTTTGCGGATGAACAGGTCGGGCGGCTTCTCCGCTTTTTGAAAGAGAAAGGGATTTATCAGAACACGGTGATCGTGCTCTGCGGCGACCATGGCGAAAGCCTGGGAGAGCACGGCGAAAAAACGCATGGCTTCTTTATTTACAACGCCACGATGCATGTGCCGCTGATTATTCGATTGCCGGAGCAACTGCCGCGACAGTTGCCGGAGAAAACCGCGGCGCGCACACTTGCCAATCCGGTTTCGCTCGTGGATCTCATGCCGACGGTGCTGGATGCCGTCGGACTGCCGGTTCCATCGCAGGTGCAAGGAAGCAGCCTGCTTCGCGACGTTCGTCCCGACCCCTCCGCCCGGGGTGCTCAAGCGAATCGTGAGCGCGCGCTTTATGGAGAGACATTCCTGCCGCGAATTCACTTCAATTGGAGTGAGCTGCGCGCCTCGGAGAACACCAAATATCACTTCATCGACGCGCCGCGCCCCGAGCTCTACGATCTGGCGAAGGATCCGGGCGAAGTTCACAATCTATTCACCGACAAGAAGGCAGTAGCCGAGGAGATGCGCGCCAAGCTCGCCGGCATGATCCGCGATTACAGTGCTGGCAAGGAACTCGCCGAAAAAACCGGCCTTGATCCGGCGCTGATGGAGCGCTTGAAGTCGTTGGGCTATGCGGGATTTTCGGGCGGCAGCGATTCAACCATCAGCAGCCGCGAACTGCCCGATCCGAAAGATCGCATCGCGGTGTATGAACTGATCTCCGATGCGATCGCCGACAGTCAGCATGGCCGCTATCAGGAGTCGACCGAGAAACTGAAGAGCGCAATCAAATCCGAGCCCAACTCTGTTCCGGCCCATTATCTACAGGGCCTGAATTTCTACCACCTCAAGATGTTTGCCGAGGCAGTGGACGAACTGCAGAAAACGGTTCAGCTCAGTCCCGATTACGCGCTCGCCTTTTTTAATCTCGGCATGGCGCAGGCCCACGCCGGGCAGATCGATGCCGCCATCGCGACGCTGCAACGGGCTCTCCAACTCGACTCCACCAACTTCGAAGCTGCCTTCAACCTCGGCGTGGCATTCCTCCAGAAACAGCAACTGGAGCCTGCGGCGGCCGCGTTCCGGCAATCGATTACGGTTAATCCGGAGTTTGCGCGTGGACATCGCGCTTTGGGTGAGACCCTGCTCTACCAGGGCAATCTTGACGACGCGATTGCGGAGTTGCGTCGCGCCGTGGAGTTGGCGCCGCAAGAGCCCGCCATGCTTAAGCAAAAAAAGGCCGGGAGTGCGTTCCCCGGCCAAAAGCTGCATCAATTTTCAAACAACCACTCAATTAGAAGTTGACCCGGATTCCGAACTCCATCGCTCGTGGGAGAGTTCCCTCGGCCGAGAGCTGCCCGAAACCCGTCCCTGGAGTTAAGACGGAGAGGCTTGGATCCAGCAGTTGGTTGTGGTTCAGAACGTTGTTGACATTAAGGGAGGCCTCAGCACTGAATCGTTCCGTAATTCGGATATTTTTCTTTATCCCCATGCTCAAATTCCAGTACGGCAGGCCGCGGAACTGCCCGTACCCACCGCTCCGGTTATCCAGCCCCAGGATCAGCGGACGAATGTTGGCGAACACCGAAGTTGGATCTGCGAAGATGTTGAAAGTGCCATCACTGAGATGGTGAACCGACGCCGATGTATTCCTTACCGTCTGCAGACAATTCCCGTCTGTGAAGAGGTTGTTGCCATCGCCAGAGCCAAAGTCCTGTCCGCCGCTATAACCATTGCCACCCGAACCTGTAGCGGTGCCGCAGTCCAGTGGCGAANNGGCTGCGAAAACAAATGAAGTGGTCCAGCCCCCTAAAATGCGCCCCAGCATGCCTTGCTGGCCACGATAGAACGGCGGCGCGTAAACCACGAACATCGTGTTCACGAATCTGCGATCGGAAGGGTTGGCGCCGTACTGGGTGTCAAAGTTGAAAGGGTCCACGGCCGCTTGCTCGCTAGTGGCCTGAACGACGCCTCCCGTCCCCAGATCTTTGCTCCAGGTGAGGTTGTTCTGCAGAGTGATGCCGTTCCAGTCATTGAATTTCACGGTCGCAAAAAGGGCATTGTAATTACCATGCCCCAGACTCGTAGTCATGGCGACGTTGCTCCCGATTTGTCCTGTACCGGTCATCGTGCTGGCAGCAAAGTTAAATCCCGGCGCAGCACCTCCAGTATCCAAGTCAGTCCACAAGGACCACGCGGCCTGGTTCTGGAGGTTGCCGAATTCATTAGCGACAACAGTGGCAGTACAATTCCCGACAGTGCAGTAGCCAGTGTTGGCCAGCGCCGCCTCAAAGAAAGGCTGTGGGGAGAGGCTACCCAGAGTTGACGCCACGGTTGCATTCTGGCAGGCAGTGACTGAGGTCGCACAACCCATTGCCTTTTCGATGTTGGCATAGGCGGTTTTGAACTGTTGCCCGCCTAAGCTCATCATGTAAGGCACAGAGTTGAGGTTGACCGACAGAAGCTCGTTGTGGATCCAACGACTAATGCCGCCAAATTCCACCGAGATCTTGCGGGAAAACTGATGCTGAATCGTCAAATCAAACGAGTCGGCCGAATTCGGCCGGAACTTTGGGTCCGTGGGCGAAGCGGTAAGGGCTTCCGACCCGTTCACGCCCGGGTAAAATGGTTGCGGCAGTGTCGCGCTTGCGGGTGGAATCGGAGCCGTCGTACCATCCGTTCCGATGCGGAAGGCGTTACTAGCGTTGACCGCTGTTCCCGATGCACCGCACGTTCCATCCATCAGAACAAAACTGCAACCTACCGCCTGGATCAGGCCGGGGCTGAGGAGTGGGCCCAGCACCAGGCCCACGCCGTTCAAGCGCCCATAGATTCGCCCATAGCCGCCACGGATCACTGTGTCCTTGCTAAAAGACGGGTTCCAAGCTACGGCAATGCGTGGGCTCAACGCGTGATAGAAGGGGTTATACTCGTAGCTCGGGTGGCCGGCGACGTTGCCGATCAGGGCAAAACCGATTTGGGGGTTGTAAACCTGCCCGGCGAGCGCCGCTGCCTTGCGTTGTGCCAGGTACGACTGAGTATCGACCTCCCGGCCGTCTGGACCCACGAACATGACCTGCTTACCACTCTCCTCTGTGGGCGGCATCTCCAACGCCCACCCTAAGCCGTAGGTGACGGTGAGGGACGGTTTCATATGCCACGTGTCATTGAGGTACAGGTTGTAGTAGGGAATGGTAACTTTATCGAATGCCGGTACGAGCGGCCCATTCAGCTGCAAATTCGAACCGGAGCGGGTATACGCCTGCTGCGTGTCGGTCACAATACCCAAGACTGCGGCTGCCTCGCGGGCAAGGATGGGGTTGCTGAACGCAGAACCTAAGGACGTCATGTCCACGCTGCCCGAGCCGGAAGAGTCCCCTAGCAGGTACACGGGGTAGTAATTGACACCCCCGCCGTTGTCGGTGCGCTGGTGGTAGTTCCAGTTATGCTGGTACTGGCCGCCAAACTGCAACAGGTGGTTGCCTTTCAGCCAGGAAACGTCGTCGCGGAAGAAATGATCCTTCCCATCCCAGAACCGCGTGCGTGTCTGCTGGGTGTTGACGTTGTAGGGAGCGGCTACGTCGTTCCGCTTCTCGCCGAACGGTTCGAGTGCGGCGCCCAGAGTTGAGAACTGCGCCGGATCGCCGTGCGATCCCCATTGCCACCAGTTGCGCAGGAAGCTGTAGTGGAAGTCATTGGTTACGCGCGAACTGATGTTCGTAGTCAACCCCATGACAAGATACCAGGGCACTTGCGGGCGGTTGGTGAGGGAAGCTGGGGTGCCCAACTTATCCCCGGAGAAGAATCCTCCGATGTCAATCTGATCGTCAGTGGCACGTTTGAGATGGTATAAGCGGTAGCTCGACGTAAAGTGCCACTTCTGTCCAAAGTCGTGGTCAAGGCGCGCCACCGCGAAGTTGTCGTTCTGTGGAATAGCCATATTCGCCGTGAAGGCGAGCGTGTTGACCCCGTCGCAGAAATTGTCGCCCGTGAGCCCACCACAAGGGTTAACCGTCCCCGCATTGGGGGCCGGCATATACGTGGTCCACAACTGCTGCGCGTAGGAATTGATCCCAATGCCCCGTGGATCCAGGGTGTTCAGGTTGTAAGTTGTCGCAGGGTTGGCGGGATCGTGCAGGATCCCGTTGCGCATGTCAGTACTGGGGACAAGTTTGGTGATGGTCTCCGAGTTGGGCCAGCGCGCGCCCTGGTAATTGAAAAAGAGGTAGGTTTTGCCGCCGAGAATCTCTTTGGGAAGGATGGGGCCGCCAACCGCGACTCCGAACCAGCTTCTGTGCCAGTCCGGTACCGGCGTTCCCGATTGATTATTCTCCCAGGTATTGCCCGAGAAGTTGTTGTCCCAGTAATACTCGTAGCCCGTGCCGTGCCAGGCGTTGGTGCCGCGCTTGGTGACGATCGACACCTGCATGCCGGACGAGTTGTTGAAGTCGGCGGTCTGGTTCGTGGTCGAGACTTTGAACTCTTCGACGCTGTCGATCGGGGTGGGCATCACACCCGAGGGCTGGCCCCCGTTGATCCCGGCGTTGGCGCCGCTGATGGGATTATTCGGATTGTCGAACAATCCACCGGCGGGATCGTTGCCAAAATTTTTATT
Organism: Acidobacteriaceae bacterium; assembly: GCA_003162255.1. Classification (GTDB taxonomy): domain Bacteria; phylum Acidobacteriota; class Terriglobia; order Terriglobales; family Acidobacteriaceae; genus Acidiflorens. The sequence goes on along the minus strand of PMMJ01000180.1, from coordinate 16,114 downwards.
GTAAACGCCCGAACTGCCGTCCATGTCGTTGCTGTTGTTGCCGCCGTCGAGCGAGAAAACTGCCTGGTCCACCACCGTTCCGGCAGCGCTGCCGTCAGGGCTCACGCCAGCTTGCATGGTGACGAATGAACTGGTATCGCGGCCAAGGGCCGGCAAGTTCTCCAAAGCCTCGCCAGTGACCTCGTTGCCAATCGTCGAATTCAGTGTCTGCAGTTCGGCGCCAACGCTTTGTACTTCCACTACAATATTCGCCGCGCCAACCTGTAGAGATAAATCGGCCGTAAGAGTGAGTCCGACCTTTACCTCCTGGCGCTCAGTCTTCGACGTTGCAAACCCCGCCTTAGTAACAGCGATGGTGTAGATGCCCGGGTTGACGTTCACGTAGAGGTAGCGCCCGCTGGCGTTGGTAGTAGTGGTTCGCGAGTTGTTGGTCGTGACATCTGTGAGCGTGACCGCGACCCCCTCCACCACAGCTCCCGTCTGGTCGGTAACCACGCCGACAACACTACCGGTTGACGATGATTGTGCCCACGCGGGCAAGCTGAACATCATGGCTAGGAAAGCAAATGCTGCGAGGCAAAACTGCAATCTTTTCATTTACCTACCCCCTGGGAACTGTGGCACGTGATTGTTGTCGTATGCACGAATGCACGGAGACTTTCGTTGCCTACCTTATATTGCCCACTGGTTGCGGCCCGGGCTTTGCAGTCCCATCAACGGTGATCCCATGAGTCGGGTGTGCCGCCTTGCTATCGATTAAAAGTTCGCCAACCCTTGCCCTTAGAAAAGCTAATCGTCAGCTTCATCCCATCTTGCTGATTCTGTTTGTGTTTCCGGGTAAGAACTTAAGACAACCTCGCTTGCTCCGGAAACAGCAATAGCTAATGCGTTTGTGCTAGCGGGGCACTTCTTGTACCAAACAGCGGAACCCAGTCTTTCAAGTACTTACGAGCACAATGGCGGCTGTACTTATGAATAACTGGATGGCAGGTTACGGGAAGATATAAAATTCCGTAGACACTCGGGCGCATTGCTGAGTTCCTCGCGCTTCCGACCGCCGCTGGTCCCGAACGCCTCCCGGATGGCGCCCCGTTTTCAGAGAAACTCGCAGGTCAGTGCCTGGCGGCAACCGGCGGGGGTCCCGAAGGATTTCTTTCCGGATCTCGGGCAATCACGCCGCGTCCTTCCTGGACGACTAGCTCCTGATCCGCCGGCTCCGGTCCCAGTTTGTCGACTTGCCCGCTCGGCCAGCGAACGACGATTCCATCGACTCTGGTCGCCGCGCCCAAGCCAAAATGCACACGCGGATCGCTCGAACTCTCGAAGCTGCTGCCGGCGCGCACCTCCGCATAGCGGGTTGAGCCCTCGGCCGTGATCTCGACCTTGGCGCCGAAGCCATCGCGGTTCGACTTGCTGCCGATGGTCTTGATCCGCAGCCAGTGGCCGGGAGACGGAACTTGGTTGCGCAGCAGCACCGGGGAAGCATCGACGGTGGTCATCAGCAGGTCCTGGCGGCCGCGATTCCAGAAATCCGCCGTCAAGGCCGCGCGGCCCACATATTTCCTGGCCAGCGCGCCGCCCGATTTCTGTCCGACTTCTTCGAACTTTCCGGCCGTCGATTTGTCGGCCGACAGATTGTGAAACAGAAACGGCTGCTCGGCGTAGCCTACGCCGAACGACTGCCCTTCCACCTGCGCATCCACGTGGCCGTTGGCGATGAAAATGTCGGGCCAGCCGTCATTGTCGTAATCGAGGAACTTCACGCCAAAACCCAGATAGGGATTGCTGATGGCGCCCACGCCCGCCGCGCCCGCAAGGTCAGTGAACTCGCCATTGCGATCGTTGTGATAGAGATTGTTGTCATCGTCGGAAAAGTTGTTCTTCGCGATGTCGGGCCAGCCATCGCGATCATAGTCGGCCGAGTCGATGCCCATGCCGGCCTGTTCTCGCCCGTCGGAACTGTAGGCCACGCCTGCCTCGGCACCGACCTCGGTGAATCCACCCTTGCAATCGTTGTGATAGAGCAGGCTCGGCGAAGAGTCGTTGGATACGTAAAGATCGAGGCAGCCGTCTTTGTCGTAATCCAGCCACAACACGCCCAGCCCGTAGTAGCTTCCGGTGTCGATGCCGAGCTTCTCCGTGACATCGGTAAAGGTGCCGTCGCCATTGTTGTGGTAGAGACGGTCGCGGCCGCCCTTCAATCCGCGCGGCCCGCAATTGACCGGGATGCCGCGATACTGGCAGAACACGCCGTTGCCGAACTCGGGCAGGTTGTTGATATCCAGGTCCACGTAGTTGGCGACATAGAGATCGAGGTTGCCATCGTTGTCATAATCGCCGAAAGCCGCACTCGTTCCCCAACCATCGGCATTGGCGACGCCGGCTTTGACGGTGACGTCGGTGAAGGTGCCGTCGTGGTTGTTGTGGTAAAGCGCCGATCCATGGAAGCCGGTAATGTAGACGTCTTCCCAGCCGTCGTTATCGTAGTCGCCGATCGACACACCGTATCCCCAACCGCAAAAATTCAAGCCAGACTTCGCCGAGACGTCGGTAAACGTACCGTCATGGTTGTTGTGATAAAGCCGCGGCGGATGGCACTTGCCCGCCCGGTAGTCTTCGATGGTCGAGCCGTCAACCAGAAGAATATCCACCCATCCGTCGTTGTCGTAGTCGAACGCGGCGGCGCCACCGCACTGGGTTTCCACAATGTAGAGCTTCTCCCGGCTGCCGCAAGTCACGTGAAAATCAATTCCAGCCGTCCGCGTCACGTCAACGAACGGCGGTGGATTGGCCGCGGGAGTCTTCGCGTCCGGCTTTTGTGCAGCCGCCGCAGGCTTCGCTGCTGGAACTTTGCTTGTCGATGCAGGGTTCTTTGGCGCAGCCGTCTGCCCAGATCCGTGCAGTATCAGTGCCATCAGCAGGACGGCCGCCGCCACCGTGACGCGCAGGTTTCTCATCGTCGCTATCGTTGAATCGCTTTCAGTGTTCTGGAGCATCATTGTTCTGGATCATCACTGGTCGCGTCCGGTGGCCATGCCTGCCGTGGCCGGTTGCGCCTTCTTGAGTACCGCGAAGCGTTCCCGTTCGCGTCGCGCTTCATCGGTTCTGCCAAGTTTTTCCAGGACGCGCGCCAGTTGATAGTGCGGGCTCGGATCCTTCGGGTTTAGTTCCGCCGCCTTCCGCAAAGGCGATTCCGCCTGAGCCGCCTGCCCCGCCAGCGCCAGCGCCTTGCCCAGGTTGTACCAGACGTCGGGATTCGCCGCGTCCAGTTCCGTGCCCCGCTGCAAGTAGGTCACGGCCGCATCGTATTTCCCGCTCTCCAGCAGAGAGCGGCCTAACTCGCACACCACCGCGGGACTTTCTCCCGACCGGCGCAATTCCTCCTTATATTCGCCGATGGCTTCGTCGTTGCGCCCGAGGCTGAAGTAGGCGAATCCCAGATGGTAGTGCCCGAGCCTGATGGCCGGGTCGAGTCGCAGAGCGGTCTTGAACTCGTCGACCGCCTGCAAGCTGCGATTCGAATTCAGATACGCGCGCCCCAGCAGGATATGTGTAAGGGCGTTCGCGTTCGCATTCGCTTGCGGAGGACTAAGCTTGATCGCCGCTTCCAGCTCATCCGCGGCCCCCGCATAATCCTGATGGCTCAATAACACGAGCGCCAGGTCAAAGTGCGTCGCGGAGTCTTTCGGATTCAGTTCTCGCGCCCGTGTGAGCTGCTCCTGCGCCTGCTTGAGATCGCCGGTTTTGAAGTAGGCCACGCCCAGATAGTGACGGAATTGCGCATCGAGCGGCCAGCGCGAGACCGCTTGTTGACCCAGTAGGACTGCATCCCGCGACTGGCCCGAGTCGAGGTCTTGCAGCAACTGCTGGCGCGTTTGCGCCTGATTTTGCGCCGCCGCTGGCGCAGAGAAGAACAATAAGCAGAGCGACGTGGCAGCAGCTGAGGCGGCGACAGCAAAGACGGGACCCCGATTTTGGGTGGCGCAGCGCTTTAGCGCTGCGATTACGGGCTTCGCTTGATGACCGGCTCTAGCCGCTGCGGTCGAGCTGCGGCGGAGAAAGTACTCTATTACCGTATTTAGCCGCACACGCGCCGCCGTGCCCGTCATCCCATCATTTAACATCGTAGCGTCTGTCATCGTATCGTCTTTGCGCAGCCAGTCGCAACGCGCTGGCCAGTTGGCATAGCAGTGCGCCTCTTCGAGGGGGTTTTATGGACGTGAAAGATTTTCTTCGGATGTTTGCCTACGATGACTGGGCGAATCGCGAATGCCTGACCGCGATGCGCGCCGCCGGGTCCGTTTCCTCGGATACGGTCGAACGCATGGCGCACATTCTTTCAGCGCAGAAGCTGTGGCTTGAGCGCATCCAGAAGCAACCCCAGAGCATTCCGGTGTGGCCCAGTTCAACCATTGACGATTGCCTGGCGCTGGCCGGCGAGATGTCGTCGGCGTGGGGAAATTATCTTACGCGAGTGGCGAACGAGGTTCCGCCCGGTTCACTCGACGACAAAGTCGAATACCGCAACAGCAAGGGCGAACCGTGGTCCAGCCGTGTGGAAGACGCTCTTATGCACGTGCTTTTTCACTCAGCGTATCATCGTGGGCAGATCGCCTTGCAGATGCGCGCGTCCGGCGTGGATCCCGCCTACACCGATTTCATCCATGCCGTGCGCCAGGGGTTCGTGTAGTACACGTAAAAGGAGTACGAATGAAGAGGGAACGATGCTTCGAACGATACTGCGCGTGTGGCTGCCCTTGGTCGCGGGCCTGTTGCTCCTCGGCTTGATAGTTCACTCCGCCCCCAGGCCTCACGGGCTGGCGCGTTCGATCGGTCTGCTGCTCGGGTTAATTGGACTGGCTGGCGTAATTCTCTCCCGCTACACTCTCGGCAGGTCCTTCTCCGTCGCTCCTAAAGCGACAGCGCTGGTCACCACCGGCATCTATTCGCGAATCCGCAATCCTATTTATATTTCCGGAGTGATTTTTCTGATAGGGCTGGCGCTCATCCTGGGGCGGCCTGAACTGCTGGCCGTTCTGCTGGTGATCATCCCCATGCAGATTATCCGCGCACGCCGCGAAGCTGCAGTTCTGGAAGCAAAGTTCGGCGACGCCTATCGCGAATACCGCAAGCGCACATGGTTCTGAGGTCTCGTGTGGTAGCGCGGCTTTGCCCGCTAAAACGGGGCAGAGCCCTGTCACCACACCAACAGCCTGCTATCATTCCACCAATGAAATTCGCATCGGCCAAACTGCTACCATTATTATTCTGCCTTCTTCTGATAACCCGCCTTCAGGCCGCCGAGGAACCCAAGCTCAGCCAACTCCCGGTGCCGCTATCGAACAATGCAGTTGCCATTTCGCATGACGAAGGCGGACCCAGGATTTTCTCTTTCATGGGCATCGGTCCAAAAAAGACCTGGGATGCGGTCACCACCAGCACCTACGAAATGGATCCTTCCACCGGCAAGTGGACTGAAAAACGTCCCGTGCCCGGAGTGGCAGGACGGCTCGCAGCGTCGGCAGTTGCGCTGCACGATCAAGTCTTCATCTTCGGAGGCTACGTCCTCGACGCGCAGGCCGGGGAGACCACTGTGCCCGACCTGAACGTTTTTGTCCCGGCGGAAAACCGCTATTACCGCGGCCAGGACATTCCCGTACCCGTCCACGACGCCGTGGTCGGCCTCTATCGCGACCGTTACATTTTCCTCATCGGCGGATGGTCAACCGCAAAGAACGCCGCCGTCCGCAACGTCCAGATCTATGACACCGATAAAGATGTCTGGATGCAGGGCACGCCGATTCCCGGCACACCCGTATTCGGTCATGCCGGCGCCATCATCGGCGACACCATCGTTTACGTGGACGGAGCCTACAAGAACCCGAGCCCCGCGGGTCCGAAGTTTTTCGCCTCCAACGAGTGCTGGGCGGGTGAGATTCCAACTTCGAAGAGAAAGAAGAAGGTTGACATCACAAAAATTGAATGGTCGAGACTGCCTCCTCATCCCGGCAACGCGCGCTTTCGCATCGCGGCCGGCGCTGGACCGCTGGACAAGAAAGCTGGCGTAATCTATTTCTCCGGAGGGACGGACATCCCATACGACTACAACGGAATCGGCTATGACGGAAAGCCTGCCGAACCTTCCCCGATCACCTTCGCTCTTGACTACTTAACCGGCGAATGGGAAACCTTCGGCGAAGACACCCCCGAGCCCACCATGGATCATCGTGGCCTGCTGGTCACGCATCGCGGCCTGGTCATCGTGGGAGGCATGGAAAAGGGCCAGCAGGTGACCGCCAAGGTAACAGTCATACCCGGCATTGGGAAGTAGTCTTCACCCTCGCCATTGCGCTAACAGACACATTCAGCTTGGTTTACATCCATTACTCATGGCGTTTACCGACTCTGAACCGGTCGCCCAGCCATCACGGAAACCGGTGACGCCAGTCACGGCGGAGCCTCCCTGCCAGGCATCCAATAACTAAAGCCGCAATTCCTGCGGCGTCCTGTGTTTTTGACAATCCGTTCAACGTATAAAATTCGGAGGCAAGTCTTATGAGTGCTGTCATGGAACCGCCCAAGGGTAACGCTGCGGCGGACTATATCAATCAAACCCTAAACCTCGTCAAAGCCAAAAACCCAGCCGAACCGGAATTTCACCAGGCTGTCCTCGAAGTGTTCGAGTCCTTGCGGCCCGTGTTGGAGCGCCACCCTGAGTATCACGAAGCCAAGATCCTGGAACGCATCACCGAGCCCGAGCGGCTCCTCATGTTCCGCGTGCCCTGGTTCGATGACCGCGGCAAAGTACAAGTCAATCGTGGTTTCCGCATCGAGATGAACAGCGCCATCGGCCCCTACAAGGGCGGACTCCGCTTCCATCCCTCGGTGAATCTAGGCATTCTGAAATTCCTGGCGTTCGAACAGGTGTTCAAGAATTCGCTCACCACGCTGCCCATGGGCGGCGGCAAGGGCGGCAGCGATTTCGATCCCAAAGGGAAGAGCGACAACGAAGTCATGCGTTTCTGCCAGAGCTTCATGACCGAACTGCAGCGCCACATCGGCCCTGACACGGACGTTCCCGCCGGCGACATCGGCGTGGGCGGACGCGAAATCGGTTTCCTGTTCGGCCAATACAAGCGGCTGCGAAATGAATTCACCGGCGTCCTCACCGGCAAGGGCCTAGCTTGGGGCGGTTCGCTGATTCGTCCCGAGGCCACCGGCTACGGCTGCGTGTATTTCGCCCAGGAAATGCTGAAGACGCGCAAAGACAAGCTGGAAGGCAAAGTGTGCCTGGTCTCCGGCAGCGGCAACGTCTCGCAATACACCGTCGAGAAGCTGCTCGATCTGGGCGCGAAGCCGGTTTCCGTGTCCGATTCCGACGGCGCCATCTACGATGCGGACGGCATCACCCGTGAGAAGCTAGCCTTCATCATGGACCTGAAGAACAACCGCCGCGGCCGCATCAAGGAGTACGCCGAGAAATTCAAGAAGGCCATCTACAGCGCCACCGACCGAAAGCTCGACCACAACTGGCTGTGGAATATCAAGGCCGATTGCGCGTTCCCGAGCGCCACACAGAACGAGATCAACGCGAAAGACGCGGCCAATCTCATCAAGAACGGTTGCAAGGTGGTCAGCGAAGGCGCCAACATGCCGAGCACCATCGAAGCCACCAAGATGTTCCTCGACGCCAAAGTCCTCTACGGACCGGCCAAGGCCGCCAATGCCGGCGGCGTTGCCACCTCTGGACTGGAAATGTCGCAGAACAGCATGCGCATCTCCTGGACCCGTGAAGAAGTCGATGATCGTTTGCACAAGATCATGATCGCCATCCACCAGAACTGCTTTGAGACGGCCGAGAAGTACGGCACGCCCGGCAACCTGGTAAACGGCGCCAACATCGCGGGCTTCCTGAAGGTCGCCAACTCGATGCTGGATCAGGGGCTAGTGTAAGCAGATCGTCTCTCGCTCACTAGGAATTGTCATCCCGAGCGAAGAGAGGGATCTGCAGTTGATCGAGACACAAAACGACGCGGGAGGGAGAAATCCCTCCCGCGTTTTCACGTGCGGAAAACTCGTGTGGTGACGGGGCTCTGCCTTTCGAGAAGCGGCCTGCCGAACCGCCGACACCGTTCGACTCTGCCACTACTGCGCGTGCATTTCCTGGAGCACATGCTGACGGCGGACCTTGATCCTGCTCTCGTCTTTTCGGGCCTGTGCGAGATCATAGGCAAGCTGCATCCGTAACCAAGTTTCCGGCGTGCTGCCGAACGCCTTCGAGAGCCGGATCGCCATCTCGGGGCTGATCCCCGACTTGCCGTTGACGACGTTGTTGAGCGTTTGCCGAGTGACGCCAAGCACCTCCGCTCCCTCCGTGACGGACAGGCCCAAGGGTTCAAGACACGCGGTTCGGATACTGCGCCCGGGGTGCGGTGGATTTTTCATCGGCATGGTGTTTTGCTCCTTAATCTTAGTGGTAGTCGGTTAGTTCCACGTCAAATGCATCCGCGCCTTCAAAGCGGAAGATCACTCGCCAATTCGCCCGTACAGTCACCGACCAAAAGCCTTTCAGATCGCCCTTCAAGGGATGCAGCCGATAACCGGGAAGGTTCATGGCCTGCGGCGTCTCAGCCTCTTCGAGCCGGGCGAGAGCGTCTTCGACTGTGTCGATCAGGTCGGGACGTATCCCGCTGCGGTCCCCGCGCTCATAAAGTCGTTTGAGGCCGCGATGCTTGATGCTCCTGATCATCGGGGTACACGATAAAGTGTAAAGTGTACATTGTCACTTGTCAACATGAGAGGGGGCGGGCGAGCCACTTTAACAGGGAAGCGTCCGGCTCTCCCTCACCGCGCCCGCGCCAGCACCAGGGTCACATCGTCGGGCTGTTCGTTGTCGCCGATCCAGTCGGCCACGGCGGCGATGACTATTTCAGTGATGCGCTCCAGCGGCAGATGGCGATTCTCGCGCACGAGTTGGATCAGCCGCTCCTCGCCGAACTCGCCATAATCGCTTTCCGGCTCGGTCACTCCATCGCTGTAGGCCACGAGCACATCGCCAGGACGCAGTTGCACCGTCGCTTCCGGAAAACTCAAATTGTCGAACAAGCCGACCACGGTTCCGCCACAGCTCAGCAGCTGAGACGACCCATCTTCGGAGATCAGAATCGGCGGCAGATGACCACCGTTCGCGTACATCAATCGGCGAGTTGCTCCGTCATAGATTCCCAAAAACAAAGTCGCGTACTTCGCGTCCGGAGTGCTTTCGTAAAGCTGATGATTCAGCAGCGTCAGCAGCGCCGCTGGCGACGCCTCCGCTCCCCGCAACTCCGAAGCCAGCATCAGCCCCGAGCCTCCCGCCGCGCCGACCGCGGCCGGTTCGCGCAGCGCCAGTTCGCGAAGCGCGGGCACGTCTTCGATGCTGTACGCCCGCACCGCCGAGTGGATCGTCGCCATCAGCAGCGCCGCCGAAATTCCTTTGCCGCTGATATCGCCGACCGCCAGCATCAGCCGGTCGGAATTCAGCGCCAGGAAATCGTAGTAGTCCCCGCTCACCGTCCGCGCCGGACGGCAGAAGCCGTGCACTTCGAGAGTTTCCAGTTGCGTGATCAACTTGGGATAGAGTTGCGCCTGGACTTCCTGCGCGATGGCCAATTCGCCTTCCAGCCGCTGCTTCTCCTTTTGCTCCCGCACCAAATTCTCAATCGACGTGGTCATGGAGTTAAAGGAATTTGCGAGAGTGGCTAGCTGATCGCTCGATTGCACCCCGATGCGGTGGCTGAAGTCGGCCCGATTGACATGCTTGGTGGCTTCGTAGAGTTGGTCGACGGCCGAAGTGATGCTGCGCGTCAGCTTCGTGCCCACGATCAGCGCCAGCGCCACCATGATCGCGAACACGATCGCAATCACCACCAGAATTACTTCCAGGCCCTTGGCATAATCTCCTCGCGCCCCAAAAAGTGCCGCGATCAGCATTGAGGATCGAGTCTCGACCTCCGCCAGCGCTCCCACCGGCCGCCGCTCTCCCGTCGCCCAGTCCACCACCGGCAACGGGATTCTTAAAGTGATCTCTCGGTCGAACGCATTGCTCGCTGGCGGAATCGTCCCCGCAATAAAAATCCGTTCGCGCAGGGTCCCGTAATCGAATGTCAGAAAGGACTTCGAATCGTCCTGCTGCGACGCCGAACTTGCAGGAGAGTTCGCGGTCTGGCTCTCCGTTCCATAGACCGCAATCCGGCCAAGGTCCCCCGCAATCTGCTCGACAAAACTCTTGTCGAGCGGCTCACTCAAAATCACGCGCAAAGATTCGGGCTCAGGCGCGAGTACGGTCGCTGTCCGAAGATAGAGTTTGCCGTGGTCGCGCACAATGTCGCGGAAATCCCCAGTGACAAACGACGGAGACCCAAAGTCAACCGAGCCCTCGGGCCCCGAGCAGTAAGGCTGCGGCTGGTGCCCATGCCACGCGCACACCTGCCGCCGCGACCACTCCGTTCGGCGCGGCCTGATTCGGCCCAGGATTTGCGCATCCAGCTTTCCACCCTCCGAGATTTGCGTCGCCAGGTGATGGGCAATGGCTCGATTGGCGGCTTCCATGCTGCGCAGGTGAGTCGTGATGTCCGAGGTTACGACGAAGCTGGCGAACTGCCCAGCTAGAAGATAGAGCGTGATCAGCGAGATCATGAACAGGAGAAAAACCGGAATCACTCCGATAAAAACATAGGTAACAATCAACCGGTTCCGCAGCCGCCACAGCAGTTGGGAACGGAGCCAGCGGTACCCGGCAGTCGCGAGCAACACAATTGCCAGTACGCTGAGAAAAGTTACCCAGCCCGTGAGGCTCGCCGAGGTTGCCGGGCTCACGCGGCGCGTTAGCCACTGCACGGCAAATAGAAGCAGGTCGAGCCCGAGGACGTAGAGCGCCGCCCACGCGACCCAGCTCTGGGGCCAGAGCTTTCGTTCGCGCAGCGTGCTCTCGAGTTCGAGAGAGATCAGTCTCATCCTATTGCCCGATTCGCCGCCTGATTATAGGACGCCGCGCCCGCCGTCATATCTCAGGATAGATGTCGAAAAAGGCCGCGAGACTTGTCTTGAGTTGCTTCTCGATCTCGTCTTTGCCGCCCTCGAGGATGTGCATGGCGACATGCGCATCCCGCCCATTCTTCAGTTTGATCGTTGCCGGGCTCACCTCCGCCACTTCATCGGACGGCAGCAGGCGCAGACCATACACTAACGTCAGGTTTGCCATCCAACGATTGTAAGCCAGTGATTGTTAGTCAGGACACTTCGAGGTGCGACCGCATAAATCCACACTGTCATCCTGAGAGAAGCGAGGGACCTGCTTTCTTATCGCAGCATGCAACAGCAGATCCTTCGCTTCGCTCAGGATGACAGCCGATGTTTATGGGACAAGACGTTATCCCGGCGGCCATTGCAGCGAGCGCCCGCCGATCAGGTGCACATGCAGATGAAAAACCGATTGGCCGGCGCGCGGGCCCACATTCAGCACGGTGCGGTAGCCATCTTCAATCGACCGCTCCCGTGCAATGTGCGCGGCAGTCAGATGACAACGTCCCACCAGCTCCGCATCTTCCGCCGCTGCTTCCTTCAAGCCAGCAATATGTCTTTTCGGAATGACCAGCACGTGGGTCGGCCCTTGCGGGTTCAGATCTTCAAAGGCAAAAGTGTGCTCGTCTTCGTAGACTTTTCTGGATGGCACTTCGCCGCGAATAATGCGGCAGAATAGACAATCCGCCATAAGTGAATCTCCTCTCGCCTGGAATTGCGATCACCCGGCAAGTAATCCCGGAGATAGGTCTTCCTTATATCTCTCGCAAAAACAATAACACTCAACTTAGCAGGTTGCCGAACAATTTCACGAATTGTCATCGCCAGCGAAGTGAGGAACTGCAGTTCGCCAGCGGCGCGCAAGAAATGCTCTCAGTCGAGCCGCACCAGAAACACCGCACCCTCTTCCGTTTCCGTTTCGTGCGCCAGAGTAGTGGCGCGCTGGCGGTCGTCGTCGAGCACTCGGACGCGCACCCACCAGTCTCCCACCGGGCTGACAAACTTCAGGACTTTGGCCGTCTGGTATCGCTTCTGCATGTGTTCCGCTAATTTAGCGGCCGCCTTCTCCCCGCTGAAGGAGCCGATCTGAACGGCCCAGCGTCCGCCCGTATCGAGAGGCACGGGCGCCTGCAGCACCTCAAGACGGACTTTCGCAGTGCCTGGCAAGTACACATCTAACGCCTTCGCGGCGGCCAGCGATAGATCGACGATGCGTCCTACTACGAACGGCCCGCGATCGGTGATCCGCACCAACGCCGAATTCCCGGTCTTCAAATTCGTGATGCGCACAATCGAGCCCAGCGGCAAAGTGAGGTGCGCCGCCGTCATCGCGTTCATGTCGTACACTTCGCCATTCGATCCCCGCCGGTTGTGATAGGGAGCGCCGTACCAGCTCGCCACGCCGGTCTCTTCAAAGATCGGCTTCGCGCCGGCGGGAACCTCGATTTTCTCGTTCGCGCCGGGCGTTTCCTGGGGCGGCGCAGTTTCGATTGGTTTTTCCTGCGAAAGCGGCGGCGGCGGTGGAACCTGCGACTGTGTAGGCTTGTGCTTGCCACAAGCGCTCAGAAGCGCGGCCAACAACAGAAGGAATAGAACCCATGACGCCGGCCAAGCGGCGGACGAACGCAACCGGCGCGCGTTCATGGACGGGCAGTTGGGAGGAAGGCGGTTCAAGAACCCTTGCGCTGCGTTTCCAGATAGTCCGCGAACTCGGAGAGCTTTCCCGCCGCCGTTCGCAGCGCCTTCGAGGAATGCGTTCGCACCGCGGGCACAACCTCGTCGTTCAGATACGTCACCAGTTCCGCCGTCTCTTTCTCCAGAGTCTCGGCGATATTCGCTACCGAACGATTGAAGCGCACGGAAGCCTCTTCCACCTTGCGGTCGAATTCGGTCATATCCATCCTGCCGGTTGGAGTTTGCGTTCACGCGTGTGTCGCGGTCACCAGGCTTCATCATTATCGTGGGCTCCCTCCCGGTGGTCAATTGGCTTCACGTGGAAGCAGGCCCGGCCCCGCTTGGACGGGGCAAAGCGCCGCCACCACACAAGCCAGCGCACGGTACAATCGCGCCATGCGTCCGAGGATAGTCGTCGAATCGCACCCGCGTTCTCGGGCCTTGATCAGCGCCTCCGGCAAGGACGTGGCCCGTTTCCGCCGCGACCTCCTCCGCTGGTACAGCGAGCATCGCCGCGACCTTCCCTGGCGTAAAACTCGCGATCCCTACCGCATCTGGCTCAGCGAGATCATGCTGCAGCAGACGCGCGTAGCCGCCGTGCTCGACCACTACAGGATTTTCCTCGAACGTTTCCCGAATGTCCAAGCGGTCGCCGCGGCTTCCGAAGAGGCCGTGCTGGCCGCCTGGAGCGGTCTCGGCTACTATCGGCGAGCGCGCATGTTGCACCAGTCGGCGAAAGAACTCGTGCAAGAGCACGGCAGCCGCTTTCCGCGGAGTTCCAAAACGCTTCAGATGCTGCCCGGCATCGGACGTTACACTGCCGCCGCCATCGCCAGCATCGCATTTGCCGAACCCGTAGCCGTCGTCGATGGCAATGTGGAGCGTGTGTTGCAAAGATTGATGGGCATCAATTTAACCACGCCGCAAATCTGGCAGCACGCGCAAGCGCTTCTCGCGAGCTCACAGCCTGGGGATTTCAATCAGGCCATGATGGAACTCGGTGCAACCGTATGCGTGCCGCGCGAGCCCAAGTGCCCGGAATGCCCACTTCAAAAGTCGTGCGCAACACGGCAATCGCGGCAAAGCGCAGACCGGACAATAACAATGGGGCGCCGGGCGGCCCGGCCCGGCAGGTCAACGCTGGGCAAGGGACGTCAGGTCAAGAAAGAAATCTGGTGCCAGCTAAACCAGCGCGACGGTAGTATCCGCCTCGTGCAGCGTCCGAAGAAAGCCTCGCTCATGCCCGGCATGTGGGAACTGCCCCAATCGTCCGAACCGCCGCGCCCCATGCCAGCGTCGGCGCATTGGCGGACGTTCCGCCATACCATCACCATCACCGATTACACGGTTCATGTGTTGCGGGGCACAGCCCCGCTTCCACACAAAGACGTGAAGGGTAAATGGATCGCAATCGATCGCATCTCGCAGATCCCCATCACCGGCTTGACGCGGAAAATCCTGAAGGCTGGCAGCATCATCTAAATTGGAGGCATTTCTTTTATGCAGTGGCTCAATCGATTGTTCGGAGGTCCGAAGGATATGGCTGCATTGCCGGCCGGAACCAAAGCACCCGACTTTTCCCTGCCCACCCTCTCTAACGGCAAAGGCGACGGTAAGTTCTCATTGCAAGCTGCTCTTAAGGAAGGACCAGTACTCGCGGCCTTCTTCAAGGTTTCCTGCCCGGTCTGCCAATACACGTTCCCCTATCTCGAACGCCTGCACAGAGCGCACGGCGGCAAGAAGATCACGATCGTGGGCATCTCGCAGGACAACCAGCGCGACACCGCCGATTTTATGAAAGAGTACGGCGTCACTTTCCGCATTCTGCTCGAAGATCCGAACGGCTACGCGGTCTCGAATGCTTACGGGCTGACGAATGTCCCCACCTTGTTCTTGATCGGACAAGACGGCCAGATCGAAATCACCAGCGTCGGATGGGTCAAACAGGAAGTGGAGGACATAAACCGCCAGTTCGCTGCCGCGCAGCAAACTCCGCCTCTGCCGATCTTCCAACCCGGAGAAGACGTCCGCGATTTCCGCGCTGGTTGAAGCTCGAAAAACTAATCCCGCGGTCGCGGGAGAAGTCTCAAGAGAGACACTGTAGCTCAGCATTCTGCCAGTGGCCTTCGGCCACGGCCGCGCTACTGCTCAAGTAACACCGCCCCTCCCGCTTTTTCCATTACAATCGGGGCACCTTGGTTGACAACGAGACTTGAGGTGTTCCGCATGTTGATTCGCACGATTGCCGCGCTCGCCGCCGTTCTGCTTCCGATGGCCGTAGTGTCGGCGCAAGAAAAGCCCACAAAGGCGCATGCCGAATCCCGCGTTCGCTCGCACCTTCCTTCGGCCGCCATCGCCGCCATGCAGAACATTCGTCCCGACAATATCGAGACTCACGTTGGCTTCCTTTCGCACGATCTTCTTGAGGGGCGCGGCACCGGACAGCGCGGAGGCGACATTGCCGCCGAATATATCGCCGCGCAGTTTGCGCTCTATGGGCTGAAACCCGCCGGCGACAACGGTTCCTACCTGCAAAAGGTTCCGCTGGTCGGAATCACGCCTGGGGCCGACACACGCTTTACGCTCGCTCCCGCCAAGGGTTCGGCGCTCGACCTCAAGCCGCTCGAGGAATACGTTGCCTACGATCAGACGCAGCAGCCCGAATCCACGGTCGACGCCGAGATCGTCTATGTCGGTTACGGCATCGAAGCGCCCGAATATAACTGGGACGATTACAAGGGCGTGGACGTCAAAGGCAAAGTGCTCCTCATGCTGGTCAACGAGCCGCCCTCGGACGATCCGAAGTTTTTCAACGGCAAGGCGCTCACCTACTACGGACGCTGGGTCTACAAATACGAAGAAGCTGCGCGCAAAGGAGCCGTCGGCGCCATTCTCATTCACAAGACGGAGATGGCCAGCTATGGCTGGGAAGTCGTGCGCAATTCCAACTCCGGCGAAAAGTCGTTTCTCAAGCTCGACGGCACTTCCAAGCTGAAAGCGGCTGCCTGGATCCAGCTAGGCATTGCACGCAATCTCTTCTCGTCCTCAGGGCTGGATCTCGACAAGATGATGGCCGCCGCGGACTCGCGCGACTTCAAACCGGTGCCGCTCCACGTCCGGCTCTCCGCTCACATGACCAGCAAGGTTCGTCCCTTCGAGTCGAACAACGTGATCGCCGTGCTTCCCGGAACCAATGCAATTCTGAAAAATGAAGGGGTAATGTACACCGCACACTACGACCATCTCGGCATTCGCCCCGACATGCCCGGCGACAACATTTATAACGGCGCCATGGACAACGCCACCGGCTGCGGCATCGTGCTGGAGTTGGCGCGTGCGTGGGCGGCGTTGCCAGCCAAACCGCGGCGCTCGGCGCTGT
>PMMJ01000343.1 GCA_003162255.1 Acidobacteriaceae bacterium | reverse complement strand
CAAGTCGCCCAGGTCATTCTGGCTGGCATCGCCGCTTCCATCATGACGGTGGTGTCGATCGTGTTCGCCATTCTCCTGATGACGCTCACCCTGGCATCGATGCAGTTCTCCCCGCGCATCATCGTCAGCTTTTCCCGGGACCGCGTGACGCAATGGACGCTCGGCATTTTCCTCGGCACTTTCTTGTACTGCATGGCGGCGCTTCCGGCGGCGCGGTCGCTTCCTACCCCGTTCGCGCCCGTAGGCACCGTCCTAGGCGCGATGGTGCTGGCGCTGATCTGCGTCGGGTTGCTGCTCTTTTTCATTCACCACATCTCGCAGGCCATCAGTGTCAATCACATCGTCAACAGAATCGCGGCAGAAACGGAGTCGATGATCGACGAGATCATGCCCTGGCCGCATCTGCCGGACCACCTGAAGGATGCGGAACCGCTCCGGCCCAACCCGAGCGAGATAGCCGTCTTGAGCCATGATTCCGGCTACATCCGCTTTGTCGACACGCAACGCCTGGTCGCCATTGCCAAGCACTATCACGTAACCATCCGTGTTCTGCGCCGGGTCGGCCACTTCGTTCCGGAGGGAATCCCACTGCTGATGGTCTCCAAGGGCAACCGTCTATCCCCCGATGGAAGCGCCGAACTGCTGGCCGCGTTCGACTTCGGCCCCACCCGAACCTTGCAGCAGGATGTGGAGTTTGGCGTCCTGCAGATTGTCGATGTTGCGTTGAAAGCGATTTCGCCCGCCGTCAACGATCCCACCACCGCCATCAACTGCATCGATCAGTTGAGCCGTATTCTGATCCGCTTCGCATCGCGCGAGCCGCCTGAGGACTTGCTCTACGATCCGCCTGGCATCGTTCGCGCCAGCATCGCATGGATCCGCTTCGAGCGCCTTGTGGAGGCGGCCTTTGAGCAGATCCGCATGTATTCGAAGACCGACGTCGCCGTCAGCCTGCGGTTGCTGCGGGCCTTCGGCGACATCGCCGCCTCGACACCCGATCCGGAGTTCCGCCGCATTCTCGCGGAGCGCGGAATGAGGACGGTGGCAGGTTGCGCCGAAAAGCTCGGCGCGGAGGAACTGCGGGAGTTGCGCGCTCGCCAGGCCGCGCTCGAAGCCTTCACCGCGATCTCGCAGCCCTAGATTAGAACGGCGATTCGAGGTCGATTCGCACTGGCATGACAAAGATCGCGCTCTTGCGCACAACCTCCTCCAATTGCAACTTAACTTCTTGTCACGATCAGAATTTGACCATGATGTCGATGTCGACAAACGACTCGTCCTTCCGCAGATCGGGGAACCATACGCTGCTGCCTTGCCCGCCGCAGCCCGAAGGCCCTTGCGCAGCGGTGAGGGTTTCTTGCATGGACGAATTTCCGTTCATGCAAGCATAGTATTGCGGAAATCCGTTGTTGGTATAAGGCACACCGCCCGGACCAGGCGGTGTAACTCCGCCGCGCCCAGTCCAATACGGCACATTCGCGTGGCGATAGTCGTACTCCCAGCGAAAGGTGAGCCACTGCTTGGGCATGTAATCAAACGTGATCGAACTGTCCCACGCCTTGAATGGATCTCCGGGATTTCCGGTAAAGTAGGGTGCGTTGATCGCCGCCGAGGAGGCCGTCTCGCCATTGATGGGCGGGACCAGAACCAGATATCGTCCTGGATTGTTGATTTGGCCGCCGCCGACGGTCAATCCGAACGTGTCTTTCTTGAACCACGCGCGGTTGTAAATCATGTAGCCGATAAAGCTTTGCTTCGGACCGCCCGCGGTATTCCCGTGGCAACTCACTCCGCCGCCAAACTCACAACCCATATCGCCGGTTAAGGAGAGGGCCATCTTGTCGAGGCGGTTTCCCGGCTTGTCGAAGTACTTGATCTCGATGCTGTCGTCGGTATGGATGCGGCCGCGTTTCGGTATGTACAAGTCGTCGTGGCCGAGACCGTAATTGTTGGAAATGATGTTGATCCACGGTTTTGGAGTCCACTTGATCTGTCCGCCCAAGCCCTTCCTCGAGTTGGCGGAGCCGTACGATTGCCATCCATTGATGAACCACGGCTCGATCTTCAAGTGAGGGGTCGGAAAAATCTGCACTCGCAGTCCCTCGAAAAACCATGGCGTGTTGGAAGAAACATACGAAGGTTGGTAGGCCCAGTTATCGAAGTTGTAATAGCTGAACAAGCCGACGTAGGACATGAAAATTCCCGCGTCAATGTTGATGCCATTCAGCGCGTTAATGTGATATCCGCCGTAGGCTTCCGACAAATAGCGGTCCGCATCGTTGATATTCCATTGACCCTTGGAGTAGCTGGGGTCATTGCGCACTGTCGTCGTGGAATACATGCCGAATTGAGTCATGAATCGGGCGCGAACGTTGTCATAGTGGAAGTCGCCCCCGATGCCGAGTTGTTCCAACTGGATTTCGTTCGAGCGAAACAGTTCGCTCGACCCGCCCATCGAGTTATCGACGGGTTTGTTGAAGTCGTAGTTGTAGGTAATGTCGGCCCGGATTTCCGGGGTGAAGAATTTCGAATCAAAAGCCGTGTCCTTATTGCGCGGGTTACCGTTCAGCCAGGTCCAGTCCCAATCCGAGAAAGGTACGATCTTCTCTTTTTTTGTGAGCGAGGCCGCCGCGGAATCGCTCGACGGTTGCGCCACCACGACCGGAGCTGTAGCCGGCAAGGCTTCGGTCGTTCTTGTCAGAGTAGCTGGCGCCGGAGTGGCTTCCGTCGCCGCCGCACGACTCTTCAGCTCTGCTTCGAGTTGCTCGATCCGCGCCTTCATGGCTGCCAGTTCCTTTAAGATTTCTTGAGAACTTTGCGAATCTGGCGCGGTTCCACCCGGAGTTACGTCCGCCACGGCGGACGACTCGCGCAGGGCTGCCACTTTCGTCGGAGCATCCGGTTGCGTCGCAGTCTGCGCGTAACCGCGTGGAATCTGACCAAAAGCGAGGCTCAAGACAAGCATGAAAGCTCGATTGCGTAAGGCAGTAGCGGTTTTCAGCTTTCTCCCCAATGTGATTTTCAAGTTCGCATCCTTTCCGGTCCGACTTTCTTTCAGGGGTCGTTCCAATCCGATTTAAGATGATAGAGGGCGTACAGGCGGGATCGCAGCTCTGCTATGGGAGCGACGTCTCATTTGGTCGCTAACTGGAGTGTGCAAGGGCTCGGCGTTCCTTCCGATGCCAGAAAGTTGACACTGGCGGTCCAATAAGTACGCGTCCAACGCATACTTTTTCTGCTTTGTATCAGAGTTTCATTTGACCAATGAACTCTGCAAGACCCATAACGTAGACCTGTTCGAATGCGCGGAAAGCATCCCAATCATGCGACGCACGCAATATCTGACCGACGCCATCGTCGATTAAACAGGTTCCTCCATAAAGGTGAAGTAAGAAGTTCGTAAAGGAGTCATAAAGGAAAAGTCCGTCGCGCACCCTGTCCACGATTTCGCTGATCTTTTTCTTGCTTGGCGCTTGTAGGAATGCAGCAGCGCGTTAAGGATTATCCGCTCTCAGAAAACCTAGAGCGCTCGTCAAGCGAACCAGTCAATCTCAATCAATCGCCGGGCTCGAAGCGATATCCCACCCAGGGATCGGTCACAATGTAGCGAGGGGAATTTGGCGAGGGCTCAAGTTTCTTGCGGAGCTGCGCCACGAACACGCGCAGGTATTCGACCTGTTCCGTGCTCTCCCCACCCCATACCGCGCCCAGCAAGGCGCGATGCGTTACCACTTTGCCGGCGTGGCGAGCCATATACGCGAGCAAGTCAAATTCTTTCGGCGTGAGGTGAACGGCGCGCTCCTTTACAAAAACGGTGCGGGCTCCGGGATCGATCTTGAAGTCGCCAGCTTCTATCGGATCGAGTTCCGACGCTTCCGTGCGCGCGCGGCGGAGACTGACGCGGACGCGCGCCAGGAGTTCCTCCATGCCGAACGGCTTGGTCACGTAGTCGTCCGCGCCTGCATCGAGAGCCTTGACCTTGGTCCGCTCCTCGCCCCGCACCGAGAGCACAATGATCGGAATTTGTGTTTTCGTCCGCAGCCGCCGGCACAGTTCCAGCCCGTCCATGTTGGGCATCGCCAGGTCGGTGATGACCAGATCCGGCGACCAGTCTTTCATGATCTCCAGCGCCGTCTCGCCGTCGAGGAAGTTGTTGTACGAAAGCTCCTTGCCGTGGAGTTGCCGGGCGGCGACCACGCTGGCGCCGGGGCAGTCGGGCCGGGCGTAGAGGGCCGCCTGCTGGTGTGTCTTCTCGCCATAGCGCAGNNCGCGCAAAAACTGATGGATCGCCGAAAGATAGAAATATCGTTTCCAGCCGCGCGTCGCGGAGCGTCCGAAAACCACCTGCGTGATGTGTTTCTCGTTGACAAATTCCGCGACCGCATGGGCCACGCCCTTCCCCTTCAGCCGTACGATCGTTGCCCCAACATTTTCCCCAAAGCGCAAGTTCGCGGCCAGGGTTCGCTGATTGGCATCGCTCGAGTCCTGCCCCAAGTCGGTATAGATCACAAAAAGCTCGGCATTCAAGGCGTGGGCCATGCGCGCGCCGCGGGCAATCAGATACTGCGCCGCCGGATTCGAGCTGACGCAAACCCCAATGCTTTCGCGGATGGCGACCGGCGCCCGGTCCTCTTCTTGCTCTCCGCGGTGCTGCTCCAGGCTTTGATCCACCTGTTGGGCGACCTGGCGCAGTGCCAGCTCTCGCAACGCGATCAAGTTCGTCTCGCGAAAGAAATTTTCCAGCGCCCGCCCCACCCGTTCCTGCGGATACACGTCGCCGCGCCGCATGCGGTTCTGCAGCGCCTCCGGAGTCAGATCGATCATCACCACTTCGGTGACTCTTTGCAGCACCCAGTCCGGAACTGTTTCCCGCACTGTGATTCCCGTGACTCCCTGCACCGTCGGAGTCACGCTCTCCAGATGCTGAATGTTCATGGTGGAGAGCACGTCGATCCCCGCGTCCAGCAGTTCCAGCACGTCTTCATAGCGCTTGCGATGCTTGCTGCCTTCGATGTTGGTGTGCGCCAGTTCGTCCANNTGGGTCTTGCCCACACCGGGAGCGTAGCCAAGAAAAAGCTTGAACTTAGCGCCTTTCTTCGTTGGCGAACATTCCTCCAGCCATTGCTCGGGGGTCTTGGTCATCGCGATTATTGTCGTTGAGACNNAAACCTTGAAACCTCGTCTTTGTCATACAATCGCCTCGTGAACGCTGCCACCCGATCCGGATACGGATACCTGACCGCGGTGCTGTCTGTAGCCGCTATTACTCTCGTCGGCTACCGCGGGTTCCATCTCAATCCGACCACTCTGGCGTTGTTGTATTTGCTGGGCATCCTCGGGATCTCCGCTACCTGGGGCTTGCGGCAAGCCGTTTTCATGTCAGTGATCGCGACCCTCGCTTTTAATTACTTTTTCCTGCCTCCGATCGGCACCTTTACCATCGCCGACCCGGAGAATTGGGTCGCGCTCTTCGCCTTTCTGGTCACCGCGGTGGCGGTCAGCGAACTTTCGGCGCGCGCCCGG
>PMMJ01000497.1 GCA_003162255.1 Acidobacteriaceae bacterium | reverse complement strand
TTGATCTGCATCGGATAGCCGAGCCATCCGAAGATATCAATGTTGTCCCAGCCTTCTTTGTTGTCGCCGCGCGGCGGGTAATAGTTGATGCGAACTTTGTGGAAGATATTGCCGTAGAGCTCCGGATACAACGCCGGCTGCAGAATGTGCTCCAGCGCTCCCAGCTTCGATTCTTCCTTGGTCTTGAAAGAACCGGGATCGTCCAGCACTTCGCCGTCGCGGTTGCCCANNGTCAGGTTCGGCGCGCCGTTGGCAAAGGGTACGCCTTCCATGAGCGAGGCATAGGCATAGACCATCGAGGGCGCGACATTCTCGTCGTTCTCCTTCATCGCTTTCTCGAGAGCCTGCACGCTCTGATGAATGGCCTTGGGCCTGATGAAGGTCTCGGTCGAAGCGCACCAGATGGTGATCAGGCGGCTGACGCGGCTCGACTTCTTGAAGTCGCGGATATCCTGGCGAAGTTGCTCGGCCAGCTCCAGCTTGTTCTTGCCCTTCTTCACGTTCGGCCCGTCGATCTTCTTGACGTAGTTGTGGTCGAACACCGCCTTCATCGGCGTGATGGCGCTAAGCCGCTTTTTTACTTTATCGAGCAGATCGCGCTCCAGCACGCCGGCATTGCGGGCGGCCGCGTACATGTTGTCTTCGAAAATGTCCCAGCCGGTGAACACCAGATCGTCAAGCCCGGCGAGAGGAACGAAGTCCTTGATTTTGGGAGACTNNCGCACGGTTCCCATCTGCGTGAGCGAGCCGATGGGATGCGCGATTCCCTTCCGCACCGCTTCGACGCCCGCCACAAACGTCGTGGCCACCGCTCCCATGCCCGGGATCATCACGCCCAGTTTGCCCTTGGCAGGCTCGATCGCGCACTCGCGTCCAGAGCCGCTGTGCGCTGGGCTCGAGACCTCGACGCTCGCTACCTTTTTCACTGCTGTCTTCGCTGCTACTGTGGGGGATTTTTTCGCCTTCGCCATATTTGAGCCGCTTCCTTGTAGGAACTGTGGGATGTATGCAAACTAACCATGTTGGCGCATCCGGATAGTTTTTTGCAAACGCACGTGCCTGAATGCGCAGGAAAACAACTTCAATGGTGTCCAGAACGCATTGGGTGGCGTTTGCGCCCATGCCCATCAGACAAAGCATCGAGCGATTAGCGCCGCCACCGGTCCCCGCAGATTCGTCGGATCGATTCTTTGCGTTGGACGCCCGCGCTGAATTCCTTCATAGTGGAAACAGTTTGAATCCCGCTGAGCAGCGGGTTCCTCGAACGCGATGTTTTGCGTCCAGCCAAGTGCGCTGCATAGCAAATCTGCTGACCCCGTAGTTCTCCCGATCAATCCAGGCCCACGCCATGCAGCTCCAGGTGGCCGTGTGCTTCTTAGTCCGAAAACAGGAGACTCTATGAAATCGCTTCGCAAATTCGCATATGCCGCTGTTTTGACTTTGAGTGCCTTCGCCATTCAGCCGACTTTGGCTGCCGCCGAGGACGCCCGAGGAAGCTTCACCCTCTCTCACGAAGTGCACTGGCAGAAGTGTGTCCTTGCGCCCGGAGACTACACCTTCTCCATCAAAACCATGGGAGGGTCCGAATTTCTCACGTTGCGGCCGCTCCATGGAACTGGCTCGGCAGCCATGCTGCTGTTGACCGACGTTGTATCGCCAACGCCGGATGGAGAAAACAAGCTCCTCCTGGTATCGAGAGATGGACAAAGCTTCGTTAGTGCGATGTCCCTCCCCGAGTTCGACATGACCCTGCGCTTTGCGGTGCCGCCAGAGACAGAGAGCGCACCCACAACCGAGAGCGCATCCAAATAGGTCGCCATTCGGTTGCGGTCGGGCAACATCCCGATCGCAACGGTCACCCCCAGGAGCAGATCTCATCGCGATCTGCTCCCGGTTTTTTTTGTCTGGAATAATCAGGTTGGGAACGAATAAAGCTACTTCGTCCGTAGAGGGGGGAACTGCTTTAGGGACAAGACATCGAAAGCTGGCTGTTTCCCGCGACGCCGCTACGACACTCCGGCTCCGGCTCCGCGCGTGTTCTCTCTCACCTCTTCGCCCAGAATGATCGCTTCGGCGATTTCTTTCATGGGTTTGCGCTTCTGCCGGCTCTGCTTCTGCAGGGCAAGATAGGCTTGCTCTTCGCTCAATCCAAGATCGCGTTGCAGGATCCCTTTGGCGCGTTCCACAATTTTTCGCGTCTGCAACTGGTCGGTCAGACTGGAGTTGACTTCCTCCATGCGCGCCAATTCAATCTCCGCGCCCACCAGAAACCCAATCGCCGAAATCAGGCGGATCTCTTTTCGCTTGTGAATGTGGGGCAGACGATGCTGCAGATTGATTGCCCCCACGACCCGACCGCGGCACCGCAGCGGCACCGAGAGAAAGGCCTCGTAACTATCCTCCGGCAACTCGTGGAAGACNNCCGCCTTTTCCGAAATCGCCACCGGCTCGTGATGTTCCGCCACCCATCCCGTGATACCCTGTCCCACGCGTAGTTTGAGCCGGTCCACAACGTCGGGATGCGCGTTCTTAGACGCCCTCAGAACCAGTTCCTCGCCCTCCAGCACATAGATCAGGCAGGAATCGCACTTCACCAGCGCCGAGGCGAACTCCACCACCCGGGCCAGCACTTCGTGAAAGCCACCTTCCGTCGCTAGCCGGCCACTAATCTCGTGGAGCAAATCGACAGGCGAGTCTTCAACCGCCATAAACTTTTCCATGATCTAGCTTATCGACATACTGGGGCCGCGTCTAACGCCAAATTTTGATGACAGCGATAAAGGATTTCGTCGCGTGATTCACCATCTCTTAACATCTTTTGAGACCTGGCGCACATCCTCACTTCCCATCCAGGTCCACGTTCTTGATCGGCAGGTCCCAATGGGCGTCGAGGATTTCAAAACGCCGCTGCTCTTCNNCCAGACCTTGAGTATGCGGCCCAGTTCCACCTCTTTTTTGAGCAGCGGATAGTGGTTTTTCTTGAAGAGCTGCAGAAACTCATCCGCATGTCCCCACTTCGCCTTGTAGTAGTACTCGGCGACAAACGGCTTGCCGGTTTCGGGCGCCGTCTGGGCGGGCAGCGAGAATGGGAACAAAATCAGAAACAGGAAAAGGAATCTCAATTTCATCGATAGCCTCCGTAGGGAATNNCGCCTCATTGCCATCGATATTGACGGCACCCTACTCAACCCGGAATTTCAGATTTCCGCCACCGATCTCGCAACCCTCCGGCGCGCTCATGCCCAGGGCATCGAGGTCATTCTGGTCACTGGACGCCGCCATACTTTTGCCCTGCCCATCGCGCAGCAACTAGGATTCGATCTCTGGCTGATCAGTTCCAATGGCGCCATCACCCGCTCCCTCGCCGGAGAAACGTTCCACCGCGACCTGCTCCCCGANNGGAAAAGAACATGCAGTACATCCAGTTTGTGGTTCCAATCGAGAATGCGCTCACCACCGATCCCGTGCAGGCCATGTTCTGCGGTCCGGTGGCGGAGATGCAGCACGCGTTGCAAGTCCTCGGCAGTTGCGGTCTACCCATCACCGTTCTACGCACCGAGTACCCGGGGCGCGATCTTTCGATTGTCGATGTGCTCAACCAGGGCTGTTCCAAGGGACACGCGCTGGAGCGCTGGGTCAATCACCGTCGCATTACCCGCGATCAGGTCATGGCCATTGGTGACAACTATAATGATATTGAGATGCTCGCATTCGCCGGCCACCCCTTTATCATGGGGAATGCATCGGAAGAGTTGCGATCCCGCGGTTGGAAGCTCACCCGCTCGAACGCCCAAAGCGGAGTGGCCGCGGCCATCGAGCACATGCTGGACGGAA
>PMMJ01000016.1 GCA_003162255.1 Acidobacteriaceae bacterium | reverse complement strand
CGCTGAGGGTGCGCACTCTACACAATTACGAGGAATGCTCTGGACTTCTTGGGAAATCTCCAGCTCCACGCGGCAGCGGAATCCCCGCCAGCCTTCTGCAGCCGGAAGCGCTCGTTGATCAGCCGCTGCAGGCGCGGGCGGTAGATGAGATCGTAGGTGAGCTCTTTGCCGGGAAACATGGTGAGAGCGGCGCGGCGGGCATTGGCGGCCATATCCGCGGCCTCTTCCAGCGTCAGGCCGGGATCCTGGCCGATCACCGACATGACCATGCTCATCATCATCTGCAGGCGCCGCAGTCTTCGTGCCTCGTCTTCGTCCATGCGGTCGACCCCCCGGCTTCCTTTATAGATGTTGACGGCGGCCCCGACGTTGCGCCCCAGCCGCCATTGTGCCAGCTTCCGCTTGCGAATCAAGCCTTCTTTGGGCGTACACCTTTGTGATCGGCAAGACAGAGAGATGGGGACTGCCGTAATCTGTTATGAGACCGTTTACGGAGGACGCATGCCAGAGCCGACTAACCTTTCGTCGCAACCCGAGCCCGATGAGAAACTCGTCAAGGTTTTCGACGCCGAGCAGGAAAACGAAGCCCTCGTCGTGAAGGGCTTGCTGCAATCCGCGGGCATCGAATCGGACTTGAAATCCATTGACGCGGTTCAGGACGCGTTTCCCGGCGTCGGTGGAACGGTCATTCTGGTGCGCGAAGAAGATGCGCACGAGGCGGAAAAGATTATCGAGGCGTATCGTAAGTTGCCGCCGCTTGACGACGAGACTGCCGACATCAGTGGGTGAGGATAAGGCCCGCCTTGTCTCAGTGGAGAAGCGCTACATCTGGAGTCACGGACTTGCCGTCGAGGTAAAAACTGATCGCGCCCTCCTCGTCGGTGCGGTAGGTTTTCACGCCCGCTTGCTGCAGCCGCTCCAGGACCTCGCGCCGGGGATGTCCGTAGACATTTCGCGCGCCAACGGAAATGACTGCGTAGCGCGGATGAACGGTCGCTAGCAGGTCGGCGGAGGTTCCGCTGGCGCTGCCGTGATGAGCGACCTTTAGCAGCATGGCTTCCGGATGCTCTTCCACGACACGCCGTTCGACCGGGCGTTCCGCGTCTCCTTCCAGTAATGCGGTTGTCCCGCCGAACTTGGCCGTAAACACGAGGCAATCGTCGTTCGGACGCATCAAGCCGGTGATTTGGTCGCGCCCGGGAGCGAGCATTTGGAAATGCGCTCCACCGTAGTCGAATTGATCTCCTTCTTTCTTTACCGAAACATTCATTCCCGCGCGCTGGGCTTGGGCAACGATCGGCTTCAGCTCGCCCACCGGCTGGTCGATACTGATCCAGAGTTCTCGCGGGTGAAAATTCGCGATCACCGCGGGCATTCCGCCGAGGTGGTCGGCATGAGGATGCGTGATGGCGACCACGTCGAGACGATCGATGCCTCGATTCCAAAGATACGAAGAGACCACCTGCTCGCCGAGATCGAAGTCGGAATGCATCCACTGGGGAATGCCTCCGGCATCGATGAGGATGGCGCGGCCCTCGGGCATGAGCAGCAGAATGGAATCGCCTTGTCCGACGTCGATAGTCGTCATCTCCATCACGCCGGCGCGGAGGTGCGAGCGCGAGGGGACAAATGCAATCCATCCCGCAACGGCGAACAGCAACACCACGGAAGCGAACGCGGCCACGCGCGTGCGACGGATCTGCGCCGCCAGCATCGCGAGTGCCAGCGCGGCGATCGAAGCCAAAATCATCGCGAGCGAGGGCATGGCCACGCGCAGATCGGCGATGGATGCTCCAGCGAGTTGGGTGCCGCCGAGGCAGTGCACCGTTCCCGCGATTCCTTCGAGCGCGAAGCCAGAGATCCAAACCGCGGGCTTGGCCAGCGCGATCGAGATGTATCCCAAGCCGACGGCAGCGGCAGCGGCTGGCATCAGCACCTGGGTGAGCGGAATCACTGCCAGGTTGGCCGGCATTCCCATGGTGGTGGCGCGATGAAAGTGATACGCCATGAGCAGCGCGAGTCCTGCCTGCATCAGCGCCGAGATGAAGATCAATTCGCCTACGCCGATGGCCACTCGCATAAAGATCGCGGGGACCGCCAGGCTGAGGCGGTCGCCGACGAATCGCCTCAGCCGCCCTGCGATCAGCCGCAGGTCGAGCCGGAACTGTGCCACCTTGGGAGCGACGTGCAAATCGTAGCTGGCAGCTCGCAACAGGCGCAGGCCGCGCGCGTAGGGCAGTGTCGTCCGTTCGAGAATGGGCGAGCCGATGCCGGCGATGATGAAGACCGCGAGAAACGTGAGCTGAAAACTGGCGCCAAACAGGGCGTGCGGATCGACGATCAGAACTCCGAGCGCGGCCGCTCCAATGGCGTTCATCATATTGCGCTCGCGATAGAGCAGACGCGCGCCCAGGTATGTCGCCAGCATCAGCGCGGCGCGCCACACCGGCGGCCCGACGCCGACTACGAACGCGTATGCGAACGAGACCACGACCGTGGTGAGGGCGGCCAGCGCGGGATCGACACGAAACTGGCGCAGCGTCCAGAAAATGGCGAACGCCAGGATGCTCAGGTTCATTCCGGAAACTACCAGCACGTGATATGTGCCCGAGCGCTGGTACTCGGTGCGGGTCGCATTGCGCAGGAACGATTCTTCGCCGAGCACCATGGCGTCCATGAGCGAGGCCTGCGACGCGGGCCATAGCTGGTGAATCTTCGAAACGATGCTGGCATGAACGCGCGTGCGCCAGAATTGAATCCGGCTGCCGGAAAATCCGGGAAGCCGTTCAATGTCCGTCGCCTCCGCCGAGCCCAGCACGCTGATGCCGTTGTCGCGGAGATAGCCCGCATAATCGAAGGCTCCCGGATTGCGGTAATTGCACGCCGGATGCAGCTTCGCGAGAATGCGCAATCGCGTGCCGTAGAGGAGGGCAAATGGAGCGACGGGCGTCTCGCCCGTCCCACTTTCGCCCACGGGAGCATCAAGGCCGGGTGGGGACGCCCGGCGCTCCACCTCTTCTACCTCTTTGTAGATCGTTAGCCGCACGCCGGCCCGCACCGGCCAGCTTTCGCCTTGGCTCGCGATCTCTTCGGTCTCCACATCAATCGATTCACGAATCGACCGCGGCTCCGCGAATCGCGCGTAGCCCTCCCTCATCACATGCGCCGTGAGTGTGACTTCACGNNCACCACGACGGCGGACGCCAGGCGCGCACACCCGTCCACAGACCGAGCGAAAATGCCACCGCCGCCCAGAACAGCGGCTGCCGTGGCGGCTTGTGGGTGCGCATCATTCTCCAGTTCGATGTGAGTGGACACTTCCACCCCGGCGCAGAAGAGTTTCGAAATC
>PMMJ01000409.1 GCA_003162255.1 Acidobacteriaceae bacterium | reverse complement strand
AGCCGTTACAGCCATGGCAGGATGGCGCGCGAAGGACTACAGCTGGGATTTGCCGCAGTGGACGCAAAGGAGATCCAACGCGGGGTTCGAGAGCTCGCGATCGCTCTGGAGAATGAACTACGTATCTTTCATCGCGGAACTGGCCAGCGTTCTTTCTGACTGCGTTCACAGCGAGCTGCAGACGCGCTCCAGGATCGAGATTCCGGTGAAGGTGACTTTGGGTGCGAAGTAATCCGGACGCACAGGCTCGACATGCGTCGAGTCAGTGCCCAGGTAACGCCGCCCTGAGAAGCTCATCTCACAGGCTGTCTTTGGGACCGTATCCACAAATTCATGAATTCAAGCCAATGCTCTGCGCCTCAAGGAAGCGTTCCAATTCATTTGGGGTCGGCATCGACGGCTGTGCTCCATGCCGGGTCACTGAGAGGGCGGCTACGGCGCATGCCCACTCAGCGCTGTGCACCGGATCTTTGCCCGACAGAAGCCCTACTGCGAACGCGCCATTGAATGCATCTCCTGCCGCAGTCGTATCCACAGCGACCACCTTGTGTGCCGGAACCGCACGGCGTGTTCCATCAGCCAGCGCCAGGTAGCATCCTCGTACTCCTAACTTTAGAATGACATTCTTGCAGCCGCGCTGAAGAAGAGTGTTCGCCGCACCTTGCAATTCCGCTTGCGAAAGATTCTTTTCCTCACGTCCCAGCAGAACACACGCCTCCGTCTCGTTCGGGGTGAGCCAATCTACGCAGGCGAGCAGAGCTGGCGACAGCGGTCTGGCTGGTGCCGGGTCGAGCATCAGAGGAACTCTTTCCTGTCGAGTGAATCTCGCGAGACACTCGACGGTTTCGAGGGGGACCTCGAGTTGCGTCAGAACAATTCCGGCGCGGCGCAGAAGTTCGCTGTTCGCGTCGATGTCGACAGGAGAAAGATACGCGTTGGCGCCCGGTATAACAGTGATCGCGTTCTCCCCCGCAGCATCCGTGTTGATCAACGCGACGCCGGACGAATCGGCGACCGTCTCTACCGGACCGGTTTTCACTCCGGCTTGCTCCAGACTGTCTCGCAACTCAACGCCGAATGCGTCGTTGCCGAGTTTTCCAAGAATGGTGACCGCACCTCCCAATCGCGCGGCCGCGACGGCCTGATTCGCGCCTTTTCCGCCGGGGAAGGTGCGGAAAGTGGATCCAGCCACGGTTTCGCCAGCCCGGGGAATGTGGCTGGAGGAAGCGACCAAATCGAGATTGATACTGCCTACGACAACTATTTCTTTCTGCATGATTGCAGACCTCACTTATAAAAGGGGAGCGACGGCAATCGCGCCCAGTCCGATAAGGAAACAAATAAACATAGGCGGGATCAGTCGCCGGGAAGCGGGCGGTGCGGTCGCGAATTCGCGCCACACAAATACTCCCCAGGCCGCGGAAATCATCGTGGCTCCTTGCCCAATCGCATAGGAAATCGCCGGACCAACGATGTGAGCGTGGGAAGCGGCAAAATTGGTGACCGCTCCAGTGCACCAGACCATTCCGCCGAAAACACCCCACCAATGCCAGGCTGGCCGCGCGGCGCGATAACTGGACATCGAGACGGGCGCGGCGCCATTGAGCGGATGACGCATGAGCCAGGCGTTCAGCGGCAATGCACAGAAAGCAACCCCGAGGGCGAAGATGAAGGCGACGGCGTAGGGTCCCAGGGCATGTTCGCCGATGGAAGACTTCGCGACGAAGGGGTAGAACAACCCCATCAGGATGCCGCTGGCGATGCTCAAGCGCACGCCACGAGCACTGGCCTGTTTACTCGCCTCGCGTTTCTTGTAGGCGAGAGCATCGAGGATGATGGCGACCATCACGAAGGCAACTCCTCCGAAGAGCAGAAGAGGATTGCCGCGAGGATCGATCATGTAATTCAGGAGAACTCCAACGATCAGCGCCAGACCGATGCCGACTGGGAAGGCGACAGCCATTCCAGCAACATCGATGGCGGCGACAAGAAGCAGGTTCGCGACGTTGAAGACGGCGCCTCCCGCCAATGCCAGGCCGATGTTCCAGATGTGAGTTTGATGAAGGTTGGCGAAAAATGCGGAGTCGCCCCCGTTCAGGCTGCCCGCGGTGATACCCCATAAAAAGCTGGCCAGAATGACGCCGATCACGTAGTCCCAATAGAAGAGTTGAAACGAGTAGCCAGATGTGAGCTTCTGGGTGTTAGCCCACGATCCCCAGCAGAGCATACTGGTGAACATAAAGAGGAGTGCGATAGCGTATGCTTCGGGCTGATACAAGGGGCTCTCCTTTACGGCTTGGCTGCGGAGATGAAGAGGGGAGGATAGGTTGCCGATTCGTGCGGGAACTGATTCGTCGAGGACCGGAGAATTGAGGGGAGATCTTAAGATCGGCAGAGTGCGCGCCCGGTTTGCTTTGGAGTTGGCTATAGGCCGGATCTTGCTGACTCGGCATACCGCCTCTTTCCTTTTCATTCCTGGCGCGCATCTGTTCCTTTCGCCGCCCCCTCGGTGGTGCTGGCGGACTCTGGGCCTTACCCGCCGACTTAGAAGCGAATGTGAGCCACTAACTGGATTTGTCTCGGAGTCGACTGACCCGTAGAAAAACCAAACTGAGAGCCATTTAGATCACTATTTGGGTTCGACAGGTTTACGCGGTTGAACAAGTTGAAAATCTCTCCGCGCATCTCAAACAAGCCTCCGTCGCCAAGTTTCGCGATTTTGAAGGTTCGCTGGACCGACAGATTCACGACGGCGAATCCAGGCCCGTCATAAGTATTGCGGCCCAGATTGCCCTCTTGACCGAAAGCGGGAGCTGGAAAGGCGCTAACTGGAAACAAACCCTTCAAGAAATGGGAACGGTTGGTGCTGATGTGATTGCCAAAGGACGGGGCATTCGGCACATCGTAGTCGTATCCGTCGGCGTTGTAGTCTCCACCGGAGTTGCCGACGACCTGGCAACCCGCAGTGACAGCCGTCGCGCAGGAGGAGTTGTTCCACACGGGGCCAAATGGTGCGGTCGTGTACACGGTAAACGGCTGTCCGGACTGGAGGATGATGATTGGAGCCAGAGACCAGCCAGCTGTAACGGCGCGGGAAAGTCCATTCCCGAAGCCGGGGATGTCCCACACCAGGTCGCCCGAGAACCGCTGGCGCGAGTCGAAGTTTGCCCGTCCATATTGTGTGCTGACGTGGGCCGCGTCGAAAATATTCTCGGCGCCGCCATTGCCATTGTCGTTGTCGTTGCTGCTGGTGTAGTCAAGCGATCTGCCATAGGTGTAGATCGCGTGGGCTGTCCATCCCTTGGTGAAATGCTTGGAGATGGAAAACGCGGCGAGGTCGGAATTTGCCACGCCGGTGGAACGGCCGTGGGTGATGGCTCCGAAGTCGGGATTCAGACGAACTTGGAGACCGAGATTCTGGATCATGTCGCCGGCAAAACGATTGATGTCAGTCTGAATATAAAGATCGCGGCTGGCCGTGCCCATATAAGTCGCTTCGACCATGAAGCCGGAGATCTTCTGCTCAATGCCGAGAGCCCAGCTATGGACCAACGGCGGTTTCAGATTCGGATCGATTCCACCGACGCCGATCTGCGTACCCACCAGGCTGCCGTTCGGATTGACCTGGAAGGAAACGCCCGGCGGCGTCGCGAATCCTTGCGCTCCTCCATTCGCGGTGGTGCTGCTGATGCCGTAGGAGAAATTGGCCAATGTAACTCCGGGCGTGTAGATGCTGATCGTCGGAAGAGCGTAATTCGGCGGATTGGTGCGCATGTTGTTGACGTACGCATACTCGCCGACCTTGTCGCTGAATTCGGCATAGCCGCCACGAATGGCTGTGTTGCCATTGCCGAACACGTCCCAGGCAAAACCGATGCGGGGAGCAAACCGGTATTGCGCGCTATCCGTCGCGATGCCGTTGCTGCCCCGGACCTTCATTCCACCATTGAGGACCTGCTCCCCCCACGTCGATCCGGTACCGGGCGTGAAGAAAGCGAGGGGCTGTTGACCATTCATTACGGTGGAAAGATGGCCGTAGTAGTCAAAACGCACGCCCAGATTTAACGTGAGGCGGCGGTTCACTTTCCAATCGTCCTGCACATAAGGCGCGGCGTAGAGCATCAAGACGCGCTGATACAGGTTGTGGGCCACACCGTCGGTTTGCACATCGAGAACCGGCCCGCTCTGATACGAAGGCTGATCGGCGGCGAAATCCAGGATGTTGTTGAACCAGAAGAAGGGGCGATCCTCGCCGTTGGTGAAGTTGTCCATATCCTGCAACCGGTGCACATCCAGACCGAAGTGGAAACTGTGCGGGCCGTGCATCCAAGTCACGCTGTCACGAACAAGGAAGTTGTTCTGTACCCAGCCCGATGGCCCCCATTGCCAGAAGGCGTCGTCGACGGCTGAAATACCGACATTCGGCAATAAAGGCACTTTCGCGGGTTGGCTTCCGGTCAGGCGGTTGTAAGCGATACCGACTTCGTTGAGCAACGTCGAAGAAAACGTGTGCAGGTAGTCAACCTTGTTGTAGAGCGTGGAGTTCGGACTAATGTAGGAATAAGTGGGCCGGACGTTGGCGTTTTCAGCCTGCGTCGTATTCCGAAACATGCTGTAGAACAGCTTGTCAGTGTCGCCGCGCAGGTTGTGGTCAATTCGCAAGTGACCCTGAAAGCCGTTATTGGTGGCATCGGTGGGCACATATTCGTACGCTTCGGCAACCATGTCGGGGGGAAGGTTGGGCGGTGTGTAGGGACTGCCATAGGCCGCTTCAATTTGCGAGACCGTCAAACTGCTGACCCCGTTTGGGTCGTAAACCGCAGGCCCGAACATGGAAGGAGGCGCCGCCTGGAAAAACCGCGTGGCCATCGAATTAGGGAAGTTCGTGGTGACGTAGTTTTCGAAGTCTTGCGTCTCCATCATGACACCACTGGTGCCACCGAGAACGCTCTTCATCCAGAATAAAGACCCGAAGAAGAAGGTCTTGTCCTTGAAAATGGGGCCCCCAAAAGTTCCACCGAAGTCGTTGCGGATGGTTTTCGGTATCGAGGTCTCGAACTCAGTTCGCGCGGAGAGAACGTTGTCAAAGTGCATCTCTGACAAACTGCCGTGAAACTTGTTCGTGCCAGCCTTAGTGAAAATCTCGATCAGAGCGCCGCTTTGCACTCCCTTATCGGCGGAAAACGAGGACGCGGTGACTTTCATTTCCGCAACAGTATCCGGTTCCGGAGTGATATTGACGACGCCATCGCGGGAGTTGCCATTCACGGTTGTTCCGTCGACCTGAAACTCATTCATTTCCTGACGCTGGCCGGCGGCATTGATCTGAAAGCCAGCCTCCGAAGCGAACGGGGTCACGCCAATCGAACCCGCAGCGCTAATGCTACCCGACGCGTCGCCCAAGCCCGTTACGCCCGGCGCCAACGTGGCCACGCCGGCATAGAGGTTTTCGCCAATGAGCGGAGAATCTTGCACGGTCTTCGTCTCTAAAGTTCGGCCCACATTGCCACGCGTGGTATCGACGCTCTCGGACTCGGCTGTAACGACGACGTTGGTGACCTGTTCGCCAATCGCCAATTTTGGATAAAGCGTTCGCACCTGGTCGCCTTCGAGTTTGATGTCCGATTGCACCCAGGTCTCGAAGCCCGGCGCCTTCACTTCGGCGCGATATCGGCCCAATGGCAGGTTCCGTATGTGGACATATCCCTGCCCATCGGACACCGCGGACTGCTGCACCTGCGTGTCCTGATTCGTGATCGTAATTTGCGCGCCTGCGACTGCGGCCCCGGAGGGATCAGTTACTGTAGCTTCAAAACCGCTCATGTACTGGGCGCTGGCTGGAGCGAACGAGAGAATTGCGAAAGTGAAGACTAGTAAAACGCGGGCAACAAAGGATCTGGAAGAAGACAACATCGAGGTAGCTCCTCCTGATAAAGATCGATGCCACGGGGGTGGCCGATGAAAGCTCGCCAAGGCAGCTAGCTTGAAAGCTTTCAAAAAAGCATCCTAGTCCCCATTTTTCCGCAGTGTCAAGAGTTATCTTGAGAAATCCAATCCGAGGCGAGAAGTGCTTTCGGTTTGTCTCCGATCCTGCCCCATGAGAGTAGAAGACTAGGGAATGAACTCAGGCGTATACCTTCCAAAATCGGCATAAATAGCGGATACTTATGTGAAAAACTGGATTCAGGCTGGGCGAAACACCGCGACTGCCTGGTCGTTTGCAGGAACTGCCGGGTCCCGAAGCCTGGTGGGGAGGGACAGGATCCGTCTGCGATATCTCCTATACATTTTCTATGAAAGCTTTTATATTGCGCTGTTCGGTGTTCTCAGACTGTGCATTGGAGGATTGTCTTGATCCGCCTTCCGCAATCTCGTTTCGTCCTGAATATCCTTCTTTCCTTGGCCCTCACAATGTCATTCGCGTCATTTCTTAGCGCGCAGGATACGGACTCTTCTCCGAAGTGGGAGCAAATTCCGGGTCCAAATTGCGCGACTCCTCCGGAATGGGACGCGAGATCAGCGCCCGCCACCTGCGATAAGGAGGAGATACAGCAGTGGCTTCATGACATATCGCACTGGCGCGCGGAACGGCGCGTGCGCGTGGGCTATGACGATGCCCAATATAAGCGGCCGGAACTGGCGTGGACCCAGTCGAGCTTCGTGCAACCGCAGATGATGATCCATGACCGCTATTTCTACGACCCCGTGAAAGGCGCGTATACCGTCGGCCGCTATCTCGACGATGTCGACAAGCGATACGGCGGCATTGACAGCGTTCTGGTCTGGCATACCTACTCCAACATCGGCATCGACAGCCGCAGCCAGTACGACTTGTTTCGCGATCTTCCAGGTGGCACCCAGGGCGTGAAACAGATGGTGGATGACTTTCACCGGCGCGGCGTGCGCGTGCTGTTTCCCGTGATGTTGTGGGATCGGGGAACGCATGCCGAGGGCGTGCCTGACGCCGAGGCGATGGCGCACGAACTTGCAGCGGTTGGAGCGGATGGAATCAATGGCGACACGCTCGATGGAATACCTCGATCGTTTCGCGAGGCTTCGGACAAAATCGGCCATGCTCTCGCGTTGGAGCCTGAGTTAGGACCAGCTTCCGACGAGATGGTCGCCTACAACAATCTCACCTGGGGATACTGGCACTACGACTTTGTGCCGTCAGTGAGCCGCTACAAATGGCTCGAGCCGCGCCACATGGTGAATCTTTCGAACCGCTGGGCGCACGATCATATCGACGCTTTGCAGGAAGCTTTTTTCAACGGCATCGGTTTTGAGAGCTGGGAGAACATCTGGGGCATCTGGAACCAGATCACTCCTCGCGACGGCGAAGCTCTGCGCCGGATTGCCGCGATTGAGCGCGCATATGCGCCGTTGCTGGCCAGTCAGCAGTGGGAGCCGCACGTATTCATGCAACGCTTCGGAGTGTTCGCCAGCAAATGGCCGGGGCAGACCGAGACTCTGTGGACGATCGTGAATCGGAATCATTACCCGGTCTCGGGGCGGCAACTTTTGGTTCCTTACAAAGCGGAGGCTCGCTATTTCGATTTGTGGCACGGAGTGGAACTGCATCCGCAACCGGAAGGGGAGCAGTCCGTGCTTTCATTTGAGATCGAAGAGGACGGCTTCGGCGCAATTCTTGAAACCACAACGACGGATCCGGCGCTCGACAAACTACTCGCAACCATGCAGGCTTTGAGCCAGCATCCTCTCGGCAGCTTTTCTCGCGAATGGCACACGCTGCCGCAGCAGATGGTCACAATCGCTCCCACGAAGGCAGCGGACACGGCTCCGGCGGGAATGATCAAGATTCCTGCTGCGAGTTTTGTATTTCGCGTGAATGGAATTGAGATCGAAGGCACGAACGACGAGGGCGTGGATCTTCAGTATTCGTGGGAGAATTCGGCCCGCCGCTACCACGAGCAGAAAATTGAGATAAAGAGCTTTTGGATCGATCAATATCCCGTAACCAACGCTGAATTCAAACGCTTTCTCGATGCCACGCATTATCATCCGGCGGACGATCACAATTTTCTAAAGGATTGGACCGGCAATCAATTTCCTGCCGGCTGGGATCAGAAGCCAGTGACCTGGGTTTCGCTCGACGACGCGCGTGCGTATGCGCAATGGGCCGGCAAGCGGCTGCCCCATGAGTGGGAGTGGCAATATGCGGCACAGGGACTGGATGGACGAACTTATCCGTGGGGAAATAGTTGGTCGACCGATGCCGTTCCCGTTCCCGACAAAGGGCGCGACATGGCTCCGGCCAGCGACGTCACGGCGCGTCCTCAAGGCGCAAGTCCGTTTGGAGTAAGGGATCTGGTCGGAAATGTATGGCAGTGGACCGACGAATACACGGATGACCACACACGCGCGGGTGTTTTGCGTGGAGGGAGCCACTACCAGCCGCAAGGCTCGAAGTGGTACTTCCCTCAGGCCTACAAGCTTTCGCAACATGGCAAATATCTGCTGATGGCTCCGAGCATTGATCGGTCCGGCGCCATCGGATTCCGGTGTGTAGTAGATGGACGTGGTTGATGGGCGAGGGAAATGAGAGAATTGGCCTCGACCAAAAGAGGTGGTCGAGCATAGTGACTCGTAATCGCGAAAAAACGAAGGTGCCTGCTTCTCGAATCACGATGCACCAGATCGCGAAGATGGCGGGCGTGTCGCTGGGCACGGTTTCGCATGTCATCAACCAGACGGCGCCGGTGCGCGAGCCGCTGCGGCGNNACCAGCTCTCTCGCGGCCTCCGGCTGAATCGAACGAACATGATCGGGATGATTATTCCCGACATCACGAATCCGTTCTTCCCCGGAGTTGTGCGCGGCGTGGAAGATGTCGCGTACAAGAGTTCGTTCCGGCTCGTGCTGTGCAATACGGACAACGATCCCGCCAAAGAAGCAACCTATCTCAGTGATCTGAAGTCATTCTTGCCAGCCGGACTTCTCGTGATTCCCTCGGTGGACAGTTCTCTTTCATCCGAGCAATCAGGACCTCCGGTGGTTTGTGTTGACCGCAGGCCGCGCGGATGGAAAGGCGACATTGTCACGGTAGCCAACGAAGATGGCGGCTACAAAGCCGCGCGCTATCTGATCGAAATGGGCCACCGGCAGATTGGAGTGATCTCCGGCCCCTCTCATCTCACAAACGCCGGAGACCGTCTTCGAGGTTTCATGAAGGCGCTCGCCGAGGCCAAGGTTCCAATTGCTCCCGAGTACATACAGGAAGCCTTGTTCGACCGCACCAGCGGTTACTCATCGGCGTTGCGATTGCTGCGCCTGCTGCCGTGTCCGACCGCGATCTTCGCTGCCAATGACCTGATGGCGATGGGGGCCCTGTCCGCCGTTCGCGAGTCGCGGCTGGCGTGCCCAGCCGATGTTTCCCTCATCAGCTTCGATGGACTTGATTTGACTGAGCTGACCGACCCAGCCCTAACTGCGGTCTATCAACCGGGTTATCAGTTAGGCTATACGGCCGCGCGGCTGTTGCTTGACCGTATGAACGGGTTGAAAGATCGTCCACAAGAAATAGTGCTGCAAACGGAATTGCGGATTCGGAATTCCGTGGCTCGCATCAACGCCAGCTAGCAAAGGTGTGCGCATCTCAGAGTGCCTCGGTCTGCAATGGCAAGACGTGAGTTTTGCTGACGTCGTCATCCAGGTACGCCGCACGTGGACATGCGGCAAAGTGGGTTGGCCGAAAAGCAACGCCTCGAAAGGCCCGGGGCCACTGCATCCTTTGCTAGCCGAATTCATGTTTCGCTGGAAACGTAAGACGCCATATTCTCAGCCGGGGATTGGGTGTTTCCCTCGTTCCAACTCAAGGACCAGCAACCGCGTGTGGCTAACATGCTGGTGGAAGATTATCTGCGGCCAGCGGCAGTGAAGGTGGGCACTCTTTCATCGCACCGAAACGACGAAGGCGGACTAGTAGATGATGATCCACGCCGATTTGGCCTCCATAATCTGCGTCACGGCCTGGCCTCGTTTTCTGGTCCGCATCAGAACTGACCCAAAAACGGTACAGACTTTGCTTCGCCACAGTGATGTCAAGCTGACCCTGCAGTGTTATACCCACAGTGTCAGCGATGGCATGGCTGCGGCAGGAGCAATGCTGTGCAATTTTTCAGCAACGCAGCAGACAGCAGCGGACTGAAAGCGGACTGAGCNNTTTAAGTCCTTCACCATCATCGTAGCCAGGAACCGAACCGGATCTAGCCGGAAAATAGCGGATGAGATCAGAGATCTTTTGGGAATTGTGGAGCGCCGCCTCGCCGATTCCAGGTCGAGGCTGTATCGACCGATCTTCGATTCATCGCTGCTTTCAACGCGGCGCTCTGCGTCGCAACGACTGCGCTCCGCGCCTCCGGTCATCGCACCGTTACCCAAGCGGGGCATCGTGTAAGACAATCGAATCTCTGGAACTCACCATAAAGCCAGCCCAAAGGTCATTCAAAGATTCAAAGACCTTCAACAATAAGAGGAACAAATCGGTTTATGACGTGGCTGGGCCGTATCAGACCAAGAATTGGAAGCGATGGTCAAGTTGGCGACTGAACTCAAGTACAGCACGCTAGCGTTGCTGCGAGAATTCCATCCAGAGCTCTTAAAAAGCCAGACGCTGCGCGTCTACCACACGAATCGGGCTACCCGCAGATGAAAAGGAGCGAGCTTTAAGTCCGCCAATGAATGCGCTGTCCAGCAGTAGCGGCGATATGCCTCGATGTATTGTCCCGCCGGAAGAAATCCGGGGTTGCCCTCATCCGCCCAAAATCGCTGGCGTCACTCGATGCTAATTTCCCACAAGCCCACCTCACATGCCCACTGTTTTGGAAGCACGCGAATGCCGGTCGTTACTCTCCGATCCTTTGGATCTGCCCACTAGCCAAACGGCAGCCTTCATCGGTTCCACCAGCGGTTTCTTACGGACCGGTTTGGGGAGGCGTTATGAACGCCTAAATTCCGGCCGAAAACGCTGACACATCCGTGCAGCGCCGGTTCGCTCGCCGTTTGCTAATAGTTCAGGTTGAAGCTGATCAGCTTCGTGATGACCGCGATCCAAACTATGCCGACCAAAGCACCGGCGCTCAGAACATGCCAAACCGCTGTAGTCCACTTCCGACTTTTCTGACATGCAGCCCAAATGCCCGCCACGGCGGCGGCAATCACCAGAAGACCTACGACTTGCAACAGCCGAATGTACAGGTCGAGGCTGTTGTTGTACGCCTCGACGTGGTTGTTCAAAATCGGGTACAGGGAAACAATCCAGGCCAACAGGTAGACGACATCAACCAGTGCTGCGACACGAAGAACTCTGATGACCAGCAACTCTCTCCCTGCGAGCGTTGAAGGCTGGCGATACTTCCGGCGCAATAACGCCGAGACAGGCCACAGAACCACCACGATCAGCAGTATCGCGATTGATCCGCAGAGTAACGAGAGATTCAAGACAGAGGACTTCCAAGCGGGTACCGGTCGCAAGATCGAGCTTGGGTCGTCGCTGCTGTAAACGGCTCGGCTGCTGCCTTCTCCGGCCAAGGCAACTTTGCGTTGACCACCCTCTTCGGTCCAGACGAAAGGCGAGATTTCACGATAGCGTTTTGGCTTATTCGTGGGGAATGTAGGCACGTTGATTGTGCCATCGTCATTGGCGCTGATTACCGTCTGGCTGAGCAGATAAAGTACGCTGATGAACGCAGACTCGACTCTCCGCGAGCTTTGATATCTCCCGGCGATGAGCTGAGCATGTTCTCTTGCGTTAGGCACGACAGAGCTGGCTGGAACCGCGGATTGTTGCCCGCTGCCTGGAAAGTAGCGATCCGCGAAAGCATCGAACAGCGCTTGCCGGATTCCATAGACGGCATTGTCTTCGCCGCGGCTATTGAGTGAAAAGAAGATGCCAACGCCATCGTCAACGAACAGATCCAAGTCGGTGTGGAAGACGATGGTGTCGCCGCCGTGCCCGCGAACGCGATGGCCATTGCGGTTTTCCTCAAAAAATCCCAAGCCCATGACATCGATGTCATCGATCTGGTGGACGGCGGGCTCGAACATGAGACGCACGGTTTCCGGTTTCAGGATGCGATTTTCCTGATAACGGCCTTCTTGCAAGTAGGCGATCATGAACCTCGCCATGTCATCGGCGGTGGTGCTCATGCTACCTGCGGGTGCGGTAATTATCAGCTCGAACGGCCGGGGTGGCTCGGATGCGGTCATGTAGCCTTCGGACAGGTCTGCCTTGAGCCGCTCTGGCACCGGCTGCTGGAAGGTCGAGTGGGTCATGCCCAGAGGCGCGTAGATATGGCGTTCGACGTAGCTTTCAAAGGGCTCACCGGACACGCGCTGGACGATGTAGCCGGCAAGAGCAGCGCCGTAGTTGGAGTAGGCGGGAACTTCTCCCGGTGGAAACAACGTCGGGCGCCGATGATGCTTGAGATAGGCTTCGGTCGTCATGGCCTGTTTGGGGTCGTACGCCAGGATCGACTTGATGCCCTCTTCGAAACCGGCGCGGTGCGTCATCAGATTGCGCATGGTGATCGGCTTCGAAAAACTGCTGTTTACCTTGAAATCCAGGTAGTCATTGATATCGCGGTCGAGATCAAGTTTGCCTTGTTCGACGAGTTGCATGACCGCGGTCCAGGTGAAAAGCTTTGAAGTCGAACCCGGGCGAACCAGCGTGAGACCCGGATCCATGGCCCGCTTCGTCCTCACATCGGCGTATCCATAGCCTTTCTCGAGCAGGATCTGGCCATCTTTCACGACTACCAATGTGAGGCCGGCGATGTCGGCATTCTTTA
>PMMJ01000191.1 GCA_003162255.1 Acidobacteriaceae bacterium | reverse complement strand
AACTTAATCAGAGTCTCCCTAGCGCTCACGACCCCAGAATGGTCCGTTTCACTCGGCGAGCAATCGGCAATGGGAAACTGCCCCACCACCTGCATTTGCTTGATGCTCACCCGCTCCCTACAATAGAAACTTAATCCAAATTCCTATGATCCATTTTCCCGTCCCTGAGGCCCTCACATTCGACGACGTTTTACTCCTGCCGGCGCGCTCCGAAGTTGTGCCCGCCAACACCAACACGCAGACCCAGCTTTCCCGCAACATCCGGTTGAACATTCCCATCGTCAGCGCCGC
This sequence comes from Acidobacteriaceae bacterium, assembly GCA_003162255.1. Taxonomy (GTDB): domain Bacteria; phylum Acidobacteriota; class Terriglobia; order Terriglobales; family Acidobacteriaceae; genus Acidiflorens. The sequence goes on along the minus strand of PMMJ01000191.1, from coordinate 6,306 downwards.
CATGGACACCGTGACCGAGTCGCACATGGCGATTGCCATGGCGCAGCAGGGAGGCCTCGGGATTATTCATCGCAACCTGACCATCGAGCAGCAGGCCAATGAAGTCGACAAGGTGAAGCGGTCGGAGAGCGGCATGATCGTCGATCCCGTCACCATGTCGCCGGATGCCAAGGTTTCCGATGCGCTCGACGTCATGAAGAAATACAAGATTTCCGGCGTGCCGATTACTTTGAGGGATGGAAAGCTGGTCGGCATTCTCACCAATCGCGATCTGCGCTTCGAAACCCGCTTCGATATTCCGATCAGCAAGGTGATGACCCAGAAGAACCTGATCACGGTGCCGGTGGGAACGACGCTGGAGCAGGCGGAAGAGATTCTGCACGAGCACCGCGTCGAAAAGCTTCTCGTCGTCGACGACAAGTACAACCTGAAGGGTTTGATCACGGTCAAGGACATCCAGAAGAAACTGAAATATCCCGGCGCGGCCAAGGACGATCAGGGGCGGCTGCGGGTGAGTGCGGCCATCGGGGCGACGGGCGATTTCCTGGAGCGCGCGCAGGAACTGGCGCAGGCGAAAGTCGATGTGCTGGCCATCGACAGCGCGCATGGACATTCTTCGCTGGTGCTCGAAGCGGTCAAGAAAGTCAAAGCGAAGTTGCCGGAAGTGGAACTGATTGCCGGCAACGTGGCGACTTTCGATGGCGCCTGCGACCTGGTGCGCGCGGGCGTGGACGGAGTGAAAGTGGGCATTGGGCCGGGCTCGATTTGCACCACGCGCATTGTGACCGGCGTCGGCGTTCCGCAAATAACGGCGATTGCCGAGGCGGCGCGGGCCACGCGCGATTCGGGTGTTCCGGTGATTGCCGACGGCGGCATCAAGTATTCGGGCGATATCAGCAAGGCGCTGGCAGCGGGCGCTTCCGCGGTGATGATCGGGTCGATGTTTGCGGGGACGGATGAAAGCCCGGGCGAATTGATTCTGTATCAGGGCCGCACCTTCAAGGCGTATCGCGGCATGGGCTCGCTGGGAGCGATGGCGGCAGGTTCGAGTGAGCGCTACTTCCAGAACTCGGATGGAGACGCCTCGATCGCCATGCCGGTCATCGGCGAAGACTCGAACCGGCTGGGCAAGTTGGTGCCGGAAGGAATCGAAGGGCGCGTGCCCTATCGCGGTTCGGTGGCGATGATCGTGCACCAGATGGTGGGCGGCTTGAAGTCGGGCATGGGATATTGCGGATGCGAGACGGTGGCGGAACTGCAGCAGAAGGCGCGCTTCGTGCGCATCAGCGCCGCCGGCCTGCGTGAAAGCCACGTCCACGACGTCATGATCACGCGCGAAGCGCCGAACTACGCGGCGGAATGAGGGACGAAGCCGATTTGACCGTGTCCCGTCCCAATCTTGTGCGCGCCTGGTGGCCGGCGATTGTCTGGATCGGCCTCATTGCGTTTGAGTCCACCGACTTCTTCTCGTCAGAGCACACCGGCAGCATGCTGTACACGCTGTTGACGCGCTTGTTCGGCAATGTCAATTTCTACCACTTCCTCGTCTTCCATCACTATCTGCGCAAAGCCGGGCACGTCGTCGGCTACGGCATGTTGAGCCTGCTGCTGCTGCGTGGCTGGAGAGCTACGCTCGGTCGAATTTATACTTTATTGCTGCGCGCGGCACTGCTCTCCTGGCTGGGGACCGCCTTTGTTGCCGCGATGGATGAGTGGCACCAGAGCCACATTCCGTCGCGCACCGGCACGGTGTGGGATGTCGTGCTCGACAGCGTGTCCGGCGTGGCGTTTCTGGTGATTGCGTATCTCCGGCTGCGCCGGTCGGATGAAGGCGCGTCTGATTCCCCGTAGAGACGCGTCTTGCCACGTCTCCGGCTGCAGACGAACTGGGTTTTCGTATCGGGGTATCGCTTTAGCGATACCGCAAGCTTCCAAATCAAATGCCCCTTCAGGGGGCCGGGGGCAATCGGCCGTCGATTTCTCCGCGACCTGCCGAATCCGCTCACGCTCTTGCGGGTCGTGCCGGCGAACGGTGGGCGAGCAGCGCAAAGGCCGAGACGGTCGCGATTCCCGCCGAGAAATAGAACGGAACCGCTGGGCCGTAGATCTTCCAAAGCGCTCCCGTGATCACGCTCGAGAGCAGCGTGGTCACGCTGGTGAGAAACGAATACACGCCAAGCGCGCGGCCCCGGACGTCGCCTGCCACGCTTTCGACCACCAGCGCTTTGAGCACGGGATTGGTCAGCGCGTAGAAGAGTCCGTAGAAGGCCATGGTCAGCCAGATCGCCAGTTGGGACGGCGCCAGCGCGAAGACAAAATAAACGATAGCGAAAACGAAGTACCCCGCGGCGGCGATGGCCGAGCGCGAGAAGCGGTCGCTGAGCTTGCCGGCTGGCCACGACATGAGCGTGAACATGATGTTGAAAACCAGCCCCAGCAGAGGCGCGCGTGATGCGGGAATGCCGATGTTTCCGGCGCGCAGNNGGGCGTCCTCGCCCGTCCTCGTTGAACGCGGCGTAACGTGTGCCGAGCTGCGCTCGGCTTGGATGGGCGAGGACGCCCGTCGCTTCACCGATGCGCGCCGCACTTCGCGGATTCCCACCCAGGCGACGAGCACGCACAACGCTCCCGGGAAAGCCGCCGACGCGAACACGCCCCTCATGCCAAAGCGTCCAATCACTGCCAGCGCCAGCAGCGGACCGGCGATGGCCCCGGCGGAATCCATGGCTTGAATCANNGCCAGCAGCGGCTTCACCGCGTTAGCCACAAAGTATCCGCCAACCACGATGGGCTTGCGGCGCGCAACCTTGTCGGTCACATAGCCCGAGAAAAGCTTGGCAAAAGAAGCCATACTTTCGGCAATGCCTTCAATCATTCCCAGTTGCGCAGGTCCGGCGCCAAGCGATGTGAGAAAGGCGGGCAGGACCCAATACGCCATTTCGCTGGCCGTGTCGTTGAGGAACGAGGTCAGGCCAAAGACGTAAACATTGCGCGGAGTGGATTCGGAAGTCGCTAGAGCCGGATCGTCCATGAGGGTTTATTTGAAAATAGCATGGGCGCGAAGGCAGAGGCAGAGAACAGCAATCTGCAAGCGGCGTAAGTTCGACCGTTTAGCGCCGTTGGCTCAGGGAAAGCTAAAAACGACCACCGTCAGCCCATGCTTCATCCAATCCAGACTGAGACCTAAGACCTGACACCTGACACCTGAGNNACCTGAGACCTGACACCTGACACCTGAGACCTCCCTCTTCCGCTGCATTCCAGTAGAATGAACGTACATGTCCGACCGCACCTTTACCCTCGATGAAGCGCATATGCTGTTGCCGATTCTGGAGTCGCTGCTCCGGCAGGGGATCAACGGCAAAAAGTTGATTGAAGACGTGGACGCCGAACTGCAGGAAACGGCGCACCGTGTTTTTCTTAACGGCGGCATGATGTTGAATGTGGTCCATCTGGCGCGGCGCAAGGCGGAGCGCGAGCGGGCGATTCGGCGCATTAAGGATGCTCTCGCGGAAATCGACGCGACCGGCGTGCAGGTGAAAGATCTAGACATCGGATTGCTCGATTTCCCCTGCAAGGTCGAAGGCGAGGTTCTGCTGTTGTGCTGGAAGCTGGGCGAGCCGACGATCGCGCATTGGCACGGAACCAGCGAAGGTTTCGCCGCCCGCAAGCCGATCGACGAGCGCATCGCGAACGCCGGGAAGAAGCGCGGGAAGTAGGGAGTCAGCTATCAGCTTTCAGTTGTCAGCTCTCAGTAGACCCGGATTCGTATCAAAGTTATTTCGTATCAGGGTATCGCTTTAGCGATACCGTACCTTCTACGAAACAGACCCCTTCAGGGGCTGGGCGGCGGGCGTCGATTTTTTCCGCAGCCGGTATGCCGAGAAGAAAACGCCGCGCAAGTTCCGGACGACGCCCCGTTCTTTATATTCGAGAACGCTTTCGGCACGACGGCGGGCAGTGTGGGCAAGGGGGACGACCCCTGCCATCCACTATCGGGGATCGAGCGGAGGCCGAGCGTTCTGCTAAAATCACGTTATCTGAGGCGGTCATTTATGTTGACTGGACGCAAACTGGCGTTGACGCTTGCTTTCACGGTTCTGGTTGCAGTGGCCTTTGGGGTCGGCTGCCGCGGATTCTTCGTCAACCCGACGATAACGGCCATTACGATTGGTCCGACCGGCGAGACCGTAGGACCCAGCGGTACCCTGCAATTCGTTGCTTCGGGCACGATGAGCGACGGGTCCCCCAACCAGATCGTGACGGACAAGTGCTATTGGAGTTCCACTAACTCGGCAGCAGGGTCAATTGGAGCGAATAATGGACTGTTCACTGCCGTCAGCACGAGCGAGCTTACCAACCCTCCGCAGGAGGCGACGATCTCGGCGGCTTATCAGGCACTCACACCGGCCACGGCGACGGTTTCGGTTTGCCCTGCCGTGACCAGCCTGACGATCACTGGCAGTCCGACTACGTTTACGCATGGGCAAGCCGTCCAGATCACATTCACGGCAACGGCAGTTTTCGCCACCGGCGGCGGCAACCAGCCAGTAACTAATGAGGTGACCTGGAACATCTCCGATACAACCGTTATTCCATCGATCACAGACGGCGTGGCGACGACTGGTACCGGCGCAACGATAGGAGAGGCTGCAACGATTACCGCAACCCTCTGCGGCGTCAACAGCAATAATTCGGTGACCATCACCGCTGAATAGCGTTCTCGGAGACGGGCCACCTTCGAGAGCTACTTTCCAGCGCCATCACGCCGCGCTATAGTAAAAGTCTGATCCCGTGAAGTTCATCCCAACATCTTTCCCGCGCACGATAGCGGTAGCGCTTTGCCTGGCGAGCGCGATTTTTTTTGCGGGCTGCAAGTCTCGCGGACGTGTGCTGGAGGTCGCCTACGTTTCTGGCGTCCAGGCCAACCTGCGCGACCACGTAGCGGCGGTGTATGAGAAAACCGGAGTGGTGAAGAACGGCGAGCGCGTCGAAGTGCTGGACCATGACCGCCACTTTGTCAAAGTGCGCACCGCAACCGGCGCCATGGGATGGGTGGAGCAGCGCTACCTCGTCAGCGAGGAAGTCTACGATCGGCTCCAGAAGCTGATCGCGGACAACGAAAATGATCCCGTGCAGGCGCAGGGCGCGACGCGCAACGACACCAATCTGCACGTCGAACCGGGACGCGATACCGAACATCTCTATCAGATTTCTTCCGGCGAAAAGTTGTCGCTGCTGAAGCGTGGCACGGCCGAGAAACCGGGCATAGTCGCGCCGCCGTCGCGCTCCGCCGCGCCGGGCAGCAATCCGCAAAACAAGAAAGAGCCCGTGCCGGTGATTGAGGATTGGTGGCTGGTGCGCGACTCCCACGAGCGCGTCGGATGGGTGTTGGGACGCATGATCGATCTCGACATCCCGCTCGAGGTTGCGCAATACGCGGAAGGCCAGAGGATCGTTGCGTTCTTCGTGCTCGATCAGGTTCAGGATGGCGACAAGAAAGTTGCGCAGTACTTGACCGTGGTCACCGAACCCAAGGATGGCCTGCCGTTTGACTTCAACCAGATTCGCGTCTTCACCTGGAACGTGAAGCGCCATCGCTATGAAACGGCCTATCGCGAGCGCATGGAAGGCGTCCTGCCGGTGACCGTTTCACAAGAGAACTTCGATAAGGAAGGCGTGCTGCCCGCGTTCGTGATTCGCGTGCAGGATGACGGTGGCAAGGTTACCGAGCGCAAATACAAACTCAACACGCCGATTGTGCGTCGAGTACTCGCGCCGGGAGAACAACCAGTGCGAGCGGTGAGCCGAAAAGGTGAGCGAAAAAGACGGTAAGACAAGAACCTAATAACAGCAGAATACGCAGCGAGTTCTTAGAAATTCTTTTCCCTGCGATCTTTGCGTTCTCTGCGGTCAAATCAACTGTAGAAATCCGCAATACTCTCGACCACCGGGTGTCCAAGTCGGTATTACCCCCCCGCAGGCAGAGGCGAAGGTTGAACCATCGAGTCATTCTGCGCGAAAAATAGCTCCGATAGAGGCAGGCCAACTGCCGTAAAGAACGTCAACGATCTCCCCGCACCTGTCTGGAATCTGTGCTTGATTCCGAAACTGCCTTTCGGAAGCCGAGGCCCAGATGTAAGCAGGAGCGAAACACTTAACCTAGATGCACGGCCGCGTGGCATGCGGTGCAAAGCGTTATTAAGTTCTCCTGTGAATCTGACCCCGAATGGCTGCGGAACTCCCTGTGGTGCACCTCGAGATTGGACATCGTGCCACAGGATTGACACCGCCAGCCGTCGCGAC
>PMMJ01000283.1 GCA_003162255.1 Acidobacteriaceae bacterium | reverse complement strand
CTTCGCTTCGCTCAGATGACAATATGGGTTTATGCCAGGAATTTGCGGAACGCGCCACCCGTTTCATAGTTCGATTCCATGACCCAACTCTACCCACTCCTGATGCAGGCCGCCTTTGACCCGCGCCCGTGGGGCACGCTTGATCTTTCTGCCATCTATCCCAATCACAAATTCAACGAAAGAATCGGAGAAGCCTGGCTCACCGGCGACAACTGCGTGGTCGCAAACGGTCCGCTGGCGAAGCGTACACTCGCGGACCTGAGCAAAGAATTCGGTTCCGAACTTGTGGGCACGGCGGCNNCAAAACCGAATGCTGGTACGTGGTCCACGCTAAACCCGGGTCGCAGATTGCGCTCGGCTTGAAGCCCGGTGTTACTGTTGCTCAATTCGAGCAAGGCATCGTTGAAAAGCGCGCGGAAGAACTGCTCAACTGGATCAACGTCTACCAGGGCGAGATGATTTACGTGGCCGGCGGGACGGTGCATACGCTGGGGCCGGGAGCCGTCATTGTGGAGACGCAGCAGNNATATTTCGCGGTGGACCTGTTTGAATTAAAAGCGCCGCAGGAGTTCTCCACGACCTGCAATTCAGGAGAAACTTCCGTGCAAATCCTGGTCGCGGTGGAAGGCTGCGGAGTTGTCGAGGCGCGGGGCCGCGACCCGGTGACACTGGCCAAGGGCGACGCGGTTGTGATTCCGGCCGCCGTCCAAGTCTTCACCGTGCGCCCGCAGTGGCAGTTGGAATTCTTGAAGGCCAGTGTGCCCAGCGGGACCGTGCCGGAGCCCGCCACGCGACTGTAACAGCGTGCGAAAAATTCGCCTTCAAGCTCTTGACCTTTGGCTTTTAGCTGAAAGCCAAGAGCTAAGAGCCAAGAGCGCTCTTCTGCTAGAGCGCTTTCGCGTCGCCCCGCGTAGATGTTAGGCTTGCAACGACCGTGAAGCCGAACCCGCACTTCTATCCCATCATTCTGGCTGGCGGCCGAGGCACGCGCTTCTGGCCGCTGAGCCGTAAGCGCCGCGCCAAGCAACTGCTCGCGCTCGACGGCAAAGAGACCATGATCCAGCAGACGGTCGCGCGCCTCGCACCCATGACCGCGCCGAGCCGTTTCTGGATCATCACGAATGGCGACTTGCGCCCTGCCATCCTGCGCCAGCTTCCGAAGCTTCCTCCGAGCCAGGTCATCGCCGAGCCTGCCGGGCGCAACACAGCTCCCGCGATTGGCTTAGCGGCATTTCTCTTGCTTCGTCGTGATCCCGATGCGGTGCTTGGCCTGTTTCCGTCCGATCACGTCATCGCCGAGCCCGCCGAATACCGCGCGACTCTCAGCCGAGGAATCGAGATTGCCGCCGCGGGAGAAAACATCGTTGTGCTCGGCATCCGCCCGACTCGATCTGAAACCGGCTACGGCTATATCGAGGCTGGAGCGGCCGACCGACAAGGGTCGCTGCAGGTGCGCCGCTTCACCGAAAAGCCGGACCTGGCCACGGCTAAGCAGTTTCTCGACGCGGGAAATTATTTCTGGAACAGCGGCATGTTTCTCTGGCGCGCCGACACCCTTGCCAACGCGCTGCGCGAGCATCTTCCCAACACTGCTCCGCTGCTCGAAAAGATTGCTGCCGCTTATGGCACGCGCAAGTTCGCGGACACATTTCGAAAACTTTATCCGAAGTGCGAGAACATCAGCATCGACTATGCGGTGCTGGAGCCGCGATCCGCCAAAGGTGAAGGCCAGTCGCGCATTTTCTGCCTGCCCTCCGACTTCGGATGGAATGACCTCGGTTCCTGGACATCGCTGCATGAGCACCACGTGGCGAAGGTGAAACCGGCTGACGGGAGCCTGATCTCGGCGTCCGGAAGTTTTGCCCTGAATGCGAAGAATAATTATGTTCACGCGCCCGGCAAATTTGTCGCGCTGGTCGGCGTGAGCAACCTGGTGATTGTCGAGACCGAAGACGCCCTGCTGGTCACTACGCTCGATCAATCGCAGGATGTCGGCAAAGTAGTGAAGCATCTGGATGAGAAGAAGCTGAAGAAACTGGTGTGAGCGTCCGCTGTTCGCTGTTCGTCGTTGGCTGTTCGCGATACCCCTTGGTTGTCATCCCGGGCGGGAGCGAGGGTCTGCATTTACGAACAGCGAACGACGAACAGCGGAGAGCGAAGGACTAACGACGGACCCCATGACCCAAATCAAATTCGGTACCGACGGCTGGCGCGGCCTTATCGCCGACGACTTTACCTTTGCCAATGTGCGCATCGCCGCCGAAGCCATTGCCGCCTACGTCCACGCCAAAGAAGATCCAGCCAAAGGCCTGTGCATCGGCTACGACACGCGCTTCGGGTCGNNGGGGGCGGCGGGCGGAGTCATGATTACCTCGAGCCACAATCCGTGGAACTGGAATGGGGTGAAGTTCAAAGCCAAGTTTGGAGGCTCGGCCACGCCTGCCATCATGAAGATGATCGAAGACGAACTGGATGGAGGCGCCGCTCCCAGCGATGGGCCGCCCGCGAAAATCCCCGTGGCGAAAATCGAAGAGGTTGATCTTAAGCCTGCCTATGTCGAGGCTGTCTGCCAGTTTGCCGATCTTGATCTCATCCGCCGTGCGAATTTCAAGTTCGCCATCGACTCCATGTACGG
>PMMJ01000184.1 GCA_003162255.1 Acidobacteriaceae bacterium | reverse complement strand
CCGCCGTCGGGTTTTAGCGCCAGGCTCACGGGAGACTGTCCGACATCGAGGAGCGCGAGCAACTTGTCGTTCTGGACGTTCTTGAGTTCGTTCTTGAGTTCAATGCTCGCAACCTGACCCGATCCGGAACAGGAGATAAAAGCTTTGCTGGAATCAGGCAGGATGGCGATGTCTTCGGGATGGATACAGATAGCGATGGCGGAACGCACGGCGAGGCGCGCCGTATCGATGATCGAGACGGTGTTGTCGGCGCGATTGCTGACCACGACTGTCGATCCGTCCGGCGAAACGCGGGCCAGGCCGGGACTTCCGCCAACATGAAGCGTAGCCGCAACGCTGCGATGGTCAAGATCAAGCACCGAAACATTGTCCGACCCGGAATTGGCAACGTAGGCGCGGTGTCCGTCGGGAGAAACATCGATGAAGAACGGACGCCCGTAAACTCCTATGGTCGCGACCACCTTATTTCGCTCCGCATCAATCACGCTGACATTCGAAGAGCCGGCATTGACGACATAAACTTCGTTGCGCTTTGGATTGGCGGCAACTCCAGTGGGCTCCGCGCCAACCTGCAGAGTTCTTACGGGGCGGAAACTGCGGAGATCGATAACCGTAACCGTGTTGCTCTTGCCATTGGTTACATATGCGAATTCTCGGTAGAGCGGGCCATAACCGGGGAGAGCGCGCTCGTGGAAGTAGTACCAGCCGGCGGCCAGGACGAGCGGGACGAGGACAGCAATAAAGAGAAGTTTTCGCAAAATGGAGAGCCCTGGTGAAGGCAAAGATTATCAGATGCAGGTCAGAGCAGCATCAATCGGCGGAACTTGTCGCTTCCGCACGAACGTGATTCGATGCGGGGACACCGCGTCCTAGGACTGCCGCGATTTGCCTAACCTGCGCCATCAGCGCGTCGAACTGATCGGGGAACAGCGACTGCATGCCATCCGAGAGCGCGCGGTCGGGATCGTTGTGGACTTCCACGATCAAACCGTCGGCTCCGACGGCCACGGCGGCGCGGGAGAGTGGCGTCACTTTGTTGCGCTTGCCGGTGCCGTGGCTGGGGTCCACGAGGATGGGCAGGTGGCTGAGGCGCTGGACGGCGGGAACAATGCTGAGATCGAGCGTGTTGCGAGTGTGGTCGGCGAAGGTGCGGACTCCGCGCTCGCACAGCACGATGTTGTAGTTGCCCTCGCTCATGATGTACTCGGCGGCCATGAGAAATTCCTCGAGCGTTGCCGAGATGCCGCGCTTCAGCAGGACGGGCTTGTGGGCGCGTCCGGCGCGCTTGAGCAGAGAGAAATTCTGCATGTTGCGCGCGCCGATCTGAATTACGTCGGCGTACTGGTCGACGAGGGCGAGCGATTCGTAATCGACAGCTTCGGTGACGATGAGCAGGCCGAAGCGGTCGCGGATCTCGGCCATGATCTTCAGGCCTTCTTCGCCCAGTCCCTGAAAAGAATACGGAGAGGTGCGAGGTTTGTAGGCGCCGCCGCGGAAGAACTGGGCTCCGGCGCGGGCTACGCGCTCGGCGATGGTGAATGCCTGATCGCGACTCTCAATGCCGCAGGGGCCGGCGATGATGGCGAGGTCGCGGCCTCCAATGGTGACGGCTGAGCCGGGGAATTTGATGATCGTGTTGTCGGGCTTGGTGTCGCGGCTCACTAGCTTGTAGGCCTTGGTGACGCGGATGACTTCCTGCACGCCGGGCATTTCTTCGAGCGCGCCGGGCTCGACTTCGCCCTGGTTGCCGGTGATACCGATGGCGGTGCGTTGCGCGCCGGGCATGGAGTGGGCGCGGTATCCGAGTGATTCGATTTTCTGGCAAACGGCGCGGACCTGCTCTTCGGTGGCCAGCGCCTGCATGACTACGAGCATAGTGAATACCCCAGGATATTCAGTTTAGCGTCCGTGGTGGGACAGAGCAAACGGAGGGCGGAAAAGGACGGCGGGTGTGGAAATGGATTTATGGACGCCTCGAACCAGCGGCTGCGCTTGGCCTGGACGGGCTAGGGCTCCCGCCTTTCCATGCGCTGTTTGATCGCGCGTGAGCCCTGAGCGTATTGGACAGCCTGACCGTTGTAAAATCAAAGATTACTTTCTACCGCACTATCCTTTATCTATGGCACAGGAAGACAAACCGATCCCTCCCGCGCGCCCAGAACGTAACGACGAGCGTTACGATGCTCAGCGCATTGAACAGAAATGGACTGAGCGATGGCAGAGCGATCCTTCGCTCTATGCTGCCGAGGCTCATCCTACGAAGCCAAAGTATTACGTTTTGGAGATGCTTCCTTATCCTTCGGGCGCGCTGCACATGGGACATGTGCGCAACTATTCCATCGGCGATGCGCTGGCCCGCTACATGTGGATGAACGGGTACAACGTGCTACATCCCATGGGGTGGGATTCGTTTGGGCTGCCGGCGGAGAATGCGGCCATCAAGAACAACACTCCGCCGAAGGAGTGGACGCTGGGGAATATTGCGGCCATGAAGGTGCAGATGAAGCGCCTTGGGTTCGCTTATGACTGGTCGCGCGAGGTTACGACCTGCCTTCCGGATTACTACCGCTGGAATCAATGGTTTTTTCTGAAGCTTTACGAGTCGGGATTGGCGTATCGCAAGAAGAGCAAGGTGAACTGGTGTCCCGTGTGCTGCACCGTGCTGGCGAACGAGCAGGTTGTGGGCGGGATGTGTTGGCGGCATGAGGACACTCCGGTTGAGCAGCGGGAACTGGAACAGTGGTTCTTGCGGATCACTAAATACGCGGACGAGTTGCTGCGCGATCTGGAGAAACTGTCGGGATGGCCGGAGAAAGTCCGCATCATGCAGCAGAACTGGATTGGACGCAGCGAAGGCACGCTGGTGGATTTCGATCTGGGCGGAACGGTGGGACCTGCGGGATCGACCATCACCGTGTTCACCACGCGCGTGGACACGATCTATGGCGCGACCTCGGTGCAGTTGGCGCCTGAGCATCCGATCGTGGTCGATATGATTGCCCGCGATGCGGAACTGCGCGTCAAGGTGAATGAGTTGATCGCCGAGCAGCGCCGCGCTAAAGAAGCGGGCGATATCGGCAACATCGAAAAGCATGGCGTGTTTACGGGGCGCTATGCTAAGAATCCGTATAACGGCGAAGCGGTGCCGGTGTGGGTGGCGAACTACATCCTGATGGACTACGGCACAGGCGCGATTATGAGCGTGCCGGCGCACGATGAGCGCGATTATGAATTCGCCAAGAAGTACGGGCTGGAGATCCGGCTGGTGATTCTGCCGTCGTCGAGCGATCCGGAAGAAACCATGGCGGAGCCAGCGCTGCCGTTTACGACCATGGACGGGATACTGGTGAACTCGGGCGAGTTCAGCGGGCTGAGCTGCGAGGACGCGATTACTAAGATGTCGGCGCTTGCCGAGGAGAAAGGCTTTGGCAAGGCTACCGTTACTTTTCGGCTGAAGGATTGGGGGATCTCGCGGCAGCGCTATTGGGGCACGCCGATTCCGATGGTGTATTGCGATAAGGACGGCGTGGTACCGGTGGCGGAAAAAGATTTGCCGATAATTTTGCCGGACAAGGTGCCGATCACGCTCGCGGGCGGATCACCGCTGGCGAGTGTGCCGGCGTTCTTGAACACTACTTGTCCGAAGTGTGGCGGGCCGGCGCGGCGCGAGACCGACACCATGGATACGTTCGTCGATTCGTCGTGGTATTTCTATCGCTACGCCGACGCGCACAATGACAAGGCGCCGTTTGACTCCGATAAGATCGCTTACTGGTTTCCGATCGACCAATACATTGGCGGTGTGGAACATGCCATTCTCCACCTTATTTATTCGCGCTTCTGGACGAAGTTCATGCGCGACATGGGGCTGGTGAAGAACGACGAACCGGTGAAGCGTCTGTTTACGCAGGGGATGGTGATTAAAGACGGCGCGAAGATGTCGAAGAACCTGGGGAACGTCGTGTCGCCGGACGAGATGGTGGAGCGGTATGGGGCGGACGCGACTCGGATGTACAGCTTGTTCGCGGCGCCTCCGGATCGCGATTTGGACTGGCAGGAATCGGGGATCGAAGGGATTCAGCGGTTTTTGGGGAGGGTGTATCGGTTTTACGAGAATCATGCGAAGCCGCAGGACCCCGATTGGCGCGCTCCTTTGTCGGCGCCTCTGACCGGCTCGGCTCGGCGACTGCAGCGCAAGCTTCACCAGACCATAAAGCGTGTGACCGACGACTTCCAGGGACGCTGGCACTTCAACACCTGCATCTCGGCCATTATGGAGCTGCTGAACGACGCCAACCGTAGGATGTTAGGAAGTGAAGACGCTCAAAGCCCCGCGACCGGAGCTCTTGTCAAAGGGGATGAGATTCCACTGACCCTTCTGGCCGAGGTGCAGCGCAACATCGCGCTCCTGCTGGCGCCGATGGCGCCTTATCTGGTGCACGAATTGTGGGAGATGACGGGCGAGACGGGCAATCTGCTGAAGGCTCCGTGGCCGAAGTACGATCCGGCGCTGGCGGCGGAGGATGAGATCGAAATTCCTGTGCAGGTTAACGGAAAGTTGCGCAGCGTGGTGGTGGTGCCCGCGGGGGCCAGCGAGGATCAAATCAAGCAAGCGGCGCTCGCCGATGAGAAGGTGCGAGCGGCCATTGCTGGCAAGCAGGTGGTGAAGGTCATCGTAGTGCCGAAGAAGCTGGTGAATATTGTGGTGCGATAAAAGGGCTGCGAGCTACGGGCTCCGAGCGAACGCTTCGAAGCAGAATGCTCGCGTTGCTCGCGGCTCATAGCTCGAAGCTCGTGGCTGTTTCGTCCATTTGCAACTCAATCACTGATCTGAGACACTCATCCGTGGAAACCCAATCCATCGTTGTCCTCGACTTTGGCGCGCAGTATTCGCAACTGATTGCGCGCCGCATCCGCGAACAGAAGATTTTCTCGGTCGTGCTGCCGTTCAATGCCAGCCTGGAAGAAATTCGCAGCTACTCTCCGGTAGGAATTATTCTGTCGGGCGGCCCGTCTTCCGTTTACGATAACGACGCGCCGCTTGCGGACAAGAACGTCTTTGAGCTTGGCATCCCTGTGCTTGGCATCTGCTATGGGCTGCAGTTCATGGTGTACGCGTTGGGTGGGAAGGTGCGGCCGGCCGCTAAGCGCGAGTATGGACACGCCCAGGTCGAGATCCAAGAATCTGACTCGCTACTTTTTCAAGGACTGCCTAAGCTGCTTGCGGTCTGGATGTCGCATGGCGACTCGGCCGAAGAGCTGCCTGCGGGGTTTCGGCTAACCGCGAAAACTGCCGACGCGGTTGCAGCCATCGAAAACGTTGAGAGAAAGATGTGGGCGGTGCAGTTCCATCCCGAGGTGCACCACACGCCGCTGGGCTCGGACATCTTGCGCAACTTCGCGCTTAATATTTGCGGAGCGAAGCCTTCGTGGACGCCGCAGCATTTTATCGACGCGACCGTGGCGCAAGTGAGACAGCAGGTCGGAAGCGGTCGCGCTATCTGCGCGCTTTCCGGAGGGGTCGATTCTTCCGTGGCGGCGGTGCTGGTGGATCGCGCTATGCGCGATGCTTCCGGAAAATCGCGGCTGACTTGCGTGTTCGTCAACAATGGCGTGCTGCGCAAAAACGAATTTGAGAAAGTGCAGCAAAATCTGCGCGACCATCTCGGGCTGCGCGTGGTTGCGGTCGATGCTACCGAACGCTTCATGCGGAAGCTGGCGGGAGTCAGCGATCCGGAAAAGAAGCGCAAGATCATCGGCGCCGCCTTCATCGAGGTCTTCGATTACGAGGCGGCCAAAGCGGGCGGCGCGGAATTCCTCGCCCAGGGCACGCTCTANNCAGGGGACGCTCTATCCCGACGTGATCGAATCGCGCTCGGTGCGCGGGCCGTCCGAGGTCATCAAGTCGCATCATAATGTGGGCGGACTTCCTGCGAAGATGAAGCTTAAGCTCATCGAGCCGCTGAAGGACTTATTTAAAGATGAGGTGCGGCGGATTGGGCGCGATCTCGGCATGCCTGAGGACATCCTGCAGCGGCAACCTTTTCCCGGACCGGGGCTGGCGGTGCGTATCTTGGGTGAAGTAACTCAGGAACGCGCCGACTTACTCCGTGAGTGCGATGAGATAGTCGTTGGC
>PMMJ01000478.1 GCA_003162255.1 Acidobacteriaceae bacterium | reverse complement strand
TGCCAGTTCCGCCACATCCGCGTAAAAGAAAATCGGCAGGGCCCTTTTCCAAGGGCGACTACACTAATATCTACTGGCTGGCGTCTTGTGTCAAACAAGCGTAGCGTCGTATGTTTCGCCACGCCGGCGAAGACCATGGCAAATGCCTCCGACAAAATCCCCGCGGAACTGGCGCGGGAACTCCGCACACTGGCGCACGATCTCAGCAACGCGCTCGAAACCATCGTGCAAGCCACCTACCTGATTTCGCAATCAGGACCGCCCGAGAACTCACGCCGCTGGGTCGAACTGATCGATCAGGCATCGCAGGAAGCGGTGAAAATCAATCACAAGTTGCGCCAGGTCTTGCGCTCGCAAAGCTAGGTATCTCTGTCATCAATTGTCATCCCGAGCGGAGCGANNCTCGCTTCGCTCGGGATGACAATATTTGGCGAATTGAGAGTTAAAGAGCGCGGTCTCACGTTCGCCGTGGGCGGCTAGCCCAGCTTCGCATCCATCGTAATCTTGGCGTTCAGCACCTTTGATACCGGGCAGCCCGCCTTCGCGTTTTGCGCAGCCGTGCTGAAGGCCTCCGCGCTTGCGCCTGGCACCTTGGCGACCACATCGAGGTGCACAGCCGTGATGGTCCAGCCTCCCTCAATGTTCTCCATGGTAAGCGTCGCAGATGTGTTAATGCTCTCCGGGGTCAGCTTCGCGCCTCCCAGTTGCGCCGACAATGCCATCGAAAAGCAAGCCGCATGCGCCGCCGCGATCAGTTCTTCCGGATTCGTTCCCGGAGTATTTTCAAACCGCGTCGTAAACGAATACGGCGTATTCGAAAGCACGCCGCTGGTGGACGAAACCGTCCCTTTTCCGTCCTTGAGACCACCCTTCCAAACTGCACTCGCTTTCCGTTGCATGCCAATCTCCTGAGGTGAGGATTGAAGCCAAATCTTGCACTATTGTAGAAGCTCAAAGAAGAAATCGCGTGCGCTACGCGCTCAAACTCGCTCGAATCCGTTTGCCCAAACCGGGGAACGCTGTCTGCCTCAATAGAAGTCGGAGCAGCTCAAATAGAAGCCGCAGTTCTTGCAAACCACCTTGCAGCGGTGTCCCAGCAACTCGGTCGAGCAGTTGGGACAGATGGATGATGCATCCTTATGATGCACATTTGCGGGCGCGAGATTCGCAGCCATGCCACTTGCCGTCGCAATCGTCGTCGGCGTCGTTGTGAAACCGGACGAATTCTCAGCCGGCTTCGGAATCGAACTCATGTCGGTTGTTGTAGCACAGAACAGGCCGCGAGAGAAGATGAACGATCGCGACTAGCGATTGCGAGTGCGCACAGCAGGCGTTCATAATCACCTAATACTCTATCGACAAACTGTACTAAAGCTTCTACATTAAAGTGACCGGGCGCGGTACCCAAGTGGTAAGGGAGAGGTCTGCAAAACCTTTATACGCCGGTTCGATTCCGGCCCGCGCCTCCAGCCTCTTCTTGCCATTGCTGGCTTGGGTTGCGATTAAGCCCGATTTGGGCGCTGAGGACACCTTAGGCGCAGGGCGCCCACGACGTTTAGCTCCGTCTTCTATAAAATAAACTTGAGATTCTGAACGGCACATCATACTTAAGGAGCATTTTCATGCCAGGAAAGCGCATTGGTATTCTCACGGGAGGCGGCGACGTCCCGGGTCTGAATTCAGTCATTAAATCGGTGGTCTACCGGGGAGCCGAGATCGGATGCGAGGTCGTTGGCATCCGCCGTGGCTGGGAAGGATTGACGCATGTCGATCTGAAAGATCCGGCGAGCCGGACGCGGTATATCCAGCCGCTCAACCGCGAGAACACCCGCACCATCGATCGCACGGGCGGCACGTATCTGCACAGTTCGCGCACCAATCCCACCAAGATGCAAAAGCTGCCGCCGGTGCTCGAGGGGCAGCAGTTTCCAAGCCGGCAATCCACCAAGAAGGGCGTGACCAGCACGGTGTTCGACGTGACGCCGGCAGTGCTGAAGAATATCGAGACGCTGGGACTCGATTACCTGGTGGCGATTGGGGGCGATGACACCCTCAGCTATGCCGCCGAACTCGACCGGCAGGGAGTGAAGGTGCTCGCGGTGCCGAAGACCATGGACAACGACGTTCAAAACACCGAGTACTGCATCGGGTTTTCAACCGCCATCACGCGCGCCATGGACGCCATCGAGCGGCAGCGGACGACGGTCGGCTCGCACGAGCGCATCGGCATCTTCCGGGTGTTCGGACGCGACGCCGGCTACACCGCTCTCTACACTGCGTACGTGACGTCGGTGCGTTGCTGCATTCCCGAATACAAAGTGAATTTGAAGCACCTGATCGATATCCTGGTCACCGACAAGCACAACAATCCCAGCAACTACTCGCTGGTGATTCTTTCCGAGGGCGCCGAATGGGAAGGCTACACGGTGAAGGAATACGGTCCAGCCGATGCCTTCGGCCACCACAAGAAAATGAGCGTGGCGGAGGACCTGAGCAATGAGATCAGGGACGCCACCGGCGACGAGACCGTGGTCAGCGATCTCACTTATGATTTGCGCTCCGGCAGTGCGGATTTTGTCGACCGCATGGTGGCCAGCACCTACGCCGGGATGGCGATGGACGCTTTGGAAGAAGGGAAGAGCGGCCTGATGACGGCGATCAGCGGCGGCTGCTACAAGATGGTGCCGATCCCGGACCCCAAACTGGGGCCGCGCAAAGTGGACATTGCCACCATGTACAACACCGACCGCTACCGGCCGATGTACGATCACAAGCTGGGTCTGCCGATTTTCCTGACGCGGGCCTAGTCCGCAGGGTGACGGTCTGGACTTGTTGCGGTGTCCGGAGCGCGCGGCTTGCACACGAGCTGCGCGCTCTCCCCGGGCTTCGAGGTGAATAGGTATGGCTTTGGACTATTCATATTCCGATGTCGCGAAGATGATTGACCACTCGCTCCTGAATCCCACGTTGACGTGGGACGAATTGGAACACGGCATTGCGCTGGCGCTGGCCTACGATGTGGCGAGTGTCTGCATCATGCCCTATGCGCTGAAGCATTGCGCGGAGCGTCTGCGCGGCAGTAATTCCAATGTGCGCGCGAGCACCACGATTGGGTTTCCGCACGGCGGCCACAGCACAGCGATCAAAGTGGCCGAGGCGCGCCAGGCGCTGGCGGACGGCGGCGAAGAACTCGATATGGTGGTGAATATCAGCAAGGTGCTGAGCGGCGATTGGCCGTATGTAAAGGACGACATCCGTGGGGTTGTAGAAGCGACACATGCTGCGGCTCGGAAGGTGAAGGTTATCTTCGAAAACGCGTATCTCAACGACGATCAGAAAATACGGCTGTGCGAGATCTGCGCCGAACTGCGCGCGGATTGGGTGAAGACGTCGACCGGCTACGCGCCAACGGGCGCCACGGACGCGGATCTGATGCTAATGCGAAAGCATTCTCCGCCTTCTGTACAGGTGAAGGCGGCTGGCGGCATCCGCGACCTGGACACGCTGCTGCGGGTGCGGGCTCTTGGAGTGACACGCTGCGGCGCCACCCGTACGGCCAGCATGATGGACGAGGCGCGCCGCCGGTTGGGCCTCCCTGCGATCGCTTTTCAAGGCGTCCGTGTGTAACTAGTGTCGAGCGCTGGAATTCAACCACTTTCCCCAATGTCCGCCTTGCGCGCTTCCCCTATAATCATTCAGAATCCCGCTTTAACGGGGGCCCGTAGCTCAAGCGGATAGAGCATCGGATTTCTAATCCGAGGGTTGCAGGTTCGACTCCTGCCGGGCCTACCAGATTGTCCTATAGGGGTTCCACTTTCGTGCCATTCCCCCTGCGGCGATCAGATTGTAGAGTAGGTGGTGAGCAGACTTCGGGGGAGGGCTGTTCGACGAGCGTCCGATGACTCTAACCGAGTCCGGGCGCTTTCGTTTTTGCGGTGTATTTGATCCGGTTCTGTATGCACGGAAAAGTGGCTTTTTTGGGCAGCCTTCGGTATCGCTGAAGCGATACCCTGATACGAATCAGAATTTCCCCGCAGCCCTGTTTACTCGCGCAGTGACGGGCATCGGCGTCCGCGGTCGTTCTTTCTGACTACTGGGTACTGGCCGCTGGGTACTGCTTTGTTCAAGTCTCGCCAACGCCCAGCGCGCGTGCTCGGCGACTACCGGGTCTGAATCCTCGCAGAGTTTCTTCAGCGTTGGCATAAATTTTTTGTCGCCGCTGTTGCCCATGGCGATCACTGCATTTCGCCGCAGGCCGGAAAGCTTGGCGCGCCGGATTGGGGATCCGCGAAATACCGTCCGAAACTCCTCTGGCTGCATCTCAGCTAGCCAGTCCAGCGCCGGATTAACGAAGCCTTCCCGCGGCTGGAATTCGTCGGCTCGAGTCGCCGGCGCCTTGCGGTTCCACGGGCAAACGTCCTGACAGATGTCGCATCCGAAGACGTGGCGTCCCATGCTCTCGCGCAATTCGTCTGAAATCTCGCCGCGCTTTTCGATGGTCAGATAGGAGATGCAAAGCCGGGCGTCTAATTCGCCGGGCTCAACGATGGCCTGGGTGGGACAGGCGGTAATGCAGCGCGTGCAGGTGCCGCAGCGATCGGGCGCGGGCAGGTCGGCGGTGAGGTCGTTGTTCGTTAAATCGAGTGAGGTGAGGATTACGCCGAGAAACAGCCACGATCCCAGCTGCTGGTTGATGACGCAGGTGTTCTTGCCGATCCATCCTATGCCAGCGTATTTCGCGTACACGCGCTCGACGAGCGGGCCGGTGTCGACATAGGAGCGAGAGTGCGAGTACCCAGTACCCGGTACCCAGTACCCAGTTGCTTCAACTAGTCTGCGCAATTCACCTTCTACCTGGTGCAACCGTCGCAATACGGCGTCGTGGTAATCCTCGCGCGACCACGCGTAGCGCGAAATCCAGCCTTGGCCCGAATTTTCTGGCTGTGC
Organism: Acidobacteriaceae bacterium; assembly: GCA_003162255.1. Lineage (GTDB taxonomy): Bacteria > Acidobacteriota > Terriglobia > Terriglobales > Acidobacteriaceae > Acidiflorens. Next base: position 6,293 of record PMMJ01000478.1, on the reverse strand, counting down.
TTGCGTGGAGTAGGGATGGGCTGTGTTGTAGTTGATGGCGCACACGACCACGCTGCGCGCCCAGGGAGCGACTCGGGCCAGCGATGCTCGCTTAAGGTCGCCGGCCGCGTCGCGGGCTGCCATGTACTTCATGTCGCCGTGCTTGTTATCCGCGATCCATTGGGGAAAGACTTGCAACTCGCCGAAGTCGCGGACCGGCGCAATGCCGCAGAGATCGAATCCGGCGTCGCGCGCGCACTGCTTGATGCGGGTTGGAAGGTCGGACAGCAATGGGCAATGACTCGCGGCGAGTTCGGACGCGTGTACTCACATCCTCCATGAGGCTACCACTGCGAGGTGGGGAGTGAAACGGGCTGATTACGACAGTTGACCGGAGTGAGTACTCTCCATCTGTGGACGACAACTTGAGATAATGAGCTTATGCCGATGCCTGGCGCAATTTACAGCGCGGCAGCGATCACTGTGGTTGCCGCATCTCTCGTCATGATGGCGGGTCACGGGCGGAGTCCTGCACGCCCTCCAGTTGAGGTCGGCGAAACCGAGTATGAAGTCCTTTCCGCGTGCCTCACCGACATATTCACCGGTCCAAGACACGAGGAGCGGGTTGGCAAGGACATCGTCAAAATCATAGTCGTCAACATGACCAAGTCTGATGAGCAAGACCACCCCTGGTTGGACGGCAACGGGCAACCTATTCCTTGGGAGGAAACGGCGAAGTCACTGCAAGAGAAGGCCCCCTCCCTTCAACGAACTACGATAGATGCGTTCCGAGAAGTGAACGCGCAACAGGCGTCCCTTCGACCGTCTTTTCACATGGTGATCAATTACGAACTCCTCGATCTAAACCAGCTTTATTCCATTCCCTGGGGTGGCGACTGGTGGGGTATGTACTACAAGCGGTTTCCGGGCTCTCAGGGAATTATGACTTTGTCGCGGGTGGGTTTCAGTGCAGATGGGACGCAAGCTCTGTTTTACTTTAGCAACCGGTGTGGTGGACTGTGCGGCGGGGGCAGTTATGTCGTCATGGAGAAACGAGACAGCCACTGGGTGATTGGCAAAGAGATTGAGATGTGGGTTTCGTGAAACCGGCAAAACTGTTCGTGAAACATCGCCATTGCGCTCATGGCCGAATGAGTCGTGGGCGCAGTTGGGGTCACGGCAGTTTTTCCCTGCGGTTCATTGGGAGAAGGCTGCTATAGCGGATTGGGAAGTGCTGTNNGTGCTGTGTGCGCCGAACACTGCCGAGCTTGCGCTCGGCTGGGGCGGACGAGGGCGCCCGCCCCTACGCGAGCGGACCACAGTAAGGCTGAATCCGCTCTAGCTTTTGCGGGCGCGCGCTGACGGCGCTTTTTTGGCGGCCGAGGGGAAGTGCTCGATCCGGTTGCGGCCGTTGTCCTTGGCGGCATAAAGGCCGGCGTCGGCTTGATTCAACAGTGTTTCCAGTTCGTTCTTGCCAGTGCAAGCAGAGATAGCGACTCCCATACTCATGGTGATGAGTCTCTCCTCGCCGGAACAGACCATAGGGGTGCTGCCAACGATTTCGCGCAGCGCATTCGCGCGCGCCAGGGCGTGGGGCAAATCGCAGTTGGGGAGAACCATAAGAAATTCTTCTCCGCCATACCGGCCAACGCCGTCGTAGACGCGGAGTTGAGCGCGCAGTCGCCGGCCGATTTCCCGCAGCGCTTCATCGCCAAAAAGATGGCCGAGGGTGTCGTTGACGCTCTTGAAATGATCGATGTCGCCGAGAACCACTCCCACCGGCTTGCGCTCGCGGCGGGCTCGCTCCAATTCCCGCAGCAGCATGTTGATGATCTCGCCGCGATTCAACAATCCGGTGAGGCTGTCGTGAGTGGCGGCGTGGCGCATGGACTCGCGCGCGGAAACCAGTTCGTCTTGCAGGTCGAGGATGCGCTTGCCGACCAGCAAGCGCGCCTTCAGTTCCAGTTCATCGAAGGGCTTGACCAGAAAGTCGTCCGCCCCGGCCTGCATGGCATCGAGCATGTTTTGGCGGCCTTCGTTGCTGGTCAGCAGAATCACGTAGACGTAAGGACGGGACGATCCGCCCTTTCGGATGCGCCGGCAAAGATCAATGCCTTCCAGATCAGGCAGCACCCAATCGAGCAGCACGAGCTTGGGAGCATCCTTTTGCTCCAGGATTTGCCAAGCCTCGGAGCCCGTCTCCGCCAGGGTGACGCCGAAGTCCCAGCTTCGCAAATGATCGCCGATCAATTTGCGATAGACGGCTGAGTCGTCGACCACCAAGGCCTGCATGAGACTTGAACCTCCTACCTCCGCCCTGCTAGACAACGAACCGTCGCCCATTCGCGCCCCTCTCGCCGATCCGCACCTGATGAAAGCTGACCCACCATCATAAAGCCAAAGAGGTAGCTTCATAGCGCTGGCAAGTGGCTGGCCCCGTATCGCCGGAGATGCACTTTGAAGAATCGGCAACGAAGCCATCTGCTTTAGCAGGCTGGCGCCGGACTTTCATCTCACTTGAGTTGACCCAGGCTTCGGCAGCGGCCTAACATAGCGGCCGAGGGCACTGAGGCCTTCGGAATGATCGGCCAGACAGTCTCCCACTATCACATTTTGGGAAAGCTCGGTGGTGGTGGCATGGGCGTGGTGTATGAGGCGGAAGACACCCGCCTGGCCCGTCACGTTGCCCTCAAGTTCATTCCCGTGGAGATGGTCCACGACCGCAAGTCACTCGACCGCTTCGTGCGCGAAGCCCGCGCCGCTTCCCAGTTGAACCATCCCGGCATCTGCACTATCCACGACATCGACGACAACGACGGACATCCCTTCATCGTCATGGAGAAACTGGAAGGGATAAGCCTGAAAGAACGGATGCGGGGCAAGCCGATGGAAGTCGACGAGATCCTCGACATCGGCATCCAGGTGGCGGATGCTTTGGCGGCTTCGCATGCGAAAGGGATCATTCACCGCGACATTAAACCGGCCAACATTTTCGTGTCGCAGTCGGGTCAGGCAAAAATCCTCGATTTCGGATTGGCCAAGTCGTTGCCCGAACCGGGATCGAGCGATGCGGCACTGGAAGACTCGCTGACGGCGGTGGGTGTGATTCCGGGAACCGCGGTTTACATGTCTCCGGAACAGGCGCGCGGCGAGGAACTGGATCCGCGGAGCGATTTGTTCTCGCTCGGAGTCGTGCTTTACGAAATGGCGACCGGCAAAAAGCCTTTTGCCACTGGCAATGTGATCACCACGCTGGCTGCGGTCCTGAACCAGAAGCCGGTCTCTCCTCGCAGTCTCAACCCGGCGATTCCCCCGGATCTCGAAGGCGTTATCGGCCGCGCCATGGAAAAGGATCGCGGACACCGCTACCCGAACGCGCTGGCGATGAAGGGCGATCTGCAGTCGTTGCGGAAGGAAACGGAATCGGGGTTGACCAAGAGCGGGGCGCGGCGGCCAGCCTTGCCGTATCGCCTGGCCACGACCACGTTTCAGGCGTCGAACAGAGTTTCACCGTATCTTCTGCTTGGAGTCAGCGCGGTGCTGCTCACGGTTCTGGTCGCGGTTGGGGCGTGGTGGTTCAAACAACGCCAACTGTCGGGCGGCGCGCGGAAAAACACCATTGCGGTGCTGCCGTTGCAGAATATGAATGGCGATATCAGCGTGGAGTTTCTGCGCTTCGCGCTGGCCGATGAAATTGCCAACACGCTTACTTACACCCGGACGCTGGACGTTCGTCCCTCTGCGATTACGCGAAAATATGTCGCCAACGACGTCGATCCGCAGCAGGCGGGGCGGGAATTGCACGTTGCCAGCGTTCTTACCGGGCACTTTCTGAAGCAAGGCGACCATCTTCTGATTACGCTCGAGGCGATCCAGGTGGAAGGAAACCGGCTATTGTGGCAGACCAACGTGACCGCGCCCGCGCAGGACCTGATCGCGATGCAAGCGCAGATGGCTGCCCAGATACGTCAAGGGTTGCTGCCGGCGATTGGCGCAGAAGGCGGCTTTCTCGATACCGGCACGCGCCCGAAAAACGCGGAGGCCTACGATCTTTACCTGCATAGTCTGGCCCTGCCTCACGATCCCGGGCCTAATAAGGATGCAATCGCCGTTCTGGAGCATGTGGTCGCTGTGGATTCCACCTACGCGCCAGCCTGGGAAGAACTCGGATTGCGTTGCTACTATGACGCCGACTATTCGGATGGTGGCGAGCCCATGTTCCAGCGGTCCAACAAAGCCTGCGAACGAGCGCTAGAGCTCGATCCGAATCGGATCGTTGCCGCTGGACAACTGATCACCAACCGGGTTGAGCGAGGCGAACTCGGCAAGGCCTACGTGGCGGCGCAGGCGCTGGTGACACGGCGTCCCGAGAGTGCCGAGGCCCATTTTGTGATGGGCTATGTCTATCGCTATGCCGGGATGCTGGAAGAGGCGACGAGTGAATGCAACACGGCGCTGGCGCTCGATCCCGGTAACTACGCTTTTCGAACTTGTGCGTGGGCGTTTATGGAGATGGGTAAACCTGAACGGGCCGCGGATTTTGTGCGTCTGGATGCGGGCTCAGAGTGGGCGGCGTATGCGATGCCGTCCATCTTTCTGCGTGAGGGGAAGATTGCGGAAGCGCGTGAAGCGGTGACCCACATGCCGAGTACGCCGCGCTATCACCGCGACCTGCTGGAGTCTTGCCTGCAATTGCGGCCAGCCGCGGATCTGGACCGGATCGCACACGAAGCGGAAACCAGTCTGCCTTCCGACCCCGACCCGGAGACGTGGTATTACCAGGGAGCGCTGCTTGCCTACTGTGGCAAGCAACAAGCTGCTCTCCATCTGCTCCAGAGCGCGGTCGAACAGAACTATTGCGCGTACACGAATCTACTTTCCGATCCTCTGCTCGACAAACTCCGCACAGATACAGGTTTTGACAAAGTGTTGAGTGCTGCGGGTGCTTGTCAGGAGGCGGTGCGCGCGGCGGCTAAGACGCAGGGCAAGTGAAATACAGCTCGAAGTTGCCGCGCGCAAGCTGATACAATCCCGATTGTCGAAATGGTTCCCAATTCCGCTAGTTTCTCCCGCAAATCTTTCTCAAGAGGACCTCTCATGATTTCTATTCGAAGTTTTTTCACGTACATGATCGCCGGCTGTGTCATCGGTTGTGCATGCCTGGCCGCGGCGCAAGAAGCGCAAGAAGGCCGCTTGCTGCGCTTCCCCGACATTTATAAAGACAAAGTGGCATTCATGTACGGCGGCGACCTCTGGCTGGCGTCAAGTTCTGGAGGCACGGCCCGCCGCATTACTTCGCATCCGGGGCGGGAGCTGTTTCCAAAGTTTTCCCCGGATGGAAAGTGGCTGGCATTCACCGGCCAATACGATGGCAACTTTAACGTCTATGTCATGCCCTCCGAGGGCGGTCAACCGAAGCAGTTGACCTTCTACCAGGGACAGGCGCAGCAACTCAGCGAACGCTTTGGTGTGCTCAACCAAGTTATTGGTTGGACGCCAGATGGCAAGAGCATCGTTTTCCTTTCGCGGCGCGATGCTTCGAATGGCTGGACCAAGCGGCCATTCACGGTGAGCATCGACGGTGGACTGGCGCAGCCGATGCCGATGGATGAGGGCGGGCTGCTTTCGTTCTCGGCGGACGGCACCAAGATCGCTTACAACCGAATCTTCCGCAATTTCCGCCAGTGGAAACGCTATACCGGAGGATTGGCCCAGGACATCACGATCTACGACATCAAGAACAATGTCGTTGATCAGGTCATCCCACATACGGATTACACCGACACGTTTCCCATGTGGCACGGGAACACGATTTATTTCACTTCCGATCGCGGGACTGGACACCGGCTCAATCTTTACAGCTACGACCAGGGCAGCAAGCAGATCGAGCAACTTACTAAGTTCGACGAGTTCGATGTAATGTGGCCGAGCCTTGGCCCCGATGCGATTATTTTTGAAAATGGCGGTTACTTGTATACGTTCGATCTGCAGACGCGGCAGCCGAAGAAACTGACCATCTATGTGAGCGGCGAGCACGATCAGGCCATGAAGCACTGGGTAAGCGCGAGCCATCAAATCACCGACCTCGATATCGCACCCGACGGAAAGCGAGCCGTGTTCGCAGCCCGCGGGGATGTGTTTACCGTTCCCGCAAAGGATGGAAGCACCCGCAATTTGACGCATTCTCCGGGCGTCCGCGAGCAACATGTGGCGTGGTCGCCCGATGGGAAATGGATCGCCTATGTTTCCGACCGCACCGGTGAAGATGAGATCTACATCGTTGCGCAAGACGGACTGGCCGCCGAAGAGCAGAT
>PMMJ01000029.1 GCA_003162255.1 Acidobacteriaceae bacterium | reverse complement strand
CCCGCGCGACTATCTCAGCGTCAAGCTCGACGATCCGAGTCTTCCGGAAGCGATTTCGGTCGCCCTGTTCGAGGCAGCGGACGGCAAGGAAGCGCAATTGGTGTGGAGCAGGCGACCATAGTTTCAGCAGCAATGCAGTACGACAGTAAAATGGCTCGCCGTTTGAGCATTTCCGGCCAGGAGGCCAGATGATTAAGAATCAGGTTCCAGAACATCTGANNATGGCAAACAAGCGGATTCCCTTTGGCCAACGACCAACCTGCACGATTGCAGAGGCCTGTGATGCTGTTGGTTTAGGACGAACCAAGCTCTACGAACTCATCGGCGGGGGACATCTCGACACGATTACAATCGGGCGCCGCCGCTTGGTGCACATTCCGTCGCTCTTAAAACTGCTCGAAGTGGAATGTGGATAGGGCTCTGGGTGTCGGTACACACGCACGACCGAAACGGCCCTCATGCCGCATGACTACCTCCACAGCGATTGCGAATTTGCTGATCTGAATCGCGACTGCGGTCACTGGAAAAAAAGGCACAGGTTCTTGGAGATTGAATTTGGAATAGTTTAATTTATCGTAGTTCAGCTACGATAAATATCTTATAACAAAGCTTGGCGTCTTCTTCGAAATATGCCTATAGTCGTAGTATGGCTACGACTCACAGAACTAAGTTAAATTCCCTCTATACGCGCCTGATGCCAGGCGCGCCGCTGGCGTTTGAGGACTTGGCTGCCTTGGGGATATCAGCGGATCTCGCCGTTCACTACGTCCGCGCCGGCTGGCTCAGCCGTCTAGCGCGAGGCGTCTACTGCAAGCCGAACGACCCGCTCGCATTGCATCCCAGCCTGCTTCTGCTGCAGGGCAGATTTGAGGGGCTGCATGTCGGCGGCAAATCCGCCCTCGATTGGTATGGCGTCCGCCATTACGTCTCCCAGAAGCCAATCCTGCACCTGTACGGCTGGGCGGCGGCAAAGCTGCCTGCCTGGTTCACAGAGCGGTTTCCAGCCGAGTATCACCGCAAGCGCCTGTTCGACGAAAAACCCGACGCACTTCTTCACGTAGGCGCCTTCGAGAAACGCAGCGGAGCCCCGCTGGTCTCGGCGCCGGAGCGCGCCCTGCTGGAGGTCTTAAGCGAGATAGGTGTGCGCCAGCCTCTCAAGGAGGCACGGCAACTCGCGGAGAGCACCTACAGTCTGCGGGCCGACGTGCTGCGCGAATTGCTGCAGCGCTGCACCAGCGTCAAGACCGTAAGGCTATGTCTCCAACTTGGCCGTGAAAACTCGCTACCGTGGGCGGCCAAGCTTGATCCGGCCAAACTTCCTATCGGCAGCGATCGGCCTTGGGTTTCTCGATCCGCCGACGGCCTATTAGTGCTCAAGCCATGAACCAAGTTTACCTCGACACCGCGCGTCTGCTGACCCAGGTGGCCCCGTTCGTCTTTGTGGACGATACCTTCGCGCTCAAGGGCGGCACCGCGATCAATCTGTTCGTTCGCGACATGCCACGGCTGTCGGTCGATCTCGATCTGGTTTTTGCCGATTACAATCTGTCACGCGTCCGAGCGCTCGGGCGCATCAACGACGCGATCCGGCAGTCCGCCGAGCGCCTCAACAAGCGAGGCTTCCAGACTCATGCGCTTGCCGCGGCAGACGCTGGCGAAACGAAGCTGCTGGTGCGTCGCGGCGACGTCGAGGTCAAAATCGAGGTCAACTTCGTAATGCGCGGCACCGTCCAGCCGGTGCGCATGGCGTCACTGACGCCCAAGGCGCGCGAAACATTGCTAGCGGATCTCGAAATCCCGGTTGTGTCGCTGGAGGACATGTACGGCGGCAAGCTGGTTGCAGCCTTGGATCGGCAACATCCCCGTGATCTGTTCGATGTGATGCAGCTCTTCGCCCACGAAGGAATCACAACCGACATCCGACGCGCGTTCGTCGTGTACCTAGCCAGTCATAGCCGGCCGGTGCATGAGGTACTGTTTCCGACCTTGCAAGATATCCGTCAGGAGTACGCGCAGAACTTCATTGGCATGACCACCGAACCCGTAGCGCTGGAAGATTTGCTGGCAGCGCGCGAACGCATGCTGCGCGAGCTGCAGCAAGGCTTGGACACCAATGAACGACAGTTCCTGCTATCGCTCGTTGCCAACAAGCCCGAATGGCCGCTATTAGGAATCGCGCACCTCGAACACCTGCCGGGCATCCGCTGGAAGCTTCAAAATCTGCAGCGGCTGCAGAAATCCAATGCCAAGAAATTCGCCGAACAGTCCGACGCGCTCGCGCGACTCTTGCGTGATTGAGCCGGCTTGCCGGTGTCACATCGAGGCCCGGATAGACAAACGTCCTCGATACTAGTGGATGAAATCTGACACTTGAATCCTGTTTGGGATTCCCATGAGGCTTTGCGCGTGCGAGTCTTGGTCATGCGCACTGGAATAGCCGTCACCGTCTCGCCCACCGTTCGCCGCCGCTTGCAGGCGCTGGCGCGGAACCGCAACAGCCCCCAAAAGCACGTTTGGCGAGCGAAGATCGTTTTGCTGTCTGCCGATGGTGTTGGCACCAACGAGATCATGCGGCAGACCGGCACTTCGAAAACTTGCGTCTGGCGCTGGCAGGAGCGCTTCATGGCGGAAGGCTTGGAGGGGATTTTGCGCGACAAGACCCGGCCCTCGCGCATTGCGCCATTGGAGGAGGAAGTGGCGGAGCGCGTTGTGGCGCTGACCCAGACCGATCCGCCTGGCGAGACCACACATTGGACTGCCCCGATGATGGCAAAAGAGACCGGCATCAGCGTCAGTTCTGTTCAGCGCATCTGGCGTTCGCATGGGCTGCAGCCGCATCGGGTGCGTCAGTTCAAGCTCTCCACCGATCCCAAGTTCGTCCAGAAATTGCGTGATGTTGTTGGCCTTTATGTCGATCCGCTCGCGCACGCCATCGTCCTGTCCTTCGACGAGAAGAGCCAAATCCAGGCACTTGATCGCACCCAGCCGGGCTTGCCGATGAAGAAGGGGCGCGCCGGAACGATGACCCACGACTACAAGCGGCACGGCACCACCACGCTGTTCGCCGCGCTCAATGTGCTCGACGGCACCGTCATCGGTCGCAACATGCAGCGCCACCGCCATCAGGAGTTCATCCGTTTCCTCAACGCCATCGAGGCTGAGGTTCCGGCCAGCAAGGTCGTCCACGTCATCCTCGACAATTACGCGGCCCACAAACACCCTGCGGTTCAGGCTTGGCTGCGAAGGCATGTGCGCTTCGTCTTCCACTTCACGCCCACCTCGTGCTCGTGGCTGAACGCCGTGGAGGGCTACTTCGCCAAGCTGTCCAACCGGCGGCTGAAACGCGGCGTCTTCCGATCCGTCGTCGATCTGCAGGCGGCCATCAACAGCTTCGTCGAGGAAACCAATGCTCACCCCAAACCCTTCGTCTGGACCGCAGACCCCGACAAAATCATCGCCGCCGTCAAACGCGGGCATCAAGTGTTAGATTCTGTCCACTAGGTCTGGGCAAACTGC
>PMMJ01000358.1 GCA_003162255.1 Acidobacteriaceae bacterium | reverse complement strand
TGGAAATGGAGAAAGCGTTCGTCCGTTAAGATAGCGGAGCGAACGTATGAGAAAAGAGCGCAAGCACTACACTGCTGAGGAGAAGGTGGCCGTTCTGCGGCGCCATCTTTTAGACAAGGTCCCGGTTTCCGATCTGTGTGAAGAACTGGGACTGCAGCCGACGGTGTTCTACCGCTGGCAAAAAGAGTTCTTCGAGAACGGAGCGGCCGCCTTCCAGACGCCGGAACGTCCTCGCCGGCAGGCGGAGGAGAAACAGAAACGGATTGAGTTCTTGGAGAAGAAGGTGCAGACCAAGGACGAGGTCCTGGCGGAGTTGATGGCGGAGCACATTGCGTTAAAAAAAAGCCTTGGGGAACTCTGACCGAGACCTGGGTGCCGCACGATGTGCGGGATCAGGTGGTGGATTTCGTCCGGCGCTGGTCGGAGAAGACCGAGATCAGCGTCGGCCGATTCATTTCGTGGCTGGGCGTTACCGTGAGTAAGTTCTACGACTGGCGGCAGCGCTATGGACGAGTGAATGAGCACAACGGTTGGGTGCCCCGAGATTTCTGGTTGGAGCCGTGGGAAAAGGAAGCCATCATTGGTTTCCATCTGAAGAATCCATTGGAAGGCTATCGGCGACTGACATTCATGATGTTAGATCACGATGTAGTGGCAGTGAGTCCGGCGAGCGTATGGCGCGTGCTGAAACAAGCGGGACTGCTGTCGCGCTGGAAAGGTAAGCCGTCGCGCAAGGGCACCGGCTTCGAACAGCCGCTGCAGCCGCACCAACACTGGCATGTCGATGTTTCCTATATCAACCTGTCGGGCACGTTCTATTACTTATGCAGCGTGCTGGATGGATGCAGTCGTTTTCTGGTGCATTGGGATCTGCGGGAGTCGATGAAGGAAGCGGACATCGAAATGATCCTGGAACGAGCCAAGGAGAAGTATCCGGAAGCCAAGCCGCGGATCATCTCCGACAACGGGCCGCAGTTCATGGCGCGGGATTTCAAGGAGTTCATTCGGATCTCGGGGATGACGCACGTGCGCACCTCGCCGTTTTACCCGCAGTCGAACGGGAAGATCGAACGCTGGCATAAGTCGCTCAAACGGGAGTGCATTCGGCCACTTACTCCGTTGACGCTGGAGGATGCGCGCCGCCTGATTCAAATCTACGTGGATCACTACAACACAGTGCGACTGCACAGCGCGATCGGCTATGTGACGCCGCAGGACCGGATCGCCGGACGACAGGCCGAGATCCACGCAGCTCGCGATCGCAAGTTAGAACGGGCTCGTAGCCAGCGCCAACTTTGCCGGCAGCAGACGACGCTTCGAGGTTTGCGCTGCAATCCAGCTAAAATGACTTCGCCAAGTGAAACGGAAGCGGGCTCTGCGGGGACGCAACCATGCTGAGGGATAACTTGGCGGGGCTCATCGAGCCGATGCTTGACGGTGCGGGAGTTTGTTCTCTCACAGGCCGGGGCAAATCAGACGTTTGTGGGTGAAGGAAAAGCCAAACTTCTCCATTTCCTTTTCGGCTTTCTCCGCAGACCAGCCCTCTTGGGCCATACGGTAGGATGCAATCATCATTCCCGTGCGGTCGTCACCCAGACGGCAGTGGACGAAGATCTTTCTACCTGGATTCTCCCGCAGCAATGTAAGGAATTGCGCGAATATTCTATCTTTTGGAAACGAGCAATGCCAGGGTAGTGCCACGTACTGCATCCCGAGATGTGTCACGATCTTGCGTTCACTATCGCGCGACCGCTGGATGCTGATACACCCGCCGCTCCATCTGACGAATCTGCAACTCGACCGACTGCGCTTCTTCGAAGCGGCGCAGAAAATTGACCGCTACGTCGGTTCCGGCCTCGGCGAGCGCGAAGGCAATGGCGCGACCGATCCCCCGACTCGAACCCGTAACTAGAGCGACTCTTCCCTTGAGGTCATCCACGCAAGTAAGGATACACGTGCCAGATTCCACTTCAATGCCGAGAGTCGTTGTTCTGCAGAGTTGTCGGGAGTTATCGGGGTCTGGATTTGATGGTACGTGCCGGCGGCTATTTCGGTTGCCGGTTGCCCGCGGCTGCCATCGCAGTTCCAATCTTCCGCTCCACTTCGTCGTTCATATAGCCACAATCCAGACGCATGTAAACGGAGGTGTACGGGATCGTCCCTGTGGTCTTGATGAACAAGATCCGGAAGGTCTTCCCGGCCTCGTTAATTCTGGCCATCACTTCGGTGTGCGGAATACTGGAAACCTGGCCCTTCGCAAACGCCGCCGTGATCCGCTTTCTCAACTCCGACACGCCCGGGTAGTCGTGCTCATCAATGAACTGAAGTTCCTGGTCGAAAAAAACGGTCGCTCGCACATGGCGTGACGAAGAAATCGCGCTGGCCACGTATCTAAGAACCGATGGCAGATCGTCGTTTACGACAATAGTTTCGATGCCCGGCTCGGAATAGACCGGGAAGGCCGAATCTGCGACCACAATCCAGTTTCTATGACCATACAGGGGAAGGCGACTCTGGAGGACAGCCTTCCAGTCAGAAGAAGGGCCGCCCGCCGGGTTTTGTGAGAAGGATGAACTGGCGAGCAACACCAGAACATAAACGGTCGCACGCAATCTTGCATTCAGTGTGTGCATGAGAACTCCGCTGTGATGCAAAAGTGATTTCCGACGATGTGACTTCTCCGCGGAGTTCGTTGTCCCGCAAATGCGACATCGAGGGCTCCGCGTGGTTCGAGCATGAACCAATTGCTAAACGCCGCCGGTTCGATCTGGATTCGAATGTAAGCTGGGTCTTGGGCGTCATCAGAGCTTCTTTGTATAGGAAGGCTGTTGTGCAGTTGCCATGGAATGCTGCTCCAGGAAAGATTCCACTTCGTCCCCGGATGGCATAGAAGGTTGAGCTCCCGGACGCGTGACCGAAATTGCGGCGACGGCAGAAGCAAAAACGGCACTGTGCGCGACCGTGAAGCCGCGCATCAACGCCACCGCAAATCCAGCATTGAATGCATCTCCCGCGGCGGTCGTATCCACAGCCTTCACGAAAAACGCGGAGACATGCTGCTGCGGTAGATTTCCCTGGGCAATGACGCAACCGCGCGACCCCAACTTCAGCAGGACGTTCTTAACGCCGCTAGCCAGAAGGCAATCTGCCGCCGCACAGTAGCCTCGGTCGCTCTTCTCGATTTCGGTTTTAAGCAGTTCCTGGGTTTCAGTTTCGTTTGGCGTAATCCATGACACCCTGCGAAGCAGGGTTGAGGAAAGCTCGCGCGCCGGCGCCGGATCGAGCATGAGCGGAATGTTGTGCCGCTCGGCGAACTGGGCCAGGTAGTCAACCGTCTCCAAGGGAATCTCAAGCTGGGCCAGAAGAAATCCTGCGCGTTCCAGAATCGGCGCCGCTTTTTCCAGAAGTGTCGGGGTGAGGTGGCCATTCGCGCCGGGCACGACCACGATGTTGTTCTCGCCGTGGAGTCCGGTCGTGATCAAGGCAACGCCAGATGCTCCTTCCACGGTATTCACATAAGTTGTGTCCACTCCGGCGTCGTCCAGGCCATTGCGCAACTGCGTTCCAAAGGCATCGTTCCCGAGGGTTCCTACCATCGAAACGGGATAGCCGAGTTTGGCGGCTGCGACCGCCTGGTTTGCGCCTTTTCCGCCGTAAAAAGTGTTAAAGCTGTGACCAATGATTGTCTCCCCAACCTGGGGAATACGGTCCGCTCCCACTGCCAAATCGAGATTGATGCTGCCAACGACGACGATGGGCTTCTGCATAAAGATCCGACGTTCACTATCTGGCCACCATAGGTGCGATCGCGATCGATCCCAGTCCCAGCAGGAAGAAGACGAACATGGCGGGAATAAGTTTGCGAGAGGCTGGAGGCGCACTGGAAAATTCTTTCCAGATAAAAACTCCCCAGATGGCGGAAACCATCGTTGCCCCCTGTCCGATGGCGTACGAAATCGCCGGACCGATGAGGTGGGCGTGCGAAGCGGCAAAGTTCAAGACCGCGCCCGTGCACCAGATCATGCCGCCCAGAATCCCCCACCAGTGCCAGGCGGGATGGCCTTGCCAGTAGCCGGCCATGCTCACGGGCGGGCCTCCTGTCAACGGCTTCCGCATGAGGAAATAATTCACGGGTAGGGCACACAACGCGGTGCCGACAGCAAAGAAAAACGCCACCGTGTAGGGACCGAGAGAGCGCTCTCCGGTAATGGCCTTGGCCACCAGGGGATAAAAGACGCCCATCAGCACGCCGCAGGCGAGACTGATCTGAATGCCGCGCACACTGAGGGTCTTTCGCGCGGTCTCGCGTCTGCTATAGGCTAGCGCGTCCAGGACAATCGCGACGACCACCAGGAGCACACCTCCAAATAGTAAGAAGGGATTTCCTTTCGGGGAAATGAAGTAGTTCAGTAGTACGCCCACCACCAGGGCCAACCCAATTCCGACGGGGAACGCGACCGCCAAGCCTGCGATGTCAATGGCTGCCACCAAAAGCAGGTTGGCCACATTGAAGACAGCGCCGCCGGCAACAGCGAACAGAATATGCCGCGAGTCTGCCTGGCTGATATTGCTGAGAAAAGAGAGATCGCCGCCACCCCAATTCCCCAGGGTGAAACCCCAACCCAGGCTGGCCAGGACGATGCCGATGACGTAGTCCCAGTAAAAAAGCTGGAATGCATATCCTGGAGTGAGTTTCATCGTGTTCGCCCACGATCCCCAGCAAAACATGCTGCCCATCATGAAGAGCAAGGCAATCGCATAAGCTTCTGGTTGATACATAGCTCTCCCGACTTGAATCATATCCTCGTGCGGGCGCAGCCTGCCGCAGCTTGACGGCGCGAGCGACAGCGTAGATCGCTCGCGCCGTTCCTTCGAGGCCTAGAACACGAACCGCATATTCAACTGCATGCGGCGACCTGCACGGGATCCCGTGATCCATCCGAACTCGCTTTGCGCGTTGGTTGGACGGTCGTCGTAAGTGTCGATGCTGGACCACTGGGTGTGATTGAAGGCGTTGAACGAATCCGCGCGGAACTGCAACTCCCGGCCTTCACCGAGCACCCTGAACGACTTTTGCAGTCCCATATCCCAGTTGTTGATTCCGGGCTGGCGAAGGTCGTTCCGGCCTTCGTTACCCCGAGTCACGGCGAAGTTGGTTACACCTTGATTGACGTAGTACGGGTCGGTACTGGCAGCGGGCTCGGAATAGCAGTTGGTGTTGAAATACTGGGTAAATGTTCTGCTGCCGCGCGCAATATTGCCGTTGCAGGTTTGGATTGGAACATCCCCCATATAGTCATACGAACTGGTGTAGCCGTTCCAGACCGTGGTTGGCGACCCCGATTCGAAAGTGGCAATGGAATTGATCTGCCACCCTCCGATCAACTCGCGCAACGGGCGATTTCCAATTCTCTTTCCCGGCAGTTCATAGGTGAGAGCAGCCACGAAGCGGTTGGTATGGTTCGAATCAGAGGGGCCATAACTCATTTGCGGATGCCACTGGCCGCCAATCGCCTGGTTCTGGGCGCCAGCGTAGTTCCCCTCGCCGTTTTCACCGAAGAAGGTATCCATTTGCTTCGACCAGGTGTAGGAAACCTGGCTGGTTAAACCACGCCAACCCCGAGCCTTCAATTCGACATTCATGGCGTTGTAGTTGTTACTCTGATTCGGGCGGACCGAAGTAATAGACGTCCAGCGGCCGGGCACAACCGCCGACAGTGGACGTGCGTTATTGAAGGCTTCCGAGGTGAAGTACACGCCCTCGGGAGGGAGGTTCAAGTCATACGCAATCGCTAGATGCGTGCCCTCGGAACCCACATAGCCGACGGTCACCACCACGGCTTTCCCCAGTTCGCGTTGGACATCCAAGCTCCAGCGCTGGATGTAAGCGGTCTTCCAAGTTTGCGCATCTGTGGTTTGCGGGGCAAAATCGTAATTCAGAAGGCCTGCGTTTGTGCCCAGCGGAATCGGCCACGTGCCTCTGGCGACGGTTTGGGCCTGTGGGAATGTGTCGGTGATCGTGTAGTAGGTTTCGCCCGCGTCGGGCACCATATTGCTGGAATTGAAATCAGCGCCTCCGTAACCCGGCGAGTTCCAGAACATCTGGTCGAGGAATTTAAAGCGGCCCGACTCGTAGAAGATGCCGTAACCGCCGCGGATCACGGTTTTGTCTCCCATTCGATAAGCAAGTCCAATACGCGGCGCGAGATCCTTCTTATCCGCGGAGAAGGGGTGAGCTTGCGTCCCTGGAGTTAACCCCGGCATTACCATCCGCCACCCCGGATAAGTCTGGTCAAGCACGCCCCAGTAATTGTTCACGGAGTATGCGGGGATCGGCAGGTCGTAACGCAGACCGAGGTCCACGGTAAGTTTGTGAGTCGCATTCCACGAGTCATTGAAGTATGCGGAATACTCGGGCATGCCGAAATAAAGGCTGGCATCGCCGCTGGATACCGGCGTGCGCTGGCCCATATCGCTCACAAAGCCAGTTTCGAAGTCGGCGATCCCATTGCCGGAACCATCCCCTGTGTTGAGCGCACTGCTGGTGTAGTTCCCATTAAAGTCCACATGGCGAACGACGTCGTTGTCGCGTTCGAAACGGTGCGCCATGTAAAAGCCAGCCTTCAGGGTGTGCCTTCCGATGGTTTTCGCCAGGTTGTCGGAGAACTGGAAGATAGGCACATACTGGTACCAATACTCGGTCGCTCCCAGGCTCAAACCGTTCCCCATGGTGTTACCTGGACTGCTTTGGAAGCCACTGCCCCCACCGAGGTTCACGCTGAAAGTTGCGTCGTTGCCTATGTTGAACAGGCTCTTGTCATAGGACGTAAACCCCGCCATGTTGGTGGACGAGTTTTGGAAAAGACCCGGGACCCAGGATTGGGCGAACGCGTTCGCTTGCGAAGGATCGTCACTGAAGTTGTAGCCTCGATACCAACTAATGTTGAATTCGTTGCTGAACGTGGGGCTAAAGGAGTGCACGTAGTGGGCTTGGTAGGTATTCGCGCGGTGCATGGGACCGCTGTTCATAGACAAAGAGGGAATCACGCAACAGCTGTTGATCACGCTCCCACTGTCGTGCAAATAGCGGAAATAAATGAAATCGCGGCTGGTGAGATTGTAGTCCGCGCGAACGGTGTAGTTGTTGTTGTTGAGGCCGGCGGTGTAGGACCCACCATAATTGTTGAAGTTGCCTTGCGCGGGCGACGAATAGCCGTTCGGCGCCGGGAAATGCTGGAGGTAGGTCAGAGCCGTGGAACTTAACTCCGACGGTGGAATGATGTTGTTCGGGAAGGGCTGGCGAGTACCGTAATTCGGGTCACTTTGATTCGCGTCATACGTCGTTGGGTCGTAAATCACGTAGCGGGGATCCCCTGGAAACTCTGTCAACCAGGCACTGAAGTCTCCCCCAGGGAGGCCGCTAGCGGGATCTCCACGCTCGGCCA
This sequence comes from Acidobacteriaceae bacterium, assembly GCA_003162255.1. Lineage (GTDB taxonomy): Bacteria > Acidobacteriota > Terriglobia > Terriglobales > Acidobacteriaceae > Acidiflorens. Next base: position 14,603 of record PMMJ01000358.1, on the reverse strand, counting down.
GGGTTGGGACATAGGTCGTAAATTGGCTCTCGCCGCGTTTGCGTAGGCGCTCGAATGACCCGAAGAAGAACAACTTGTTCTTCCCATTAAATACTTTGGGGATGTAAACGGGCCCACCCACTGTGAAGCCATACTGGTTCTGGTGATACGCGCTACGCGGTATGCCCTGATAGTTGCTGTATGGATCATTTGCGTTCATGCCCGAATTCTGCAAGGTGTCGTATACCGATCCATGCAGGGCGTTAGTCCCCGACTTCGAGGTCACACTGATTTGGCCCACGTCACGGCCATACTCCGCGGAATAGTTGGAAACCTCCGCTTTCACTTCCTGGATGGTGTCCTGGTTCACGTTCATGAGCGGACCTTCCACCCAATTGTCGTTGTTGTTCAGACCATCGACGTAATAGCCGACGCCGTAATCGGTACCCCCAACATTCAACTGCATGCCGCCCGGCATGGTTGCCGAAGCAAGTCCCCAGGCCAGTCGCGAAGTATCGCCGGTGCCGCTGTTGAAGTTGGGCAATATCTGGGCGAAGTTTAGATAGTTGCGGCCCTCCATGGGCAGGTCGCGGACGAACTTGTTCTCGATGACCTCTGAGACGTTCGCATCATCGGTCTTAATGAGCGCGGCAGCGGTGCTGACGTCGACCGTCTCCGTGGTTTGCCCGATCTTCAGTCCCACGTTCACGCGCTGGGTGGTGCCATTTTCAATAGGCACGGCGGTGGACACGGCATGCGCGAAGCCCTCTTTGACTACCTCGACCTTGTAGTGGCCGGCGATGAGGTTGGGAAATTGATAGTCACCGTTGGCGTTTGAGGTTGCGTTCCACCGCACGCCGGTGTCCACGTTGGTGAGGGTTACCTTCGCGCCTGGGACTACCGCTCCTTGCGGGTCGGTGACGGAGCCGACGATGGTGCTGGTGATAATAACTTGGGCCAGCAAAACGGTAGCGGCGAGGACGCAAAAGGCCAACAGAAACACACCATGGTTGCTACGCATAAGATTTCTCCTCCACGCCCAGTGCCGCACGCCGACGAAAATTCGCTGCAAGAGCAGCGGCAAACGGGTGCTGTTTGAAACGTTTCAAACTACAACGGCCGAAGTTTATTCCGGCTCTAAAAGCGTTGTCAAGCAGAAATATCAATTCCCCGGTGTGGAGAAGGACGGCTCACGGTAACTCAGCGAATCTCGAGAGCTTCTTCGCGCTGTCTTAGTCTGGAAGGAGAAGGTGGTGCGGGGGAAAGGGAAGCAACCGAATGGCGGATCTTCAGTTCACTGGGCAGCACTATCTTCTGGGGGAATTGCTTCGAGCCTTGAATTCGCTTCAGCAAAAGGCGCGCCGCAGTGGTGCCAAGCTGATACCCGGGCTGGTATACAGAGGTAAGCGCCGGAGCGGTAAACTCAGCAAAATCGAGGTCGTCAAATCCGACAATGGAGAGCTGGTCGGGACAGTGAAGATCCAACTCACGGGCCGCCAGCAGGACGCCAATCGCCATCAGATCATTACAGGCAAAGATCGCAGTAGGCCGGGGCAACATACGCAGCAGTCGCGCCGCCGCCTGGTATCCGCTCTGCCGGTTAAAGCGCGCTTCCTGAATGTACTCCGGTTCGATGGGCACCTTGGCTTCAGCCAGGGCACGTTTGAATCCCTTCAACCTCTCCACGGCATTGGTCAGATGCAGGGGGCCGGTGATCACCGCGAGCTGGCGATGTCCCATACGCAGAAGATGTCGCGTGGCACTATGTGCTCCGGCTTCATTGGCCACCAGAACCACGTCTCCCTTCCATCCCGGAGGCTGGCGGTCGAGGCAGACCACCGGAGCCCCCGAAGCCGCCGCCGATTCCAGTTGTGCCGCCATCACGCTGTCCGCCGCTGGAATCACCAACCATCCCGCGGGACGATAGGAACGAAGTTCGTTCAGATAGGAGATCTCTTTGCGAGGATCGTTATCCGTGTTGCAGAGGATAAGGCGGAAGGAGTTCCCGTAAGCCACATCTTCCACGCCGCGCACCACCGCGGGGAAAAACGGATTGGTTATATCGGGGATAATCATGACCACGATGTTGGTCTCGTTTCGGCGAAGACCGCGGGCCAGTTGGCTGGGTTGATAACCGAGGCTGCGAATCGCGTCCAGTACACGCTGCCGGAGCTTCTCGCGGACCTTGGCCGTGTCATTAATGACGTGCGACACGGTGCCAATGGAAACTTCGGCCCGTTCCGCGATTTGTCGCATTGTTACCGGACGATTCATCGGATCGCGTGATACGAATTCAGGTTAGCAGATTGCCCATTTCTTGGTGGGCAACCTCAGTCTTCAATTGCAAAACCAGTTTCCGGGCCGATCTACTCCGCATCTTGAGCGCAGCGAAAACCAAGTCCTCCGGAGCGATCCATGCTCGGGGCCGTCATCAGGAGTTTGCCATGCTCGCCAAGCTTATACGCTTGTGGGAAATACCATATGGATCCCTGGGGCTGGTAATAGCTGCCGCCCCGCAGTATGCCCCCTCGCGTGTGCTCGTCCTGAAACTCGTCGGTCCACTGCCACACGTTTCCTACTAAGTCCATTACGCCAAACGGGCTCGCTCCCTGAGGATGGACGTCGACCGCATCCGGTCCGCGCATGGTGCGACCTTTGTCCGGCACTGGAACCGCGTCGGCATTCCAAGCATTTCCCCAGGGATAGGTGCGTCCATCGGTACCTTGGGCCGCGTATTGCCACTCCCATTCCTGGGGCAGACGTTTGCCGGCCCAGGCAGCGTAGGCACGCGCATCTTCCAGGGACACCCAGGTAACCGGCTTGTTATCTCCACCTGCTGGATAGCCGCCATTCTTCCAGTCACGGAGAAAGTTCAGATCATCCTGAGGATGGTAATGAGTCGCATCGAGGAACTTTTTGAACTGGGCGTTGGTCACTGGATACTTGTCGATCCAGAACGATTTGAGGTGCATGGGGTGGTCATGAAAACGCCGGGGAGTATCTTCCCACGGATATTGCACATCGACCCCGATATCGTTGAAGCCTTCAATCTCAATTCCGGATATACGAAAATCGAAGTCTCCTTCGGGAATCTTAACCATATCCGCGGGTGCTCCCGAAGGCGGCTTGGTTGCAGCGATAGGTACGATCTGCTGCGGCAACACCTTCCACTCATGGGAATAACTGGCGAGCGAAGTCGCGCTCAATTCCTTCATCTTCGACATCAGTTTCTGAATACCGGGATCGGGAGCGGCCGGTGAAGCCAGAAGCGCTCCGTAGCCGTGCGCCTCGATACGGAAGCTCAGCACGTTCCGGCCAGCCTGATTTTTTGCAGGCATGAGCTCGACACCGTGATAAAGATCGAAATAGTGGATGCCCTCCTCCGGCGCCAGTTCAATCTGTTGACCCTCCACATCGTATTCATTGCGGTTCACAATGGTCCAAACCGTCTGCTGGCCTGATGGCCATCGGCTGGCATAGACGCCATAACGCAACATGGGCACTAGCGGCTCCCAATCGGCACTTACGAGAAATGGGGCGAGCGCGCGTTCCATCGTAGCGACGCGACGTGTAGCTTCAGCATCCCGCGGCGTGATGCCGTTCCAGATACCCCAGATGTTCTCCCAGCTTTCCCAACCCACGCCGTTGAAGAAAGCGAACTGCAGGTTGTCCGTCTTGTCGCGCTTCCAGCGATCGGAAATGTTCACCATGTGGCGCGTTTCCAGCCATTTGTACTTGTCCACCAGCGGGACAAAGGGATACCTGTATTGCCCCCACGTCATGACATTCCAGGCCAGCGCTTCGTCCGACGGATCGCCCTCCGGCTCAAAGACGAGAGGATGGCCAATCTTGTCGGAGGCAAGTGAAAAAGCAAACGGCACTCCGTCCTGAGTGTCGCCGTTAATACCGTCGGCTCCAATTTCCGCCATCAAGCTGGCAATTGCCTCGGGCCACGGCATGCCGGAATCCCTTGTGCCTTGATCCCACATCATCATCGGAAACAGTACGCGCACCCCGCGCCGATGGAAGTCCGCTATCATTTGCCGCACGCCCGGTATGCCTCCCGGCATGGATCGGATCAGGTCATGCTGGTTACGATTGTCGATACCCATGTTGGGATATGTTGGCCAGATGAGCACCGCGTCAATTCCTCCGTAACGCTTTTCCAGATCGTCGAGATAACGATCCACCGTGTAGCGGTGAGCGACGGGGTCATAGAAATATCGGTCCTCCACCATCATTTGCGGTTGGAAAAAGCTGGACTGCGTCCACTTGAATGCAGGCAAGTCGTAGCGCGAGCCGTCGTAGCCGATGCGAATCCGGCGTTCATCCCGCCAATGACGAAGGTCGGCCAACCAGGAATCACGCTCATTCTGAGTGCACGGTGCGGATCCACCTTCCCACGCTCCTTTCATATTGAGGCAGCCGGGGGTCGGAATCTGCTGACGTTCGGGGCGAAAACGGGTGTCCTGTGCTGAAACGGTGCAGGCGGCAGCCAGGAGAGCTGCAATGGCAAAAGGCGCGATGAGAAGTTTCATGGATGCGCTCCGGTTCGGTAACAACCTTACGGCTGGCAAATATAAAACGTTTCAAAACTTATGTCCATTATCCCTTTTCGTCGTTTTGAATGCGAAAAGAAGAAGCGCGCGGTCGAGAGCTGCAGACAGGATCGTTGTTAGGGCGGAGGCGGGCGCGGCCCTCACCAGATTTTGCGAGCCATCGATGAGCGAGGGGGAATCGACAGCACCCGCATGGCGAATCTAGACGGCACCAAGATGGAAGATGGGATTGACGCCTGTGGCTCCCGCGATCAACCGCTGCTGCTCTGGTTCCGTTATCGGTTGAAAATTCTGACCAACATCCATTCCCAGCCGGAAGTAGCTCTCATCGCCCGGAGGAATTGCGGCGGTAACCGGTTGCGAGAGCGTCCAACGCAGACCCATCGCGGCCTCTTCCGGAAATGCCGCAGGTTCGTACCAGCACTTGGGATGAGGGTGATCGTTTTTTCCAGAGGCCGGCCACGTTGACTTAGCCATGGCTTTCAGCGCCATGATTCCCATTTCCTTCTGGCTGGCTTTCTCGAGCACCTGCGGTCCAAACTTGGCTTGCGAGTAGAGAACGAAGTTGATCGGGAACAGAATGGTGTCGAAGCGATACCGATCCATGGCGGCCAAGGCCACTTCCACCGAATGGGCGGAGAACCCAATGAACCGCAGTTTGCCCGCCTTTCTTGCCGCCTCAAAAGTCTCCATGGCACCCTTGGGACTGAAGATCTGCTCGAGATCCGACATCTTCGAAAGGGCGTGAAACTGATAGAGGTCGACGTGGTCGGTACGCAGCAACCGCAGAGACTCGTCGAGCAACTTGGCGGAGCCTTCCCTGCTCCAGTCCTCTTCCTTGCAAGCGAGGAAAACCTTGTCGCGATACGGTTGCAGCGCCAGTCCGAGTCGCTCCTGTGCGTTGCCGTAGGTGGGGGCTACGTCAAAGTAATTGATCCCGCGGTTCACGGCTTCTGCGACGATGTTGCTGGCAAACGATGGGCTGTTTTCCATCACTACGATGCCGGCAAAACCGATAATGGAAAGTTTCTCGCCCGTCTTGCCTAGCGCTCTCCGCGGTATGGGCGCGATGTTATTTGCGGATGGTTGCGCTTTCGCGAGGGGCTCAAGCATTCGTGCCGAGCTGATGATTCCGGCCGCTGTTCCCGCCTTCAAGAACTCACGCCTTTCCATAGCGTCCTCCGGAGAAGCAAAGCATTTTAGTGATTATAGGATTTTTCCGGGTGTTGTTTGAAGTCGGCGGGAAGCGGTTCCCGGACGACCATCACGCGGTCCACGTCAGCGTCCTGAAGTACTTGCTTGATGCCGCTGGGCCAGCGAATTTCGACCTCTTTTATGCGCCGCTTCGATCCCAGACCGAAATGCACCCGGCTATCACTGGAGGAAGCGAATCCGACAGCGGTGGTCACCTCGTTCCATTGCGAGCGTCCGTCTTCGGTGGTGATGCGCACTTGCGCGCCGATTCCCATTCGATTGCTCTTGGTTCCCACCAGTTTGAGGAGGATCCAATGGTTGTTGACGCCGGAGACATTGTGGAACAACTTGACCGCTCCGTTCAGCACGGTCACCACGGCATCCATCCGGCCGTCGTTGTCGATGTCTCCGAACGCCACCCCGCGATGTGGAGCTTCCTTCTGGAAATCGGGACCGGCTTCAGGACTCGCATCTTCGAATTTCCCGTTGCCGAGATTACGGAAGATGGAATTCCGTTCTGGATACTGCCGTTCAGGAACCAGTTTGCTGATGTTGTCCAGGACGTTGGAGCGAGCGACAAACAGGTCCTTCCAACCGTCGTTGTCGAAGTCCGCGATTCCGTTCCCCCATCCCGACATTTGGGAAGTCAGCCGTGCCAGTCCGCTATTGACTGTGAGGTCGGCAAAATCTCCATGGCCACGATTACCGTACACAGGAAATGTTTCGAATTCCACCGCGGTGTGCCAGATGTCGGGCAGGCCATCGTTGTTCACATCGCGGAAATCGGAACCCATTGCCGAAAGCGCGGCACCATTCGCCCCGTATGCCACGCCCGCCAGTTCGCCGACTTCTTCGAATCGTTTTCCGCCGATATTGTGAAACAGAAAGTTCCGAGTGGTGTCGTTGGCCACAAAGGCGTCCAAGAAGCCGTCGCCGTCGTAGTCGGCAAAGGACACACTCATGCCTTTGCCAAATTGCAATGCGATCCCGGTTTCCTCGGACACATCGGTGAAAGTACCGTCCCCGTTATTTCGGTACAGAGTATTGTGAGTTGGAGCGTAGTACCGGGGATGGCAGTAGCCGCGGGTACCACCCCCGACCGTGCAGTAGGGTTCCTTGTTAACCTCCCACATGCAGTAATTGACGACGAAGAGGTCCAGGAGGCCATCATTGTTGTAATCGAACCAGCCAGCACCGATCGACCACATCTTCTTTCCGTCCAGCGTTGCACCCTGCAGCCCCGCCTTGGCGGTAACGTCGGTGAAAGTCCCATCTCCATTGTTGTGAAATAACTGGTTCCCATTAACGTTGGCGACGAACAGGTCAGGCCATCCATCATTGTCGTAGTCCCCTACAGCCACGCCCATGCCATAACCTGCCCCGGCAACCCCTGCTTTTTCGGTTACATCGGTGAAGGTGCCGTCATGGTTATTGTGAAACAAACGGTTCCAATAGGAGGGTGATTCCTTCTTGAGCGAGGGGATGGCAGCGCCATTCACGAGATATACGTCGAGGTAGCCGTCGCCGTCGTAGTCGAGCAGAGCTACGCCCGCGACCATGGTTTCGATCTGGTTCTTGTTTGGAGTGGGCGAACTGGCAGTGGTGAAGTTCAGCCCGGACCTGGCAGCGATCTCTTCAAAGCGAATCTCGGACGGAGCGATTGGGCCGGGGTGAGGCGCGAACGTCAAAGCTGTCACCAGGATGACAATAAGCTTACGCATTGCAGCCATGTCTCCGCACTCTCTCGATATTCACTTCGATATTCAGGTCGATATTCACTTCGGTCGAAGCTTATCATCGGTCAACGTCGCGCACCGGCGCAAGGAAACGGGTTCGAGTTCGGGCGTTCCGCAGTGCTACCATGCCGGATTGGATGAGGATCCTCGTCGCATTTCTGTTGACATCGACACTGATGGCCGGCCAAGCCCGGCCCAACGTGGCGAAGGTTCTGCAACAAGGAGTGAAGCTCGTCGATGCGGGCCAGTTGGCCGCGGCGCAGGAACTATACGAAAAAACACTCATCAGCGATCCCGATGATCCCGATCTTCGCTTCGAGTTGGGCATGGTCTACTTTCGCCAGCAGAACTGGCCCAAGGCGGTCGAGAACTACCGGATCAGCGTCCACGCCAGGCCGGGGAGGATCAAACCGCTGTTTTATCTGGCGCAGGCCTACTTCATGGAGTCTGATATCGAGCGCGCCCGCGACACCATTGCGCAGGCGGCCAGCATCGCGCCCAATGACGCACAGGTCTGCCAGAAGTATGGGGAATATCTGAACGCCACGCTCGAAACGCGCCTGAAGGGGCTTTCCTGGCTTCAGAAGGCCCGCCATCTCAATCCCGGCCTGGCGCGAATCGACTTCGATATCGGCAAGGCGCAATTCGACTTGACCGATTTCGAGTCGGCACGGGCCAGCTTAGAAACGGCCTTGAAAGACAATCCCCGCGACGGAGAGGCGGCGTTCTATTTCGCGGAGTGTTCAGCGAACTTGGGCGACTGGGAGAAGGCACGGGACTCCTACCGCTACGGCTTGGCGCAGGGATACGCAAACGGACCTGCGTATTACGGACTGGGGAGAGCGCAGGTGGAATTGGGAGAGTTCGATGCTGCAGTCGGATCGCTGCAACGCGCGATCGCTCTGCAGCCTTCGCTGGCCAAGGCACACTTCCAACTTGCAAAGGCATATCGCCAACGCGGCCGAACCCAGGAAGCACAGTATGAGACCAGACTCTTTGACGCAATGACCGACAGGGTAGACACCTCGGCTGAACTGAAAGGCTCGGAAGAGGAAGAAGCATGGAAGCAGGCAGAACCGCTGCTGGAAGCGAACAAAGAGCAGGAGGCGCTAGAGCTCCTGGCGAAGTTGCCGGTGGCCTACGTGCTCGATCATGGAGAGCCCCACTACCTGCTCGGAACCATGTATTACAGCATGGGGCGGAAAGATGACGCGAAACGCGTGCTGAGCATTGCCCGAGCGCGGGCGCCCAACTCCTCTCGCATCGCGGCATACCTTGGCATGGTGGAACTCTCGTGCGGAGAAGCCGCGACGGCTGAGGAATCCTTCCATTCCGCCCTCGCTCTCAATTCTGCGGAAAGCCTGGCCCTGATTGGAATGGGCGGAATCCGATACCAGCAGCAGCGATGGGGAGAGGCGGCGGAGTATCTGGAGAAATCGCGGACCGCCGATCCCAGCACACTCTACATGCTCTGCGATGCGTATTTCCGCATTGGAAGAAACGAGGATGCCCTGCTCACGGCCGAAGTGATTCGAGTGCTTGGCGCGGACAGAAAACCTCTGCTCGATGAACTGGAAACACTGGTGAGATTTCATCAAACCGAGCGACCGCATCTAGGTCCGTAGTTCCTAAGAAGTTCTTAGGATGCGTTTTTTAGGGTTAGGGCCGCGCAAGCTACGCTCTTTCCTGCTAAACTCCGACGCCATGAAGAGAACCCGGACCTGTCGCAGAGTATTACTGGGCGTACTGCTCTGCCTGATTGCATTAACCGCCTTTGCACGGAAACATGAAACTGGCTTTCTGAACCGGACAGTCTCCGTCGGTGGTGAATCTTACCGCTATCAGGTTTACGTGCCCCAAGACTTCGATCCCAAGAAAAAGCGGCCCGTGATTTTGTTTTTGCACGGTGTAGGTGAGCGCGGCGATGACGGCCTGCAGCCTACCGATGTGGGCATTGGCCACGCCATCCGCGCGAACGCCTCCCGGTTCCCGTTCATTGTCGTGATGCCCCAATGCCGGAAAGACAAGCGATGGATCCATGCGGAAATGCAGGCCCAGGCAATGGCGGCTCTCGAACAATCGATCCGAGAATTTCACGGCGACCGGGATCGGCTCTATCTCACGGGTCTCTCCATGGGAGGTTACGGGACGTGGGACATGACGGCGAAATATCCAGGAAAATTTGCGGCATACGTCGCGATCTGCGGCGGCATTTACGGGCCCGCAAAAGTGCCCGACGCGCACGTAGGACTGGCGGGCGATCCCAACGTCGCTGATCCGTACGCCGAGACCGCAAGGCGCATCGGTTCCACTCCCATCTGGATTTTTCATGGCGGCGCGGACGACACGGTGCCGGTGGAAGAGTCTCGCAAGATGGCGCAAGCGCTGCAAGCCGCCAAAGCCAATGTCCGTTACACAGAATATCCTGGTGTCGGTCATAACGCATGGGACAGAGCCTACGCAGAGCCTGAACTGATTCCATGGTTGCTGGCGCAACACCTGCATCACGGATCGTAACCATCGCGCACATCTGGAATCGACAAGGAGCCGCTAGGAGATGGCGGAGTTTGGGAATCTGCTACAATCCGCGTTCGAAACGGTCAGGCGTGTAAACTCCCGGCCCTTCCTTCCCATGAGGTACTGATGCGTTCAACTTGGGTGCGCTCCAGCAAAGCACTCGGCAATTTGCTCTTCGGCGTCTTGCTCACGCTCGCCGCGACGGCCCAAACCACTCGATACTCTCCCGATGGCGACCAACTCCCTGGTCCGGACTGCCTCAATTCGATCAAGCCCTCGTTGGGTCAACCGAGGATTTGCACCCCCGAAGACTACCGAGCGTGGCTTGAGGACATCACGCACTGGCGCACGGAGATGCGGATCCGGGCCGGTTACTCCGCGCAGGAATATGAGCGGCCTGAATTTAAGTGGACGCAGTCCAGTTTCATTCAGCCGCAGATGATGGTCGAGGATCGTTATTTCTACGATCCGGAGAAGCGACAATACACCGTCGATAAGTATCTGGACGATCTCGAAACACGCTACGGCGGGATCGATTCCGTCCTGATCTGGCCGGTGTACCCCAATATCGGTATTGACGATCGTAGCCAATACGACATGCTTCGGGCCATGCCGGGAGGGGTGGAGGGCGTCAAGCAAGCGGTTGCAGCCTTTCATCGCCGTGGAGTCAGAGTCTTCTTCCCGGTGATGCCGTGGGACCAAGGCACGCACGATCCCAATCTGCCCAACTGGGCGGCATCGGCGAAATTGCTGGCTGACGTGGGTGGGGACGGGATCAATGGCGACACGCTCCGGGGATTGCCCCAGGCATTCCGAACCGCGTCCAACGCAGTGGGCCATCCGCTGGTTCTGGAACCGGAGCACGCCATGCCCTTCCCTTTTGAAGCCCTGGCGTGGAACACCATGACGTGGGGTTACTGGCAGTATCCGGCGGCGCCGATGGTCAGTGCGTTGAAGTGGATCGAACCCCGCCACATGGTAAATGTCTGCGATCGCTGGAATCACAGCAAGGTGGACAATCTTCAGTACGCATTTTTCAACGGCGTCGGATACGAAAGTTGGGAAAACGTGTGGGGCATCTGGAACGGCATTGTTCCGCGCGATGCCGAGGCTCTTCGCCGGGTCGCGAAGATCGAGCGCGCCACATCGGATTTTCTGGTCAGCCCAGATTGGCAGCCCTATGCTCCCACGGAACAATATGGCATCTATGCCAGCCGCTGGCCCCTCGGAAAGAAAACTCTGTGGACGGTCGTGAATCGTAATCAGACCGGCGCCGATGGGCGTCAGCTACGAGTTCCTGCTCAAACCGGTCTCCGGTATTTCGATTTATGGCATGGTGTTGAACTAACCCCCCAGATCACTGGTGAAAGCGCACTGCTGTCCTTCCCCATTGAAGCGCACGGGTTCGGGGCGATCCTTGCAACCCCCGACGCACTCGACGGCAAACTCCCGGCGCTAATCGAAGAGATGAAGACCCTCGCTTCGAAACCGCTGGCCAGCTATTCGAGTGACTGGAAGTTTTTGCAGCAGCAGATCGTTCCGATTGCCAAAACTACGCCAGCCGGAAAGGCTCCGGAAGGGATGGTGAAGATCCCATCCGGAGATTTTGTTTTCCGAGTAAGCGGGATCGAGACGGAAGGCTTCAACGACATCGGAGTAGACGTGCAATATCCGTGGGAAGATTCGCCGCGCCGCCATCATCTGCACACGCTGCACGAGGATGCTCTTTGGGTTGATAAGTATCCGGTCACAAATTCTGAGTTCAAGAAGTTTCTAGACGCAACTCACTACCACCCAAAAGACGACTTGGACTTTCTGCGCGACTGGCAGAACGGCGCCTACCCAGCCGGATGGGAGAAGAAGCCGGTGACATGGGTCTCTCTCGAGGACGCGCGCGCCTATGCCGCATGGGCAGGCAAGCGGCTTCCGCATGAGTGGGAATGGCAATATGCCGCGCAAGGAGGCGACGAGAGACTCTATCCCTGGGGTAATGCGTGGGATGCCGCGGCCGCACCGCTTCCGGATAAGGGTCGCTCCCTTCGTGGCCCCGACGACGTAGACGCTCATCCTCGAGGGACAAGCCCTTTTGGAGTTGCGGACCTCGTGGGCAATGTGTGGCAGTGGACCGACGAATTCACCGACGAGCATTCTCGCGCCGGCGTGCTCCGCGGCGGAAGCTACTACCAGCCGCAAGGTTCCGTATGGTATTTCCCGCAGGCGTATCGTCTCGACCAGCACGGCAAGCTCCTCTTGATGGCGCCGAGCAAGGATCGGGCTGGCACGCTGGGGTTCCGCTGCGTGAGGGATGCGGAATAGTGAGGCAGAGTCACACACCACTCCGGCTGTTTCGGGAAGTGCCGTCGAACGCCGCGCCCATAGTCACTCCATGATTCGATAAACCCATGCTCAGTTCTCACCCGGAAAATCGAAATGGCCGCCCCATCGGGAGTGTGGTTGACACTCCCGGCTGGCAGTACGCCGTGGCTTCAGGAATCCTTGGTTGGGTTCTCGACGCCTTTGATTTCTTTGTCGTCATCTTTCTGGTGGATTTACTGGCTGCCCATTTTCGAGTTGAAAAAAGTGCGATCGTTTGGACCATCTCCATCACCCTGGCCATGCGCCCGGTTGGCGCATTCTTCTTCGGGGCGCTGGCAGACCGCTTTGGGCGGCGGATTCCGCTGGTCCTATGCGTACTCTATTTCTCCGTTGTCACGCTGCTGAGCGCATTCGCTCCCAACTATGCGACGTTTGCGGTTCTGCGAGCGCTCTACGGTATTGGCATGGGCGGTTATTGGGGAACGGGCGCGTCACTGGCCATGGAAAGCGCTCCGCTGCGGCGTCGAGGTTTTCTCTCCGGCGTGATGCAGAGCGGTTATCCCGTCGGGTACCTGCTGGCTGCCATCGCCATCAAGACGGTTCTGCCACGCTATGGGTGGCGTGCCATGTTCGGCGTAGGAATACCCTTGGCTCTCCTGACCAGCCTGTTGGTGCTTCACGCCCCCGAATCGGCTGCCTGGCAGGAGAACCGCACCGGCTCGATCCGTTCAATCCTGTTCGTGCTCTGGAAACACCGGAGCGGCTTCGCTTATCTCCTGTTCCTCATGACGTTTATGTCTTGCCTTTCCCATGGCACGCAGGATCTGTATCCGGACTTTCTGCGATCCGCTCACGGGCTCACGCGAAACACCGTGTCCGACATCACCATCCTCTACAACACATGCGCCATTGCGGGAGCCCTTCTGTTTGGACAGATCTCGGAACGGCTGGGACGACGACGCAGCATCATGCTGGCACTTTGCGTATCTCTGGCTGTGTTGCGCCCCTGGGCCTTTGGCGCTTCCGTACCAGCCCTGATCTCGGGAGCATGCCTGATGCAGGCAGGGGTGCAGGGAGCGTTTGGTGTGATCCCGGCCCACCTGAGTGAATTATCGCCCGATGCAGCTCGCAGCCTTTTCCCCGGCCTGGTGTACCAGCTTGGAGTGCTGGTTGCTTCGCCTGCCGTATCGATCGAATACGCATTACGCAACCGGCTTGGCTATCCTTGGGCGCTGACCATTTTTGAAGGAGCAGTCATCCTCTCCTTGTTGCTCATTTTCCAGTTGGGTCCGGAACGCCAAGGTCGAAGTTTCCGTGGGTTACATGCAGGCGAATGACATGGTCACGGACCGGATCCTGCGGGCGGGCTATGTGACCAAGCAAGGAAGATTCGGGAGGACTTTGGTCTTGAGGATGCGCTTCACCTGCTGAACTCTTCGACAGCACTTGTTTGCGACGCCGATCTCCACTCTCCTTCGGATCTGCGTGGCAAGTTTTTCCATCTGGAGCTGCGGCGAGGACGGAAGATCGCCAAGGTAGCGATGGCCCGTCGATTAGCCGTTCGTCTGTACTGGATGTGGCGCAAGGGATGGAACTACACGCATTTTGGGCGCTCGTGAAAACATCCGGGATCTCTCCGAGTTGGGAATTGCAGGACTGCACGAGTGTTTGGGGTGAATCCCCAAGGTTACATATATGGGTTGGGCGTTTCGCCAGACGGCAAGAAGTTGGCAATTGAGTTTTCGAGAGCGCCAGAGTGGACGTCGAAGACCGCAGTATTTGACCTCGCATCATCCAGTGTGTCGCGAGCGATTGATGCCAGCCGTTATGCGAGCGGCATGCAGTTCACTCCTGACGGGAAGTCCGTAGCTTATGTGATCGGGGAAAACAATGTGGGCAACTTATGGGTGCAGCCGCTGGACGGTTCTGCCGGCCATCGGATTACAGATTTCAAGTCGGAGCAAATCTGGTCGTTCAGCCTGTCGCCGGACGGGAAGAGCCTTGCCGTCCTGCGCGGCCACTACGATTCCGACGTGGTTCTCCTGCAAGAATCCAATCCGTGAGGCAGCCGTGACCAAGATTTCCTCACCCTCTGGAAAGACGCCGACCCTGACATCCCCATCCTGAAGGAAGCCAAAGCCGAGTACGCGAAGCTGCAGTAGCGCCAAGAAAGTCCTTCCTTATCGCCTGCTGTTTACCGATAGTTGGAACAGTGCCGACTCGTGCGTACGGCGGTGAAGAGTTCCGCGCCATTCGTCTTAGGCGGCCCGAGGGCTGATCAAATTAGTGCCAGAAAGTCAGA
>PMMJ01000290.1 GCA_003162255.1 Acidobacteriaceae bacterium | reverse complement strand
CCGCCGACGATGAAGGCGCGCCGCCCGTCAGCCCTTCGGACGTCAGCTTTTCGAACAAAGACGTAACCGAAAATTCGCCCGGCGCATTCATCACTGCATCCTGCTTGCGCCACTCGAAAAATGCGGATGGCCCCCCCGCCTTCAGCAGAGGCTGTTCCTGCCACGCGACGTACGTCCCGCCGATCGCGACCAGGTGCGCGAGCTTCTCTTTTTCAATGCGGCAATACAGCACTCTTGCGTCCGAAGACCACGGACCGAAACTCCACGGGCTGTCGCCGAGCGCAAAAAAGAATCCGTGGCTCTCGTCATAATAGTCGAGTTCGTAGACCTGCACCGCCGCCTGCGCCATGCTGGCCAGGCGTGGCTCGAACTGTTGTTCGACAGGGGATTCATCCTTCTGCCAGATGGCGACAGAGCGCGCCACGAATACTGTTGCCGTCTCTGCCGGCAGCGTTACTCGAGCGTGGCATCGCACCAATGGGGCGGGCTGGAGTGCGCCATAAGCGGGCGAGAGCAGAGTCCTGCTAACTTCCGTCGCCGTGTGCCAGACCGTTTCTTCCTGAACGATTAAACTAAGCGCCGGTTCACCCGACGCAGCGCCCGCTTTCGATATTTCCACTCGTCCCGGGTAGGCGCTCCGAACTTCGAGATCGGGCGCGAAGTGCCATCGCAACTCGAGTTCGTGTTCCGCTCGGCCGAGCGCGACGTCGCGCACCAGCCACAGACCACCCGCGATCTTTAGATTTAGCACGTGCCGCCGATGCACGACCGGATCCGCGAGCCGCGCATATCCATTATGACTGCCCACAAAGTAGGTGAAGGTTTTTCCGGCGATCCAGTTTTCCGCTTGCGTGGTCGGAATGTGAGTCCAGGAGAAAGGCTCATCCGCAACCGCCTGGTCCATTCCATCCACGCGCATTGTGTTGTGAGCGCCCGTCCCGCGAAACGTGTTGCGGTCCGCGGGATCTTTCGAAATGTAGACACCGGTGCCTGAGTCCACGAGCCAGCGCCGTCCGTGCATGGAGAGACGCAGGCTGAGAGCGTCGGCATGTCCGTGTCCCGAGCGGCCCACGCCTTGCGGACCGGCATCCACCACAATCGCCTGCGCGTACGGTTGAGAATCCGCCAACACGTAAAGGCCGCCATAGGGAAAAGCGATCGAATGCGCGGCCGGGATTGTTGGTGTGGTCGAAAGCCTTTCGACGGCTTGATCGCCAAACAACCAAATCGCTTCCTCCGTCAGCCTGGCCGCGGGAAATTCCGTGGAATAAATCACCGCACCGAGCGCCAGCGGATCCACCATTTGCTGAGTCCGGTTGCGCCGCGGATTCCACAGTCGCCCGCCGTCGTCGTCTCCGAAGCCTTCCGCCGGTCCAGCCTGCGCCAGCGCCGCGACTACATCCAGCATTCGTCGCAGCACCGCGTCAAAAGCCTGTGGAATTTCCATTCCATTCCGGACCGCGAGAAACCGCGCATAGAGAAAGAAGTCGAGCGCATAAACGTGGTAGTACAGAGATTGCTCGAAGTAAACGCCGTCCGGACGCACTTGCCGCTCTGCCTCGCGCAGCACAATCTGCCAACCCGATTTTTTCCAGCGCGCGGCCCCCGGCATTTGCGGGTACAGCGTGCCCAGAAAGAACAGCGCTACCGCTTCCCCCAACAGGTGCGTGTTCGGAGAAAAGTAAGTAGATAGATAGCACTCAATATAACGCCCGTGAAAAGCGAGCGCCGGCAATAGTTCAGAGCGAAACTCCGAAGAAAGCCCCGCGCGAAACTCCGCCTGCTCCGATGCTCCCGCCAGCAATTGGTCCACCCATATCCACGACAAACTGCGGAAGGCAACCTCCAGAGTGCTGCCCCAGTTGATGCCCAACGGATATGGATTCGCCTTGATCCAGCTGCGCCATTGCGCCGTCAGTTCGTAAGCATACTTTTCGTCGCCGCTCAGCAGCCGCGCCTTGGCCAGCGTCACCAAGTGCTGGTGCCGATTCAGTTCCCACGTGACCTTGTGGTCGCCGGCCACCGCGAAATCCAGAAAAGGAATCTTGAACCAGGGATCGAGCGGCGCGCGCTTGCCATGCACCGGATCGAGATGCCAATCGATGTCTCGGCTAGTGCCACGGTCGAGAGCGAAGGCAAGATTCTCGTAGCCGAGCAATCGAAAACGATGGCCGCAGATCTCATCGGCCTCGCGCAGAATTTCGGTTGCTTCGTCAGGCAGGTGCTTGCGCAATAATTCCGCGCGCTCTGAAGTTTCAGTAAGAGAAAAAAAGAATTGTCCCTGCCGTACCGTGGGATCCGCGTTTAGGTGAATCGCCCCACTGCGCACGCCGAGGCGGGAGATGAGCAGGTCGGTCTGCTTGTGAAATTCCTGCCCTAGGCGCACCCGTACCTCTTCCCAGTCCATACGGGATACGCGCGCCAGTTTGCGGTGCCATACAGAAGCCATTCAGATTTCCTTATCTTACATGCTGAAAAGGCGGCTCAAGAACCACTCGTTACCCCTTGGTACCCTCGCCCAATCCGTGCCGGGGCCGGCCGCAGTACGATTGAGCGTATGGCAATTCGACCCGGCGGAATTCCCAGCCGGTGGAAAAAGTTGTCCACTTTTTGCCCCGCCAGCGGACGGGGCTTGGATGAATGTTAACGATATTCTGTAACATATTGAAAATATGCACGTTGCAGTTTGCGCCTGAGGAGGTTCAGCGCCCCGATGGAGAGTTATTTGCTACTGCTTAACCAGGGGTTGGTATAGTTCATAGTGCCGCACAGCAGCCCCCCGAACC
>PMMJ01000186.1:7958-8679 GCA_003162255.1 Acidobacteriaceae bacterium | reverse complement strand
CGGTATAGAAAACCGTCTTGCCGGTATTGCCAAGCACCGCGTTGATTGCATACGCTAGCGCATGAACCATAGGCGGCTGATGGTCACCAACAATTACTACGCTTGAGCCGCGGTGCGCCGACAGGTCAGCCACAACCGCTTTGTCGAAACCAGAGGCCCCTCGGGATTCGGACCCACTTACCGCAATTCCGAGAGCCGCCGCCAAGGTCTTTGTAAACGTCTCGACGTAACTCGCCTGCACCGGCAGCCGATGATCCGCCTTCATCCCCGTAGACGAGGGCGTGCTCTCGACCACATACAGCCGGTTCATGTTCCCATCAGGATTGCGGCGCGCAGCGAAGTCGCGCGTGTAGCGCGCTGAGCCAGGGAATCCCGCGTACAAGAAATCGGCATCAAGCGAAACGATCACGTCGGCCTTCGACAAGTCGTAGCGCGTCTCGACCGGTTCGCCGAACGCAAGCTTCGCGCCTTCATAAACATTGTCGCGGTTGATTGGCTCGTAGACATGCCACTTGGCCATCGGATTCGTTTCAAGATAACTCCGAATCTGTGCCGCCAGCGTTGGCGAAGTCACGGTCTGCGTCAGGATGCGAACGCCGCCGCCCGCCAGGCTCTTCTGCACATTCATCGGCCCGCGAACCGCTTCCATGAAAGCATTCCACGAACGTACGTCGCCCAGGTACGTGATGTTCTGCGCCCGGTCGGGATCGTAGAGATCGAG